>JAOXSH010000121.1 GCA_025800145.1 Cohaesibacter sp.
TCCAGATCTGCAATCAGATCTTTGGGATCTTCCAATCCAACATGGAACCGCACCAGCTGACCCGGCTCATCCCATTGTGTTGCGGTTCGATAGGAGCGTGGATTGGCATAAATTGCCAGACTTTCAAAGCCACCCCAGCTATAACCAAGGCCAAACAGATTCAGACTATCGAGCATGGCGCAGGCCTGCTGCTTGGTACAGTCTTTCAGCACAATGCCCAAAAGACCGCAGGCACCGGTGAAATCGCGTTTCCAGATGTCATGGCCCGGATCGCTCTCCAAGGCAGGATAAAGAACCCGGTCCACTTCCGGGCGGGCTTCCAGCCATTTTGCAACGTCCATTGCGCTTGCCTGATGTTGGGCCAGACGCACGCCCATGGTGCGCAAGCCGCGCAAGGCAAGGTAAACGTCCCCCGGCCCAACATGATAGCCCATGGCACCATGTACCTCATGCAGGCGCGGCCATGCCCGTTCATTGGCAGAGACGGTCCCCAGCATGACATCGGAATGACCAACAATATATTTTGTCCCCGCCTGTATGGTGATATCGGCTCCTTTTTCAAAGGAATTGAAAAAGAGCGGCGTTCCCCATGTATTGTCAAGCAGTACCAGCGCGCCTTTTGCGTGGGCAACTTCGGCAATGGCGGGAATATCCTGCATTTCAAACGTCTGAGATCCCGGCGCTTCGGTAAAGACGGCGACGGTATTTTCCTTGAATAATGCACCAATCTCTGCGCCAATCAAAGGGTCATAATAGCTGACTTCAATTCCCATGGGTTCGAGCACGGTGGCGCAAAAATGGCGGGTTGGCTCATAGACGCAGTCGGTGATCAGGACATGATCGCCAGCCTTGCAGGCACTTAAAAGGGCAAGAGAACAGGCGGCCAGACCCGATGGGGCCAGCACGGTGCCGGCTGCGCCTTCCAGATCGCTCAAGGCTTCGGTCAAGGCATTGGTCGTGGGCGTGCCACGGCGGCCATAGCCATAGGGGGCGGTGCCGGAAAACATCATTTCGGTCGATTCAAAAATAACCGTTGATGCATGGATCACGGGGGGATTCACAAAGCCATGATTGGATGCCGGATCGCGGCCCGTGAGCACCAAACGTGTGTCTGAGCGATAGGACTTTGTCGATTTATCATTTTTATTCATCATTAACCTGCATTTTTACTATTTGAATCGCGCGTGAAATCAAAATTAATGTCGCTAATTTTGACGAAAACGATAGGATATTTTGCATTTATCCACCTTTTGAGTACGTTTATTGTGCTATTGCTGCATTTTCGTGGATAGAAGTGCAAATTACCTCTTGACCAAAGTCGAATAATTTTCTTCGATGGGAGTGTCAATTGCCAAACTGCAAAGGTGACAAACCTAAATAAAAAACGGGAGAGGGGGCTGTTTGATGAAAAATTGCATTCCTCCACTATTGCCGTTTGGCATCGCAATCTTATTCAATTGGGCAATAGATCTAAAGGCTGCAAAATGAAAAAAGTTCTCCTTTCTGTGCTTCTTGGCTCCGCAATGAGCGTCGCTGCAACTGCTTCTCAGGCTGATACCCTGGATGATGTGAAAGGCAAAGGCGATGTTACCTGTGGTGTGAGCCAGGGCCTACCAGGCTTCTCCAATCCGGATGCACAGGGCAACTGGACCGGACTGGACGTTGACTTCTGTAAAGCCGTTGCTGCTGCTGTTTTCGGTGATGCAGACAAAGCCAAATTCGCACCATTGTCCGCTAAAGAGCGCTTCACTGCTCTGCAATCTGGTGAAATTGACGTGCTGCCACGCAACACCACATGGACTATGAGCCGCGACACCAAGCTGGGCCTCAACTTTGCTGGCGTCAACTATTATGACGGTCAGGGCTTTATGGTTCGTAAATCTTTGGGTGTGAGCTCTGCTCTGGAGCTGGACGGAGCTTCTGTCTGCACCAATACCGGCACAACAACCGAGTTGAACGTGACCGATTATTACCGTTCCAACAATATGGAACTGGAATTGGTACAGTTTGAAAAAGCTGATGAGGTTGTTCAGGCATATGATGGTGGCCGTTGTGACGTTTACACCACCGATGCTTCCGGTCTCTATGCACAGCGCTTGAAGCTGACCAATGCTGACGATCATATCGTTCTGCCAGAAATCATCTCCAAAGAGCCTCTTGGCCCGGTTGTTCGTCAGGGTGACGACAAGTGGTTCAACATCAACAAATGGGTATTGTTTGCCATGGTCAATGCTGAAGAGCTTGGCGTGACACAAGCCAATGTTGATGAAATGAAAAACTCCAAAAATCCATCTGTTCGTCGTCTGCTCGGCACAGAAGGTGCATTTGGTGAGGCCCTTGGCCTGTCCAATGATTGGGCTTATCAGGTGATCAAGGCTGTTGGCAATTATGGCGAAAGCTTTGATCGCAATGTTGGTCCTAAAACCCCACTTGGCATTGCACGTGGCGTGAATGATCTGTGGTCTAAAGGTGGCCTGATGTATGCACCACCAATCCGCTAAGGTTGGATGAATATAGCCCCGACAGGACAAAAGTGTCTGTCGGGGTTTTTTGTAAGCAATATCAGTTAGTTAATATATAATAAGCATCCATTGAAGGATGGATATTGCTACGGTCAATGGCGGATCGGTTGCTTTGCCGGTCATGGAGCCGTGAGGAGAGTATGGCTGCTAATTCTCATGCGAACACTGACAAGCCAGCTGAAAAGGGATCGATTTTTAACGATCCTAAAGTCAGAGGCATTGTCTACCAAGTCGCTCTGGTATCTGGATTGGCCTATCTGGTTTGGTCAATCATTCAAAATGCTGCCCGAAATCTGGAAAAGCAAAATATTGCTTCCGGGTTTGGCTTTATGGATGGGACAGCAGGATTTGCGCCCAACCAGTCCCTGATTGATGTTTCTGCTGCCTCCACTTATGGAGAAATTTTTATTGCAGGACTGCTCAACACATTGCTGATGGCCGTGATTGGGATCATCTTTGCAACCATTGTTGGGTTCATTATGGGGATTGCCCGTCTGTCCAATAACTGGGTCGTTTCAAAAATCGCCACTGTCTATATCGAAATTGTGCGCAATATTCCCCTGTTGCTGCAAATTTTCTTTTGGTATTTTGCGGTGCTGCGTGCTTTGCCCCATCCAAAGCAATCCCACGTCTTTCTATCGGAATTTTATCTGAACAATCGTGGTTTCTTTATGCCAAAACCCATATTTGGGGAAGGCTCGGAGCTGATCGGCTATGCGTTGGTCGCTGCAATTGTTGGCATTTTTGCCCTGATCAATTGGGCCAAAAAACGACAGATGGAAACCGGCAAGCGCTTTCCTGTGCTCTGGACCAGTTTGGCGCTCTTGTTCGGTTTGCCGC
Source organism: Cohaesibacter sp. (assembly GCA_025800145.1). Classification (GTDB taxonomy): domain Bacteria; phylum Pseudomonadota; class Alphaproteobacteria; order Rhizobiales; family Cohaesibacteraceae; genus Cohaesibacter. Next base: position 3,363 of record JAOXSH010000121.1, read on the forward strand.
TTGTTGCCTATTTCCTCTCTGGAATGCCGGTCACATTTGATCATCCTGTCAAGACCAAATTCAGCCTCAAGGGCGGGATGCGGGTGATACCGGAATTTGTCGGTCTCTTGCTGGCCCTGACCATCTATACAGGCGCGTTTATCGCAGAGATTGTGCGCGCCGGTATCTTGGCAGTAAGCCATGGTCAGACAGAGGCGGCCCATGCGCTTGGATTGCGTAACGGACCAACGCTGCGTCTGGTTATCATTCCACAAGCCATGCGCGTGATCATTCCACCTTTGACATCGCAATATCTCAACCTGACCAAAAATTCGTCTCTGGCGGTGGCCATTGCCTATCCCGATATTGTATCGGCAGGTGGCACCATTCTGAACCAGACCGGGCAGGCTATTGAGGTGATTGGCATCTGGATGATTGTCTATCTATCCATCTCGCTGCTGATTTCGCTCTTCATGAACTGGTATAACCGGTCCATCGCAATGGTAGAGAGATAGGAGGCGTTATGTCTGATAAATCAATTGCATATGTTCGGACCGAAATGGCGCCAGAACTTCCGGCTCCTGACAATACACATGGTCCAGTCGCATGGATGACGCATAATCTCTTCTCGTCCATTCCCCATACCATCCTGACACTGCTTGGTATTTACATCATTTACCAGCTATCATGGCCGCTGTTGAAATTCTCTTTCTATGATGTGGCATGGACGGGAGAGGGTCGAGAAGCTTGTGCCGGCAAAACCGGAGCTTGCTGGGCTTATGTTCGGGCCTATTTCAGCCAGTTTGTCTATGGTCGTTATCCTGTCGCAGAATATTGGCGGGTGGATATTGTCTTTGCCGTTGGGGCTTTGGGTTTGATTCCAGCGCTCATTCCTTCTGTGCCATATAAGCGTTTCAATATCCTCTTCATGCTGATTGCCTATCCGGTCATGACCTTCATTCTGTTGTCGGGTGGTAATCTGTCTTTTGAAGATTATCTGGTCGAATATAGCATCCTGTTTGTCGTGATTGTCGCAATCGGTGTGGCAATTGCTGTTGCAACCAAGTCCAATCCCAAACCTGTGGTTTTGACTTTGGGTGGGATCGGGATCGCGATTGCGCTCATCCTTGGCATCATGTCCTATGATTTTGGTCTCACACATGTTGAGACTGATAAATGGGGCGGGTTTTTGGTCACGCTTGTCATTGCGGTGACTGGTATTGCTGCGTCCTTGCCATTGGGCATTGCGCTTGCCTTGGGGCGGCGCTCCAATATGCCGATCATTCGCTTGGTGTCGGTCATCTTCATTGAATTCTGGCGTGGTGTGCCGCTGATCACGGTTTTGTTCATGTCATCTGTGGTTTTGCCGCTCTTCTTGCCAGAAGGGGTGACGTTCGACAAATTGCTGCGGGCTCTTATTGGCGTGGCGCTCTTCTCTGCTGCTTATATGGCAGAAGTGGTGCGTGGTGGCTTGCAGGCCATTCCAAAAGGCCAATATGAAGGGGCCTCTGCGCTTGGTTTGACCTTTTGGCAATCAACCGGCCTGATCATCATGCCACAGGCTTTGAAATTGGTGATACCGGGCATTGTCAACACCTTCATTGGCTTGTTTAAGGATACCACTTTGGTCTTGATCATCGGCTTGTTTGATCTTCTTGGACAGGTGCAATTCTCCTTCACCGATGCCAAATGGTCGACACCCAATACGTCTCATACGGGATATCTGTTTGCTGCAATTGTCTTCTGGATTTTCTGTTTTGGCATGTCCCGCTATTCAATCTTCATGGAAAACCGGCTGCACACCGGTCATAAACGATAAGCTGCAAAGGAAAATACTATGACTGAAAATGCAGTAGACGCGTCCGAGCTGCACGCAGACCGCAAGAAAATGCATGTGTCCGATACTGATGTGGCCATCGAAATCGAAGGCATGAACAAATGGTATGGCGATTTCCATGTGCTCAAAGACATCAATCTGAAAGTCATGCAGGGCGAGCGGATTGTGATTGCAGGCCCGTCCGGCTCTGGCAAATCCACCATGATCCGCTGTATCAACCGTCTGGAAGAGCATCAGCAGGGTAAGATCGTGGTCGATGGCATTGAGCTGACCAATGATCTGAAAAAGATTGATGAGATCCGACGCGAAGTGGGGATGGTGTTTCAGCACTTTAACCTCTTCCCGCATCTGACAATCATGGAAAATCTGACACTGGCTCCTATCTGGGTGCGCAATATGCCTAAAAAGGAAGCTGAAGAGATTGCCATGCATTATCTTGAGCGCGTTAAAATCCCTGAGCAGGCCAACAAATTCCCCGGCCAGCTTTCAGGCGGTCAGCAGCAGCGCGTGGCCATTGCCCGCTCTCTTTGTATGAACCCGCGTATCATGCTCTTTGATGAGCCAACCTCGGCCCTTGATCCTGAAATGATCAAAGAAGTGTTGGATGTGATGGTGGGTCTCGCCGAAGAGGGCATGACCATGCTCTGCGTCACCCACGAAATGGGCTTTGCTCGTCAGGTGGCCAACCGTGTGATTTTCATGGATGCCGGGCAAATTGTTGAGCAAAATAACCCTGAGAACTTCTTTGATAATCCGCAGCATGAGCGGACCAAATTGTTCTTGTCGCAAATTTTGCACTAGGGAGCGGGATCTAAAGATCCTCTCAAATATCTAATACCAACGGCATGAAAGATTGACCCATAGGATGCTTTGAAATGGTTTACTGGCAAGGCGTCGGCTCGATCGGACAATGCCGGAGCATTTTCTTTTTTGATACGAACCTTTTGCATTGAATTGTCAAGACAATTCAATGAGGCGCGCCCTAGAAAGACAACGCAGCTCAGTGAACCATTTCAAAGCACCGAAGGCCGGTTTTATGGGTTAATCTTTCATGCCGTTGGTATAATCACATCAATGACAAGCCCGGATGAGATCATCCGGGCTTGTTGTTTTTAAAAGATCATCTTGGTGGATGGGGGCTCACCTGCTAGCATAGAAAGATGACATGTGCCAAAAGCATCATCTTGTTAATGCCGAAGCTGGAAGCAGAGTTCTTCCAACATCATATTGGGCAGCTTGCGCCCAATATGGCGATCTCTATGGCTGATAGCGATGAGGAGCTGGCAAAAGCCCTCTCCCATAGTCAGCATCCCTGTATTCTTTTTGGGTTTTTAACGGCTGTTTATGTGCAACCCGATCGATTATCTCGCCTTGCAAAGGCGTATAATTTGCATCCCGGCCCGCCAAGCCGACCGGGATATCGTCCAACGCATTTTGCCTTTTTGCAATCAGCCAAAGAGCATGGTGTAACCTTGCATGAAATGGCCGAGAGGATTGATACAGGGCCAATCCTTGCTACATGCTCCTTTGCGATCACAAAGGTGGATAGCCTTGAGGCTTTGGAAGAGCAGACTTATGCCACAGCCATCGCTTTTGCGCTTGATCATTTGCCTGTTATAGTGGGCATGGCTGATCCTGTGCCTTATGATGGTGAAGAGTGGCATCCACATAAAATGCGTGCAGAAGATCTGGCCAAGCTTTCAGCCTCAAAAGACTTTGCAAAAGGTGATTGAGACTGACGTTTATGCATCACGTTCCACAGGGCTGTCTTCTCTCGCGCCCCAGTCTGCCCAAGAGCCATCGTAAAGCGCATGCTTGCTATGGCCAAGGCTATCAAGGGCAAAACACAGAATGGCCGCAGTTGCCCCGGAGCCGCAAGAGGTGATGATGGGTTTGCCAAGATCCACACCGGCCTTTTCAAATTGCTCTTTTATCGCATCCAGATCTTTCAGGCGTCCTTTGTCGTCCAAAAGCTCCATGAATGGCACATTGAGGGAGCCGGGAATGCGACCGGATTGCAAATTGGGGCGCGGTTCTGCGGCCAGACCTTGCCAGCGTTCGCGCGGGCGGGCATCAACAATCTGGATGCTGTTGTCATCCACTGCTTTCAAAACATCACGGAAATCACGCACGGCCCCATGATCAAGGCGCGCAGAGAAATGGCGTTGTCCGGGAATTGGCACAACATCATCAACAGGGCGGCCTTCTTCCAGCCATTTGGGCAAACCACCATCAAGGATATAGACATCTGTGACGCCCATAGTGCGCAAGGTCCACCACACTCTTGCCGCAGAAAATAGCCCCATCCCGTCATAGATAACAATCCGTTGGCCATCGCCTATGCCCATTTTGCGCATGGCAGACGAGAATTGCACAGCAGAAGGCAACATATGGGGAAGGTCGCTTGAAAGATCGGCAATCTGGTCAATGTCAAAAAAGAGGGCACCGGGAATATGCGTCTTTTCATATTCTGCGATAGCATCACGCTCCATGTGTGGCAAATACCAAGAGCCATCCAGCACCACGACATCTGGGCTTTTGAGATGGGATTCCAACCATTCGGTACTGACCAGCCATTTTGTCCGTTCTGCCATAAAGAAACCTCCCAGATTTTTGCGTGATTATATATTGCGATATTGTGCAAAATATCGCTGATGTTTGGCAAGCCGGATAAAGGGATGGGGCAAAGATAAGGCGTGGATCGAGGTCAGTCTTTTGAAAAGCGTAAAAACCCGGCAATGCGAGAGCCCGATATGTTATCGGACGGATGATTGTTGGCACCGTCATAGACAACCACTTTTTCAAAATCAAAGGGACTGATTCCCTCAAGACAGGCGACATTGATGCCAAATTCATTGGGGTTTGAGCGCCGTTGATGATGGGTATAGATGCCACAATGTGAGCAAAAATAGTGCTTTGCTGTTTTTGTGCCAAATTGATAAAGGGAAAGTTTATCTTGCCCTTTGGTGATTTCAATATCATTCAAATCGGCAGAAACCGCAATGGCTCCGCGCATGCGACATAGCGAGCAGCTACAGCGACGGGCCGAACGCAAATCTTCGCTCAGGCGTACAGTGAATTGGACACAGCCACAATGACATTGGCCATGATAAAGGGAGGGCGTTTCAATCATCAAAGACATCCAAAATAATATGATTACAGCGTGTCATCGCCGACAAAACGAATGCGAACACGGCGATTTTGTTTGCCCTTATTCTCGATCTTGCTCACCTCAATGGCACCAATCTCAAGCGTGGTGCCGACATGAGTGCCGCCGCAGGGCTGCAAATCAATATCGCCAATGGCGATAAGGCGCACCTTGCCAGCTCCTCTTGGGGGTTGCACTGACATGGTTTTAACCAGATCGGGCTGCGCATCCAGATCTTCATCACTGATCCAGAGCTCACTCACTGCATGATCGGCTTCTATCATATCGATGAGCTTTTGCGTCACCTCTTCTTTGGTGAAATTGGGGTCTGGAATGTTGAAATCCAGCCTTGCTTCCTCTTTGCCAATCTGGCCACCGGTCACAGGATAGGGCAAGGCAACAGAGAGAAGATGCAAGGCAGTATGCAGGCGCATATGGGCGTAGCGATTGGCCCAATCCAGATGGCAGACTACCGACAGGCCTTCGGACAGTGCGTCTAACGATTGTCCTTCTGCCGGGATGTGCAAATTATCACCGCTATCCCTGTCCTTACGTGTAGCGGCCAGCTCCAGCCGCTCGCCATTTGGCAATTCCAGCCAGCCACAATCGCCCGGTTGGCCGCCGCCAGTTGGATAGAAAATCGACCGATCCAGCAGAATGGCCCCATCCTCTGTGATTGCGGTAACCGTTGCATCACAAATGCTTAGGTAAGAATCAGACCGGAACAAAGCCTCACATGTCATGAGCCGTCACTTTCTACAAAGGGCGCAATTATCTGGCTTTTGCGCCCCATCCAGCCGGGAATGGGCAAATCTTTGGAAGCCAGAAAATCTGGATTGAACAATTTGGATTGATAGCGATTGCCATAATCACACAGAATGGTGACGATGCGATGGCCGGGGCCTAGATTTTTGGCCATAGCAACCGCGCCCGCGATATTGATGGCAGACGAGCCGCCAAGACACAGGCCTTCCTTTTCCAAAAGATTGAAAATAAGGGGCAGGGCATCCTTATCAGCAATTTGATAAGCCTCATCGACTTTTAAACCATCGAGATTGCCCGTAATGCGGCCCTGACCAATGCCTTCTGTGATGGAAGAGCCTTCTGATTTCAAGTTCCCACTTGTATAATAGGAATAGAGGGCGGCCCCTTCTGGGTCTGCCAGACCAATGCGCACTTTGGGATGACGCATACGCAAGCCTTCGGCAGTCCCCGCCAACGTCCCGCCTGTGCCAACTGCGCAAATAAAGCCATCCACTTCTCCAGCGGTTTGTGACCAGATTTCAGGAGCTGTGGTTTCAATATGGGCTTGCCGGTTGGCAATGTTATCAAACTGATTGGCCCAGATTGCGCCGTGCGGTTCGCTTTCGTTGAGTTGTTCTGCAAGACGTTGGGAAAGCTTCACATAATTGTTTGGATTGCGATAAGGAACGGCGGGTACCTCTACCAATTGCGCCCCAGCCAGACGCAGCATATCCTTTTTTTCCTGCGATTGGGTTTCGGGAATCACAATCACACAGCGATAGCCAAGGGCGTTGGCAATCAGGGCCAAACCAATGCCGGTATTGCCCGCAGTGCCCTCAACGATTGTCCCACCGGGCTTTAAGGCACCGCTTTGTATCGCATCCTTGATGATATAGAGCGCCGCACGATCCTTGACGGACTGGCCGGGATTCATAAATTCGGCTTTGCCCAAAATTTCGCAACCGGTTGCTTCGCTGACAGCATTGAGGCGCAAAAGCGGCGTATTTCCAATTGCATCAATCATGGATGGCATTATGGGCATAGTCCCTCATTCCTTTTGAATCTCTTGCAAGCTTTGCCATGTAAAATTCTAGCCAGAATAGGCAGTTGACCCAGTCAGGGCAAGTGAGAGAACAAATCCTGATATATTTATTTCTTCCAACATCTGCATGGCGCAAATTTGGTTTCTTATCGTACAAAGACAGAAAATAATGATCCGATCTGACGATACAAGATCGCTTCTCATGATCTTGTTGTTCGGTTCTCACACCCGCTTTTAGCGCCTTGTTTGCATGGTGACGTTATAATGCTTTGAAAAGGCGCGGGATAACGTGGCGGTGGAGGCAAATCCTGTGCATGTTGCGATTTCTGAGACCGCCAAATCTGTCTCTTCATCTAGAGCATATTTTTCGAAAAGTGTGTGCGGTTTTCGGACAAAAATATGCTTAGAAACAAAGGCTAGAGCATTTTGAATAACGACGTGTTTATTCAAAATGCTCTAAGTGCTCGATTTAAAAGTCTCCGGGAGAGGGCTGGCTCAGACCGTTGGTATGATTCCTAATTGGGTGCAGCATATTCCACTAGATCCCACAGATTGCCATAGAGATCTTCAAAAACGGCAACTGTTCCATAATCGGCTTCCAGAGGAGGGCGAATGAATGTGATGTTGCGACTTTTATAAAGCTCATAATCTCGCCAGAAATTATCCGTTTCCAGAAACAAGAAAACCCGCCCTCCCGCTTGATCGCCAATATATCGGGCTTGATGGTCGTTGCTGGCACGGGCGAGAAGGAGCGATGTTTTTCCCTCTCCCTTGGGTTTGACCACAACCCAGCGCTTGTTTTGTTCTGGCTGATAGGTGTCATCGATCAGCTCAAAGCCAAGTTTGTTTGTATAAAAATCGATCGCTTCGTCATAATCACGCACAACAATGGCAATCAGGGACATGGATTGAGACATGATTGGGGCGTCCTTTTATGCTTCGAGTTCCTCTGACAATTCCAGCCATTTTTCTTCTATTTTGTCCAGCAAGTCGGCAAGATCACTGCGGTCTTTGGACAATTTGGCACCTTTTTCGGGGAATTTGGCGTAAAGCTCGGGGTCGGACAGCATGTCATCCATCTTTGCAAGGCGCTCGCGGATTTTCTCCATATCGCGTTCGGCTGCCTGAATTTTGCGGCGCAAGGGGGCTTGCTCCTTGCGTTTTTCAGCAGCAGAGCGGCGCTTTTCTGCGGCCTGATTGCTCTCTTCGCTGGCTGTTTTTTCTTTTGTGGTGCTGTCGGGATTGTTGCGGCTTGCCAGCAGCAGGCGGCGATAATCATCCAGATCTCCGTCATAGCTTTTGCAGGTGCCATCATGCACCAGCCAGAGACGATCAACACAGGCTTCGATCAAGTGGCGATCATGAGAGATCAGCAGCACAGCCCCTTCATATTCGTTGATGGCATGAACCAGAGCTTCGCGGCTATCAATGTCCAGATGGTTTGTTGGTTCGTCCAAAATGAGCAGATGCGGACCTTCAAAGGTTGCCAAACCAAGAAGCAGGCGGGCCTTTTCGCCGCCAGACAGGCTTTTGGCGGGAATGTCCATCTTTTCTGTGCCAAGACCCATTTGTGCGACGCGCGCCCGCACTTTGGCTTCTGGAGCATCCGGCATCAGCGGGCGGACATGTTCGACAGCATTGTCACCGGGCCGCAATTCATCAAGCTGATGCTGCGCGAAAAAAGCGATTTTCAGTTTATTGGCGCGGTTGATTTGGCCGCTGTCAATGTCCAAACGCTTGGAGATCAGTTTGGCAAAGGTGGATTTGCCGTTGCCATTGGCTCCCAGCAAGGCCAGACGGTCATCGGGATCAATGCGCAGATCCAGATTTTTCAGGATCGGTTGTCCCGGCTCATAGCCAACAGAGGCCTTTTCCAGCCGAATGATGGGCGGAGCGGCGCGTTTTTGCGGGTTGGGAAAGGTAATGGGCTTGATGTGGTCTTCCACCACAGCGGCGATGGGTTTCATGCGCTCCAAGGCCTTGATGCGGCTTTGGGCCTGTTTGGCTTTTGTGGCTTTGGCCTTGAAACGGGTGATGAAGCTTTCCAAATGTTTGCGCTGGTCCAATTGTTTGGCGCGCATCTTTTGCTGCAATTCCAGTTTTTCCCGGCGGGTGCGCTCAAAATTGTCATAGCCCCCCCGATAAGAGGTCAGCTTTAACTGGTCCAGATGGGCGATATGATCCACTGCCTTGTTCAGCAAATCCCTGTCATGGCTGATAATCATCACCGTGTGGGGATAGCGGGCAATATAGCTTTCCAGCCACAGGGTGCCTTCCAGATCGAGATAGTTTGTTGGCTCATCCAATAACAGAAGATCCGGTTCTGCAAAGAGGATAGCGGCAAGGGCCACACGCATACGCCAACCGCCGGAAAAATCCTTCGTTGGGCGCTCTTGTGCCGCTGCATCAAATCCCAAACCATGAAGAATGGTTGCCGCGCGGCTTGGCGCTGAATGGGCACCGATATCTGCAAGGCGCAATTGAATGTCTGCAATGCGATTGGCATCCGTTGCGGTTTCGGCCTCGGATAATAAATTTGTGCGTTCCATATCGGCTTTCAATACAAAATCCAGCAGGCTTTCATCGGATGCCGGGGCTTCCTGTGCCACTTGGCCAACATGAGCCCCTTTGCGGATGGTGGCTGAGCCACTTTCCGGTGCGATATCTCCCACCAACAGCTTAAACAGGGTCGTCTTGCCGGTGCCATTGCGGCCAACAAGGCCAAATTTTGCGCCTTCGGGGACAACGAGTGTGGCATCTTCCAGCAAGGTTCTGCCTGCGATGCGATAGGTGAGATTATTGATATGCAGCATAATGCCCGCTTGTGCCTGATTTGAGAGGATTTGGCAATGGGGATGTGTCACACAGCCTTTGCATAATGGGATGGGATTTCGGGTGCACCAAGTTAATGACCGTTTGTTTTGGTTGACATTGGCTGTGTGATTTTTCAGGCTTTGCCCAAACAAAAGAGCAATCCAGCAAAGGGCCGAGCAAGCCGATAAGGAGCGATCATGACCATTCAACTTTATGATTTATGCGCAGCGGATAGGGAGAGGCGGTTTTCACCGGCTTGTTGGCGCACACGCATGGCACTGGAGCATAAGGGGCTGGCTTATGAGACTGTGCCTGTCCTTTTTACGGAAATTGCCTCAATTGCTGATCGGCAACAGCGCACACTGCCTGTCTTGGTGGATGGTGATGAGATCAAGCGTGACAGTTTTGAGATTGCGCTTTATCTGGAGAAAAATTACGGCGACAAGCCCAGCCTGTTTGGCGGAGAGGGTGGAATGGCGCTGTCGCGTTTTCTTCATGGGTGGGCCGGGGCAACCTTGGATGCCCAGATTGTCCGGCTGGTTTTATGTGATATTCATGCTATTTTAGATGAAGCGGATCAGTCTTATTTTCGCGATAGCCGCGAAAAGAGGTTCGGGACATCGCTGGAAGCGGTTGTCAATCGCTCCGATGAGGCCGTTCAGGCCTTTCGCAATAGCTTGCTACCATTGCGCTTGAGCCTTAAGGGGCAGAATTTCCTTGGTGGCGATGCTCCGCTTTATGGGGATTATTGCGTCTTTGGATCTTTTCAATGGGCGCGTATGGTCTCGGATTTCGCCTTGCTGCAAGAAGATGATCCGGTTCAGCTTTGGTTTGAACGCTGTCTTGATTTGTTTGATGGATTGGGCCGCAAGGCAAAAGGCTAGCGCTTGTCTTTGGGGAGGAATGGACGTTCGTCATGAGCTTGTCATGCAATAGGGCTTGCTACTGGGCCAAGGGGCGGTTATATAGCGGCCAAATCCTTGGCCCTTTGTCTTATTCTTTTGCAAATGGCTTTTTCTTTACAAGCGAGAACGGGAAATTTTTCCATGGCTATCGAACGTACTTTTTCCATCATCAAGCCAGATGCAACCAAGCGTAACCTGACCGGCAAAATCATTGCAAAATTTGAAGAAGCTGGTCTGCGTATCGTTGCTTCCAAGCGTATCCGTATGAGCCAAGAGCAGGCAGAAGGTTTCTATGCTGTGCATAAAGAGCGCCCTTTCTTCGGTGAGCTGGTTGAGTTCATGATGTCCGAGCCTGTTGTTGTTCAGGTTCTGGAAGGTGAGAATGCCATTGCTAAAAACCGTGAAGTCATGGGCGCAACCAATCCTGCAGAAGCAGCTGACGGCACCATCCGTAAAGAGTTCGCACTGTCCATCGGTGAAAACTCTGTTCACGGCTCTGACGCACCAGAAACCGCTGCTGAAGAAATCAAGTTCTTCTTTTCTGATGCAGAGCTGGTTGGCTAAGGGCCTTTGATCTTGTGATCATCACAATAAAAAGCCCCGCACTTGAAAGAGTGTGGGGCTTTTTTGTGGCCAAATTGATTGGGTCAGTTTTCCTGGATCAGCGGGTAGCAGCGGCCATGGCGATGCCAAAGCCCATGAAGGTGGCACCAATGGAGCGACGCAGAATTTTCATCCGCTTGGGACTGGTGATGAACAGGCGAAACCGGCCACTGAGCAAAGCTACAACAATATGGCTGATCAGACAGACCATTGCATAGGTGATGGAGAGCAGACTGCCTTGAACGATCAGATTGGCGTGGGTGGTTAAGAAGGGCGGAATAATCGCCACCAAGACGGCCATGGCCTTGGGATTGGTGAGGGCAATGCCGACGCCAGTGAAAAAGAGTTTGCCTGATTTTGGCAAGCCGTCGCTATTTTGTGTTTCCACCAGATTGGAGCGATCGCGCCATGTCTTGATGCCCAGCCAGACGAGATAGAGGCCACCGATGATTTTTAGCGCCATAAAGGCCAGACTGGAGGCCAGCATGATAGCTCCGAGGCCAAAGGTAACCGCCATGCCAAGAATGGCAATGCCAATCGTATTGCCAAAGGCAGACCAGAGCGTGATGCGACTGCCAAAGCGCAGCGAATTGGACATGGTCAGCAAAAGCCCGGGGCCGGGGCTGAAAGCGGGCAAAATGGAAAGGGCTACAAAAAGCAGCCATGCATCCAGTGGCATGGCACGATCCTTTTTTCTGTCTTTTGGAAAATGTCTTTGAAACACAGTATGGCAAAGGCATATGAGGGAATGGCCTCACTATAAAGAGATCCAGCTTTTATGGTCAATCTTTTTGCTCTCTTCTCCTATCATCACAGCCATCCTTGTCAGATTGGAAGGATGAATTGTCTATGTCCTTTGCATATGTATCTTGCTAAAAGGATAGGATGCTCAAAGACAGGACCGTTTTATGACCAGCTATCCTTATTTTGCTAAATCGGTATGCCCGCATGATTGTCCCTCTTGTTGTGCGCTGGAGGTGGAGATTGTGGCTCGTGACCGTATTGGCCGCGTGAAAGGGGCCAAGGATAATGATTATACGGCCGGGGTGGTGTGTGCCAAAGTGGCGCGCTATGCAGAGCGCAATCACCATAGCGAGCGGTTGACACATCCCATGCGCCGTATAGGCCCAAAAGGTGCGGGACAGTGGCAAAAAATCAGCTGGGACGAGGCCTTGGACGAGGTGGCGTCAAACTTTCGTGCGGCTGAAGAGGAATTTGGCTCTGAAAGCATATGGCCCTATTTCTTTGCCGGCACAATGGGCTTTGTGCAGCGGGACGGAATTGAGCGCTTGCGCAATGTGAAGCGCTATAGTGGGCAATATTCAACCATTTGCGTCAGTTTGGCCTGGCCCGGTTATATGGCAGGAACAGGACGCTTGTCCGGTTCTGATCCGCGAGAGATGGGCCTGAGTGATTGTGTCGTGATATGGGGCACCAATCCGGTCAATACCCAAGTCAATGTGATGAGCCATGCGATCAAGGCGCGCAAAAGCCGCAAAGCCAAGATTGTTGTCATTGATATCTATAAAACAGCCTCTATGGAGCAGGCAGATCTGGGATTGATCTTGCGTCCCGGAACAGATGGGGCGCTGGCTTGCGCGCTCATGCATTGTTTGTTCCGCGATGGTTTGGCAGATCGGGACTATCTGCAAGACTATAGCGATTGCCCTGAGGCTTTAGAAGCGCATTTATCCACGCGCGGGCCGGATTGGGCGTCCAAGATTACCGGATTATCGGTTGAGGAGATTGAAGCCTTTGCCGCTTTAATCGGTGACCGCCCCCGAAGTTATTTCCGGCTTGGTTATGGATTTAGCCGTCAGCGCAATGGGGCTGTGAATATGCACGCGGCAAGCTGCGTTGCCGCTGTTTTGGGCAGTTGGCGCTATGAAGGGGGCGGGGCCTATCATACCAATGCAGGTTCGTTTCGTAGTGATACCAGCCTGCTGGAGGCAGACGACCATAAGGATGCATCTATACGCAAGCTGGATCAATCGCAGATCGGGCGTATTCTGATCGGTGATGCGGAGGCGCTCTATAAGGGGCCACCGGTCAAAGCCATGCTGATTCAGAATACCAATCCCATGTCGGTGGCCCCTGAGCAAAATCTGGTCAGAGCCGGGTTTGCTCGTGAAGATCTGTTTGTCTGTGTGCATGAGCAATTCATGACCGAGACGGCGCAGATGGCCGATATTGTTTTGCCTGCCACCATGTTTACCGAACATGACGATATTTATAAGGCGGGTGGGCAGGCTTATTGGGGATTGGGCCCCAAATTGATTGATGCGCCTGAGGAGTGCCGCCCCAACCATTGGGTGATTTGCCAATTGGCCAAACGTTTGGGAGCAGAGCATCGCGGCTTTGAGATGAGCGAGCAAGAGCATATTGCCCATTTTCTTGAAAGACCGGGACAGACATCCCTTGATGAAGTGTCCGATAAAGGCTGGGTTGATATTCAGAGCGATTTTGAGACGGCGCATTTTATCAAGGGGTTTGCATGGCCTGACGGTAAATTTCGTTTCCGCCCGCAATGGCAGACACTTCCCTATTCTCATAATGGTGGCATGGGGCCGATTGACGATATCCCCTCTCTTCCCGATCATTGGGATATTTTGGAAAAGGCTGACGATCTTCATCCTTTCAGGCTTGCAACCTCGCCAGCGCGTTCTTTCCTCAATTCCAGCTTTACCGAGACCATGGGATCGCGCAAGAAGGAAGGGGGTCCGAGCCTGAAAATGCATCCTGACGATATGGCTAAGCTGTCTGTTGTTGATGGAGATGAGCTGCATATTGGCAATGAACGCGGCGATGTCTATTTGCATGTCGAGGCATTTGAGGGGCTTGTACGGGGCGTGGTGATTGCCGAAGGGCTTTGGCCAAACAGGGATCATAAAGGGGGCAGGGGCATCAATAGCCTGACCTCAGCCGATCAGGCGGCTCCTTTCGGTGGCGCTGCGCTTCATGACAACAAAGTATGGATCAAAAAATCAGGTTAGGCTCAGGACCGCTTTGTGCTTTGCCATTTGCCATGGAATCATTACATTGCCTTTGAAGGATTTCTCTGTCCCTACGCTATCAGCCCAAAGTCAGAGAAGGTGAGCCAATAGAAAAATCGGGGCATCCCAGTCTCTTGGGGTGATGTATGTAAGATGACTTTGTCCAAAATGATGAGTGGAGCCCTTGTGGCTGCTTTTGCTTTTTTGGGGCCTGTGCCTGTTGTGGGGGCGCAAGAGCTGACCAAGAGCCTGTTTCAGGCGCGCGTGCTGGATTATTGCCTCTATGATCAATGGGCCAAGCGCAAAGAGAAAGACGGTATTTTGAAAGAATGCCGTTGCGCCTCAAAAGCCTATGTTGCGGGGTTGAAAAAAGAGGCGCTGGCCAAACATCTGAAATCTGGCACATTGAGTTATAACGATAAGAAAACCGTTCTTGGCGCTCATGCCAAATGCCGTAAAAAATAAGGGCTTAAACTCGCATGGATGTGATGAAAAAGGCAGCGTCGGGCTGCCTTTTTTAATGGGTCCTGAGCCTAGAAAATCAATTGCTGGTCTTGATGGGCACAGAGCATGTTGGCATCACTATTTATGCGCACTCTCATGCCCTGCACACTGACCTTATCGCTTGCTACCAATTCCAGAGCGTGCGGGTAGATTGTGTGCTCTGCTTTTAAAATGCGGGCCGCCAGACTGTCAGCAGTGTCATTATCCAGCACTGGTACTGCGGCTTGAGCGATGATGGGGCCGCTATCCATATCCGCACGAACAAAATGCACGCTGCATCCAGCCAATCTGCACCCGGTATCAAGGGCGCGCTGATGGGTATCCAGCCCCTTGAAACTTGGTAGTAGGGATGGGTGAATATTGAGCATTTTATCTGTCCATTTGGCGACAAAATCTGCACTCAGGATGCGCATAAAACCAGCCAGCACCACCAAATCGATTCTATGGGCTGTGAGGTGCTTGTGAAGTGCGGCGTCAAATACTTTGCGATCCCCTTTAAAGGAGCGATGATCAACCACTTCAGTGGCAATGCCATGATTTGCCGCTGTTTCAAGACCCTTGGCATCTGGCTTGTTGGAGAGAACCAGTGCAATCTTTGCCGGATAATCGCTTGCCTTTGCTGCATCCAGAATAGCCGTCATATTGCTGCCGCGCCCGGAAATCAGAATGGCGACGCGCTTCTTTGAGCTTGCCATGATCAGACTCCGAAATTGATCATGGTGTCATAGAGGACGGCATTGCCATCGCGCGCTTTCAATGTGCCCAAGCGCACCGCTTTTTCGCCTTCTGTTTCAAATGCCTTCATCGCCTCATCGGCTTTGTCGGCATCAACAACAACAATCATGCCAATACCACAATTGAAGGTGCGCAGCATTTCCTTGGTCTCAACACCACTGATGGATTGAAGCCAGCCAAAGATTGCGGGCGGTGTGACAGCACCAAGGTCAAGATGTGCTGCCAGATCATCAGGCAGAACACGGGGGATGTTTTCCGGGAAACCGCCGCCGGTAATATGGGCAAGCGCCTTGATGGCACCGGTTTCGCGCATCACAGAGAGAATTTGTTGCACATAAATGCGGGTTGGTTCCAACAAAGCCTCTCCGATGGATTTGCCCGGCTCAAAAGGCGCAGGATCGCCAAAGCCCAGATTGTTGGTTTCCAGAATGCGGCGCACCAGTGAAAAGCCGTTAGAATGCACGCCGGAGGACGCAAGGCCAATCAGCACATCTCCTTCTGCCACTTGACGGGGCAACAGGGTGCCGCGCTCAGCTGCACCAACGGAAAAGCCCGCCAGATCATAATCCTGATCTGCATACATGCCCGGCATTTCCGCGGTCTCGCCACCAATCAAGGCACAATTTGCCTGCTTGCAGCCCTCGGCAATGCCTTTGATCACATCGGTGGCCGCTGCAACATCAAGCTTGCCGGTGGCAAAATAATCGAGAAAGAAAAGCGGCTCTGCCCCTTGGACCACCAGATCATTGACGCACATGGCAACCAGATCAATCCCAACCGTGTCATGCTTACCGGTTTCAATGGCAATTTTCAGCTTGGTGCCCACCCCATCATTGGCGGCAACCAGAATAGGGTCTTTAAAGCCCGCGCCTTTAAGATCAAACAAACCACCAAAGCCACCAATATTGGTGTCTGATCCGGGGCGCGAGGTTGCCTTGACGATCGGCTTGATGGACTGCACCAGAGCATTGCCTGCATCAATGTCGACGCCTGCTTGGGCATAGGTCAATGTGTTGGAAGATTTGGGAGCGTTTTTCTCTGACATCGCTGACCTCTTGGAGCATACTTTTGGGGGCATAGGCGGGATCGCATCTCTCATGCCTTTGTGCCTGTGACACACGAATTTGCGTTCAAATGCAAGCCCTCTTTGGAAAAAGCTGCAAAAGGCACAGAAAAGGCGCAAATAGCACTTGGAAATTTCTGTATTTGTGACCAAATAAGGCGCGAATGCCAACAAATTGAGGCCATCTATTTTTGACCTTACCCAATATTATTACCATTGCCCGTTTGTTTCTGGTGCCTGTCATTGTCTGGCTGATGATTGATGGACTTTATGTCAGCGCCTTCTGGATTTTTGTGATTGCCGGACTTTCAGATGCCATTGACGGAGCAATTGCGCGTAAATTCAATCTGCAATCAGACTTGGGCGCCCATCTGGATCCGCTGGCAGACAAGGCTTTGCTGGTGTCGATTTATGTCACCATGGGTTTCATGCTCGAAATTCCCACATGGATTGTGATTGCCGTTGTGAGTCGCGATATTCTGATCATCGGAGCGGTGCTGCTCTCTTGGGTGATGGGCCAGCCAGTGGAGATGAAGCCGCTTGTGATTTCCAAGGCCAATACGACCTTTCAGATTATTTTTGCCGGGATTATTTTGGCGGATTTGTCCAGCTTTGCTGATTTGTCGATTGAGCGTTTGATTTTAGGCTATATCGTGGCTTTCTTGACCCTATCTTCGGCTGGGGCCTATTTGCTATCATGGCTGACACATATGGGACAGTCGGATTCGAATGATCGAGCCTGATGATCAAGGAGATGGTTTTGTGAGCTTGCAAAAACAATTCACATTTTGGTTTATTGCTTTGATTGCTTTATGCCTGTGCCTGTTTCTGTTGCGTGGTATTTTGCTGCCTTTTGTTGCGGGCATGGCGCTGGCTTATTTGTTGGATCCGATTGCAGATGCTTTTGAGCGTTTGGGCATGAGCCGTATGCTCTCGACTGTCACCATTTTGCTGTTGTTCATTTTGTTGTTTTTGCTGGCCATTGTGATCATTGTGCCAGTATTGGCCCATCAAATGAGTGGGTTTGCCGAAAATTTGCCCGGCTATATCGCCAAATTACAGGATTTTGTCTCCAAGCAAGGGGCCAATATTTTGCCGCGCTTTCTAAATGATCTGGATGCGGCAGCCGTTCAGGCCAATATCAAGGATCTGGTCGCAGAAGGGGCCAAATGGGTGGGGGCCCTGATCCAGTCTATCTGGAATGGTGGACAGGCTTTGCTCGATGTTGTGGCCCTGATGGTGATCACGCCAGTGGTGGCTTTCTATCTGCTCTATGATTGGGATCATATGGTGGCCAAAATTGATGGCTGGCTGCCGCGCGATCATCAAATGACTATCCGTCGTCTTGCCCGCGAGATTGACAATAGCGTTTCCGGCTTTGTGCGTGGCCAGATTATGGTCGGCCTGATCCTTGGTATTTTTTATGCTGTTAGCCTGTCTTTGATGGGGCTGAATTTTGGGCTTTTGATCGGCTTGGGCGCGGGTGTCATCAGTTTCATTCCCTATGTAGGGGCCACTTTGGGACTGGTGGTCTCTGGTGGCGTAGCTATTGTGCAATTCTGGCCGGATTTTTTGCCGATCGGCATGGCGCTTGGCATTTTTGCGGTAGGTCAGTTTTTTGAAGGCAACATCCTGCAACCGCGTCTTGTGGGCGAGCGGGTTGGTTTGCATCCGGTCTGGCTGATGTTTGCCTTGTTGGCTTTTGGCTCTCTCTATGGCTTTGTCGGCATGTTGATTGCAGTGCCCGCCGCTGCCGCGATTGGTGTGGTTGTGCGCTATGTGCTGGAGCAATATCTAAAATCTCCCATTTATCAGGGCCGCAATGGGTTAATCGCGGATGTGCGTGATGATCTCTAAATGCCTGATTTAAAAGTCTCCGAGTGAGACTTTTAGGCTGCATATGCGACCCTCTCCCCCTTTCAAACCGCCCATGAGGGTACCATGACGGGTGGTATGAAAAGGGGGAGAGGGCTGACTCAGGACTTTTAAATCAGGCTCTAAGCAATTGGTGTTGCAATGCTGCATCTTGCTGTCCTGATCGTGTGTACCCAAGAGATCGTTTTTTAACTGGCTCGGTGGAAGCGTCTGGACCTGATGGGGCACAAAGGATAAATAAGGGTTAGGTGTGATTCGGTTTGGGACTGTGATCACTGCCACTTTATTTCTTTGATGCTTGAGAAAGAGACCGACATCTATGAGCAAGGGCCTGCAAATGTCGTTTGAATTGCCTCATGATGAGGCTTTGGGACGGGAGGATTTTTTGCGCGGTCCAGCGAATGAAGCGGCTTTGTCTTTGATTGATCAATGGCCAAATTGGCCCTCTCTTTGGGTTTTATTGGCGGGTCCTGTTGGGGCTGGCAAATCGCATTTGGCCCGGATTTGGCAGGAAAGCAGTCACGCCCGGATTATCACACTGGATGAGCTGAACAGAAGCGATCCTACAGAGCTGGTTAAATCGGGTGCGGTTGTCGTGGAAGATGCCGATGGCAAAGAGCGTGATGACACGGCTTTGTTTCATTTGCTCAATGCCGCCAAAGAGGCGGGAGCTTATGTTTTGATGACGGCCCGGAGCTGGCCGGAAAGTTGGGGCGTGGCCTTGCCTGATCTCGCCTCGCGTTTGCGTCTGACCACGCCTATTGAGCTGAATGAGCCTGATGATGTCTTGTTGCGGGTTGTTTTGGTTAAATTGTTTGCAGATCGGCAATTGAGTGTAGAGCCTGCCATCATTGATTACATTGTTTTGCGCATGGAGCGCTCCTTGGCGACAGCTTTAAAGTTGGTGGATCGGCTGGACCGTGAAGCAATGGCGCAGTCGCGCTCGATCACGCGGCCCTTTGCCGCTGATATTTTGCGGCAATTGGAAGAAGAGGGATGCTAAGCGCCTCTCACCGCCGCCAAATCGATGATTTTCCAGGCTATCCTGTCATTCATAGACAAGAGTTTTGACGTGCGTCATCATATTGCTATGATAGCGATATAGCCTTTTTAGGCTGTTGAGTCTTTGTGGCTGTTTGGTATCATACCAACGGCACGAAAGATTAACCCATATGACCGGATTTTATTGGCTTTCTGGTAAGAAGCTTTTGCTGCCATGGTCTGGTTGACCACAAAGCAAGAGCGACGCAGTCCAGAAAGCCAATAAAACCGGCCTTCGGTGCTTTGAAATGGCTCACTGAGCTGCGTTGTCTTTCTAGGAAAATGCCCCGGCATTGTCCGATCGAGTCGACGCCTTGTCAGTAAACCATTTCAAGGCATCCTATGGGTCAATCTTTCATGCCGTTGGTATCAAATGGTCACGGGCGCGTTTCCTTGCTGTTCATAGGCCCGATTTGTCATGTCCGAAATTATTCTCACCCCTTCCAAGCCTTCCAAATCCAATGGACCGGCTCCCTCTATCGTGGCATCATCTGAGATATTGGAAGAATTGGTGCCGACCAGCGAAGAAGTGGAAGCTTTGATGCGCAGTCCGGGACGCTTTGTGAACCGGGAATTGTCATGGCTGGGATTTAACAGCCGGGTTTTGGAAGAAACAGAAAATCCCGCGCATCCTGTGTTGGAACGTTTGCGCTTTTTATCGATTTCAGCCAACAATCTGGACGAATTTTTCATGGTGCGTGTGGCTGGCCTTAAAGGACAGGAGCGGGCCGGGGTGTCCTCGGTGAGCGCAGATGGTCTGACAGCCAGTCAGCAATTGGTGAAAATCAATGCAGCAGTTGCAGAACTGACAGAGCGCCAGCAGCGCCGTTGGGGTGTTTTGCGCAAAGAGCTGGAAGAAACGGATATCTATCTGATCGAGCCAGAAAAGCTGGATTCTGATGATGTCAAAGCGCTGGAAAGCATTTTTCTGGCCTCCATCTTTCCGGTGTTAACGCCCTTGGCCGTAGATCCTGCCCATCCTTTCCCTTTCATTCCCAATTTTGGCTTTTCTCTGGCGCTCAATTTGCGTGGCACCAATGGTCGCGATGATCTGACTGCCATTGTGCGTATGCCCAATAGTTTGGATCGGTTCATTCGCCTGCCAGCGCGCAATGCAGAAGAGAGCGGACATCGCTTTGTCTTGCTGGAAAAAGTGGTTGCACTTTTTATTCATCGCATTTTTCCGGCCTATGAAGTCAAGGATATCGGGGCTTTCCGTATTGTTCGCGATTCTGATATCGAGATTGAGGAAGAGGCGGAAGATCTGGTGCGCCATTTTGAATCTGCCCTGAAGCGTCGCCGCCGTGGGTCGGTCATTCGCTTGGAGATGGACAGCTCCATGGCACCGAATCTGCGCGATTTTGTGGCTGATGCTGTCCATATCAATGCAGATGAAATGTTTATGGTTGATGGTCTCATGGCCATGAATGAATTGTCCGAACTTGTCGACATCAACCGGCCTGATTTGAAATTCAAGCGCTATATTGCGCGCTTCCCTGAACGCATTCGCGAGCATAACGGCGATTGCTTTGCTGCCATCAAGGAAAAAGACCTCATCATTCATCATCCCTATGAGAGCTTTGATGTGGTGGCGCAATATTTGATGCAAGCCGCACGCGATCCCAATGTTATGGCGATCAAGCAAACGCTGTATCGGACCTCGAAAAACTCTCCTATCATCAAGGCTTTGATTGAGGCGGCTGAGGCGGGTAAGTCTGTTACGGCTCTGGTGGAGTTAAAGGCCCGCTTTGATGAAGAGGCCAATATTGGATGGGCGCGGGATCTGGAGCGCGCCGGGGTTCAGGTTGTCTTTGGCTTCATTGAGCTGAAAACCCATGCCAAATTGTCGATGGTGGTGCGCCGTGAAGAGGCCAAGATGGTGACCTATTGCCATATTGGTACGGGCAATTATCACCCGATCACCGCCAAAATTTATACCGATTTGAGCTTCTTTACAGCCGACCCTGAAACGGCCATGGATGTGGCACGGGTGTTTAATTTTATCACCGGATATGCCGAGCCTGAAGATCTGACCCATTTGCTGGTTTCCCCTTACACCATGCGGGCAACGTTGCTCGATTATATCGAGAAAGAAATCGAGCATGTGAAGGCCGGGCGTCCGGGACGGATCTGGTGCAAGATGAATTCGATTGTGGATCCCACCTTAATTGATGCCTTTTACCGAGCCAGTCAGGCGGGTGTGAAAATCGATTTGATCATTCGCGGCATTTGTTGTTTGCGGCCTCAATTGCCCGGTCTTTCCGATAATATTCGGGTAAAGTCCATCGTTGGACGCTTTTTGGAGCATTCGCGTATTATCTGCTTTGGCAATGGCAAGGAATTGCCAAACCCGGATGCGGTGATTTATATGGGCTCGGCAGATCTGATGCCGCGCAATCTGGATCGTCGATGCGAGACCTTCACCCCCATTCAGAACCCGACAGTTCATGCACAGGTTCTGGATCAGATCATGGCGGCCAATCTGATGGATAACCAACAGAGCTGGGAGATCTTGCCAGATGGTTCTTCACGGCGTATTCATGCTGGCGACGGCGAAGAGCCGTTCAATGCCCATGATTTCTTTATGACGAACCCGAGTTTATCGGGTCGAGGTGACTCGCTAGACAATGATGCACCCCGCGCCTTTACCGACAAGGTCCAGCGCTAACGTGCTGGCCACATCTTCCTCTCAAGGGTTGATCGCAGGATCAGATCCCGTCGCAGTGATTGACATTGGGTCCAATTCTGTGCGTCTGGTGATGTATGAGCGCCTGAGCCGCGCCCCTGTGCCAATGTATAATGAAAAGGTTTTATGCGGCCTTGGCAAAGGTGTCGCTGTGACCGGCAGGCTTGATGAAAAGGCCGTCTCTTGCGCCCTTGATGCCCTAAAGCGCTTTCGCTTCTTAATGGAACGGGCCGGGGTTGGCACGTTTTTTATTTTGGCAACGGCAGCAGCGCGCGAAGCCTCAAACGGTCCGGATTTTCTGAAAAATGTTTATGACATTTGTGGGCAGGAAGCCGAAGTTTTATCCGGTGAAGAAGAAGCACACCATTCTGCGCTTGGCATCCTGTCTGCTATGATGGATCCCCATGGGGTTGCGGGGGATTTGGGGGGCGGAAGTCTGGAATTGATCCGCGTTATGGGGCGTGAATTGGGCAAAGGGGCAACTTATCCTTTGGGTGGTTTGCGTTTGTCCGATATGGCCAAGGGATCGGTGAAACAGGCCCGCAAAATTGCCCGAGCCGAGCTTGAGCCTGCTCTGGAGCTGAAGGCTTTGGAAGGGCAGAATTTCTATGCTATTGGCGGTACATGGCGCGCTCTTGCTCGCCTGCATATGGTCTCAACCGGCTATCCTTTGGCGGTGATGCATCATTATGAAATTGATCCTGCCGAAATGCTGGAATTTTGTGAGCAGGTCATGCGGGGTGGTCTGGACGATCTGGATTGGAGTGGCAGTGTCTCAAAAGCGCGTCGCGCCTTATTGCCTTTTGGGGCTGCGGTTTTGGCCGAAGTGATCCGGCGCGGCAAACCGGCAAAGATTGTCATGTCTGCGCTTGGGGTGCGCGAGGGCCATCTTTATGGTCTGTTGCCAGATGAGGTCCGGCAGCAGGATCCGCTTTTGGTGGCATGTGAGGAATTATGCATTTTGCGTTCACGCTCTCCACATTATGCGCATGATTTGGTTGCATGGCTGGATCATGTGTTTACGGCTTTGAATGTGGATGAAAGCCCTTATGAGAAGCGCTTGCGTCGTGCCGCTTGTTTGCTTGCCGATATTGGCTGGCGCGCCCATCCCGATTATCGTGGAACACAAAGCCTCAATATCATTGCTCATGGGTCTTTTATCGGCATTGACCATCCGGGACGGGCTTATCTGTCCATGGCCAATTATTTCCGTCATGAAGGCCTGTCGGGCAACCGCATGGGGCTGCGGGTGCGCGAAATTGCCAATTTGCATTTGCATTCTCTGGCGCGCTTAACAGGGGCGGGCTTGCGGCTTGCCCATAGTGCGGCTGGGGAGTTGCCCGGTATTTTGCCTTTGTTGCAGGTGCGGCTGGAAGAAAATAAAGCCATCTTGCTCTTGCCTGCTGACCTTGCTGCGTTGAAAAGTGAAAAACTGGAGCGACGCTTTTCTCAATTTGCCCGTTTGCTGGGCCTTGAAGGCCATGTCGAGTGACATTGAGAGCCAATCAGCAGAAAGAAGATAAAGAATGAGTGATGATCATATGTCCGATGCAGGGTATGGTTTGGATGAAAGTTATGAATGGCTGGTTTTTCAGGGCGGCCCGGATGGTCCGGCTCATGTCGGGGCTGATGCCATTTATCATGACCGGGATCCATATGGGGAATATATTCTGTTTGCGGCGGCCAATCCGGCAGCGGTGAATGAGCAGGGCTTATGCTCCATCCAGTCTTATGCCTATCTGGCCGAAGTGCGCGTCAGTTATGAGGCGGATTTGCTGGATGATGCTCGTCAGGATATTGTTTGGTGTCAGGAAGACAGTGCGGATCAGGGCGATGCCTTTGCCAAGGATGTCTGGCCCAGCTGGCAAGATGTCTCGCTGGATGTCGTGGCCAACAGCATTTTCCCAGAAGGACAAGATTTTGTTATGGCAAAAAGCGTGCTTGCCGTTGGCGAGGATGCGGCCTCTTTTGTTGAAGTGACGCGCATTGAGGCAGGTGGCCCGTCTGAAATGGCACTGACTTTTTGCAAAATCGAGCAGGACCGGTTGCTGGAAATTAAAACGGTTTTGAAAATTGCGGATATGCCAATTTATCTGTGGGCTGGTCTTTGGCAGGATCTAGTGGAGCAATATGCTGATTTCGCTTATGAAAAACTAAATGGTGCACGCCGGGTTGAGCCGGAGCCAGAGGATTTTGATTTTGGAGATGTGGAGGAATAAGCGCCTTTCTCTTTTTTGCCGTGATTGTCTGCTTTTGCTGTTTTTAGGGATGAGCAGAAGGGCAGAAATAGCATGATTGAAGGCGTCAGCCATATCACTTTTGTGGTCAAGGATCTGGAGCGGATGAGCCACTTTCTGCTTCAGATTTTTGAGGCCCGTGAGGTTTATGCCTCTGGTGAAGATTGCTTTTCGCTCTCACAGGAAAAGTTTTTTCTGATTGGCACTCAATGGATTGCCATCATGCAAGGTGAAGCGTTGCCAGAGCGCAGTTATAATCATGTGGCCTTTAAAATTGATGAGGCTGATTTTGAGCGCTATTACAAGCGGTTAAAAGACTATGGTGCCGATATTCTGCCGCCCCGGCCTCGGGTTGAGGGAGAGGGGCGCTCGCTCTATTTCTATGATCATGACAATCATCTTTTTGAGCTGCATACAGGCACGTTAGACCAGCGCCTGGCTCGTTATCAAAGGGGTAAGGGTGGTGCGGCTGAATAGCAAAAGTTTTTCTTATGCTTTGGCGGCGCGCTTGGTACGTCTTGGCCGTGGTTTGGGCTTTTCCGGCAGAATGGGGGGATCAACCTCGATGATTGCCACGCGCTTTCCTTCCAGACGCATGGCAATTTCGCCGGTTTTGATTTTTAGGGCATATTGGCCAAATAATTCATGACGCCAACCTTTGAGCGCGGGGACATCTGCCTCATCGCTACAGGCGATTTTTTCCAGATCATCAACCGTTGCCACAACCTTTGCTGCAACGCCATGTTTCTCGCATGTCAGTTTCAGCAAAACTTTCATCAAATCCACAGCGGCGCCGGAGCCTTCTGGCTGATTTTTACCTTTGGGCAGGATTGGCAAATCCTCTTTGGGGATGGCATCAACCTGACGCATGATGTCCAGCAAGTCCTGTGCCGCTTTGGAGCGTTCATAGCCCTTTGAGAGGGAGCGCAAAGCCGACAGTCCGCTGGCATCTTTGGGTTGTTGCATGGCCAATTCAAAAATGGCTTCGTCTTTAAGAATGCGGCTGCGCGGGACATTGCGCTCTTGTGCCGCTTCTTCGCGCCATTTGGCCAGCATTTGCAGCGCTGCAAATTCCTTTGGTTTGCGGATGCGCAATTTCATACGCTTCCAGGCGGCATGTGGCTCTGTATAATAGGTGTCAGGAGAGGTCAGGATTTCCATTTCCTCGGCAACCCAGTGAGAGCGATTTTGTTCTTCAAGATTGGCCCGCAAAGCGTGATAGACATCGCGCAGATGGGTGACATCTGCCAGCGCATAATTCAGCTGCTTTTCGGTGAGGGGACGACGGGACCAATCGGTGAAGCGGGACGATTTGTCGATGCGGTTTCCGGTGAGGCGAAACACCAGCTGATCATAGGAAATGGAATCACCAAAGCCGCAAACCATGGCCGCGACCTGACTGTCGAACATGGGATGAGGGATCAGCTTTCCAAGATGATAGATGATTTCAACATCCTGACGGCCTGCATGAAAGACCTTGACGACGCTCTCATTATTCATCAACTCAAAAAAGGGAGCAAGATCAATGTCCTCTGCCAGTGGATCGACGATGACAGCATCATCGGGGCCGGCAATCTGGATCAAGCATAATTTCGGCCAATAGGTCGTTTCTCGCAGAAATTCTGTATCTACGGTCACGTAATCATGGATGGCAAAGGCGGTACAGGCGGCTGCCAGTTCGGCAGTAGAGGATATGATCTTCATTGCAGACGCTTATAGCGAACAAATTGCCACTTGTCGCCCCACCGGGGCAACTTTCCTGTCATAAATTTTGATGACCTTCTATGCTTTGGATAGCCTGTCTTTGCTTTTGACTTGGCGGTTTTTAATAAAAAATCTCTTTCTGTTTGTCTGTTTTGGGAAAAAAGATGAGAAAAGACCAAGGATTGTGACAGATCCCTTGACTATCGCAGCGCATAAGGGCAGGGTCCAGCCAAATCTTCAGGGCGGCCAACAGGTGCGCCCCTTTTGTCGTGACACATTATCAGGGTTCAATTCATGCATCCTTATCGCAGCCATACTTGTGGCGATCTTCGTGAAAGCCATGTCGGCGAGACGGTTCGCCTTTCCGGTTGGGTTCACCGTGTTCGTGACCATGGTGGTCTTCTCTTCATCGATCTTCGCGACCAATATGGTTTGACGCAGGTGGTGGCCGATCCTGATTCTCCTGCCTTTGCTCTGGCCGAGACCGTTCGCGGTGAATGGTGCATCATGGTGGAAGGGGAGGTAAAGGCCCGCACCGAGGACACGGTCAATGAGAATTTGCCAACCGGCAAAATCGAGATGTTCATTTCCAATATGGAAATTCTCGGCTCTTCCAAAGAATTGCCTTTGCCGGTCTTTGGCGAACCTGATTATCCTGAAGATATTCGTCTGAAATACCGTTTTCTGGATCTGCGTCGCGAAACCATGCATGCCAATATCCTCAAACGCTCTCAGGTGATGTCTGCGGCCCGTCGCCGCATGGGCGAAATTGGTTTTAACGAGTTCCAGACACCCATTCTGACCGCCTCTTCCCCGGAAGGCGCGCGCGACTTTATGGTGCCATCGCGCATTCATCCTGGTAAATTTTTTGCGCTGCCACAGGCGCCTCAGCAATTCAAGCAATTGTTGATGGTGGCGGGCTTTGATAAATATTTCCAGATCGCGCCTTGCTTCCGTGATGAAGACCCGCGCGCCGATCGTCTGCCGGGTGAATTTTATCAGCTCGATATGGAAATGAGCTTTGTTGAGCAGGATGACGTTTTGAACACCATGGAACCTGTGATTCGTGGTTTGTTTGAAGAATTTGCAGACGGCAAGCCTGTAACCCAAGATTTTCCACGCATTCCTTATGCCACGGCGTTGCGCAAATATGGCTCTGATAAGCCTGATCTGCGTATTCCGATTGAGATTGAAGAAGTGTCCGACCATTTCCGTGGCTCCGGTTTCAAGATCTTTGCGCGTATGCTGGAAGAAGATCACAATGAGGTTTGGGCCATTCCGGCAAAAACCGGCGGTGCGCGGACCTTCTGTGACCGCATGAACAGCTGGGCACAATCTGAGGGTCAGCCGGGTCTTGGCTATATTTTCTGGCGTAAAAAAGATGATGGCTCCATGGAAGGGGCCGGCCCATTGGCCAAAAATATTGGGGCCGAGCGCACCGAAGCCATCCGTGAGCAGCTGGGTCTGGATGCTGGTGATGCCTGCTTCTTTGTGGCGGGTGATCCAAAGAAATTCTATGACTTTGCAGGCAAAGCGCGTGTGCGGGTTGGCGAAGAGCTGGATTTGATCGACCGTGATCGGTTCGAGCTATGCTGGATTGTCGATTTCCCAATGTATGAATGGAATGAGGAAGAAGGCAAAGTTGACTTCTCTCATAATCCGTTTTCCATGCCAGAAGGTGGTTTGGAAGGGCTTGAAAAGACCGATCCGCTTGAGCTGAACGCCTATCAATATGACATTGCCTGTAACGGTTATGAGCTTGGCTCTGGCGCGATCCGTAACCACAATCCCCAAATCATGAAAAAGGCTTTCGAGATTGCCGGTTATGACGAGGCTGTGCTTGAAGAGCGCTTTGGCGGCATGTATCGGGCTTTCCAATATGGTGCCCCTCCACATGGCGGTATGGCACTGGGCATGGAGCGTATCATTATGCTTCTGTGTGGTAAGCCAAACTTGCGCGAAATCACACTCTTCCCAATGAATCAGCAGGCAGAGGATTTGCTCATGGGTGCGCCGTCAGAAGCCACCAATCAGCAACTTCGCGATTTGCATTTGCGCCTGAATTTGCCTGAATAAGGTTTGCCAAAATACAATCTGGCATCTTTCTGATGTGATATGAAAAAGCCGGGGTCAGATTATCTGATCCCGGCTTTTCTGTGCGTTGGTTGATGTCTTTATAAATCGTTGACTTTCACATCGATCTTGAGGATTTCGGGTAAAATTTGTGGCCCGGTTGCCAGCACGCCAAGAATTTGCGCCATCGGAATGGGGCTGGTTGGGGCCAGAGCAATTTGCAGGCTTTGCGGATTTTGCATAAAGGTACTGATTTGAGCGCTCACATGCTTTGCAAATGTCGCTGTTGTGTAAGCTGCTAACATGGTTTGCACTTGAGCGGGCACTATTGCTTGCATTTGGTCAGATGATAAGCCGCTCATCAGCCCGGCCAGATTGATCAAGGCTGACAATCCACCCTGATTTTCAAGATTTAAGTCACTGGGCAGGATAGAGGCTGTCGCCATGGCCTGTGCGGCCCTATCTGGGTTGGCGAGATAGGCGCGTTTTATGCCACCAAATCCGATTGCCCCGCTTAATTTAGCGATTTGGGGCAAATCAATGATCAAAGGATCTAGGCTATAGGTTTCTTTTTGCGCGTCCCAGTTCATTTCGATGGACTGGTTTAACGTCAATTCGTTCATATTCAGCTGGTTCATAAGGCTTTGGGCCAGCGGATGTGTGAGCATGGCGCGTGATAGGGTAAGCTGGTCCGCCTCTATTCGCAAATGGGCAGGAATGGTCAAACCTGCTGTTTTGACCGCCAGCTCAATATCTTTGGCTGTGATCTTGCTGCCTTTGTTATCTTCAAAAGCCAAATCCTCGAGACCGATTTCCAGCTGAGGCGGGAAGGCTTTGGCGATTTCTTCTGGCGTTGGGGGGGCTGTGCCTGCTTCTTCTTTTAGAAACAGAGCTGTGAGATCTTCATGATTGGGAAATTTGAGATTGGTAATGGCAAATTTGCCCAAGCTCGCTTGTGCATTCGGCTTGGCTTTGAAGCTGAGGGCGTTAAGGGAAAACTCCTCCATACCATCCGCATTGAGATTGGTCAGGAGCAGTTTCTCCAAATTGATTTCACGAGGCTCTTGATTGTTTTTTGTCTGTGTCAGATCCAGCGCTTTGATAGGGCCTGCTTCAATACGCTCTAACGAGATAGAGGAGAGGAGCGCAAAATAGGCCTTTGTGAGGTTTCTGTTTGTTTCCCGATCCAGCTCGTTGCTTGCTTTTAATTGTGGAAGGGCGGCTTCCAATTCGCGCAAAAGATAAGTCTCTGGTTGTTTGACCTTGATATTTTTCTGATCTATTGCAGCGATTGAGAGTTCAAAACCGTTTTCCCCTTGTGTATTGATCGGGCCGACCGAACCGGCATTTAAGGCCTCTTTATAGCCGTCAAATTTTGGCATACCGGGATCGAACAAAGACCAGATCGCGCCTATATCCAGATTTTGATAGTTGATTTCATCGATATGATAGGAGATTTTGGTGGGAAAGGCCTCTAGCTCTTCTGGCTTTAGATCGTCCGGAAAATGGGCTCTATTGTTGGTTTCCCCTGTTTGATAGGCTTGCGTGATGCTGCCGATTTTGCCATCTGCAATGTCACGGATCGTGATGGGGCCGTGGGTCTCGCGTTGAAAGACTTCTCCATTTGATAGTTTGTGAATGCCTTTTTGCACTGGCGTTATGCTTTCGCCAATTTTGCTTTTCATAAGGACGGGGCGCAGATAGGCAAGAAAGCTGGTAAAAGGTTTGGCCGGATCCGCCACAAATTTGCCCATGAAGGGGAAGGAGCCGTCGCTCAAAATTTGGCTGCCCTGCATGGTAATGTGGGTGGTTTGATTGCTTTGAGCCTCATGGGATTGCAAATTGATTGTGATTTCTGCGTTATCACTTTGAAAATGTTCAAAAGTGTAACCACTGCCGCTGGTATCTTTCAGCCCTTTATAGCTGATTTTTGGCGCTTTATAGGTGACATTTAATGCCAGAAAAGCGCCATCTTCCTTTTGCGGTTCTTGCGGCTCGTTCGTTGATAAGGGTATCGGTGTTGGCGGGAACATGGCCAGCCAATTGTTGCTCTCGTCCCATTTAAAGGCAAAATTGATTGTGAAATTTGTCGCTGTCAGGATGTCATTTGTTTCGTCATAGCTGTTGCTATCGACTTGTGCGCTTAAAAAACCGGATTGGTTATAATCGTCCAAAATATGCTTGAAGGTGTCTTGTGCGATGGTTTGCGCATAGCTCGCATGGCTCCATGTCACAGAGCTGGAGGCGATGAGGTACAGGATCGAGAGGTTTGCAAAACGCATAAAAAACTCCAAATAGGATGAAGAGGCGGGGTTTTATATAAGCCAGTATGATTGTGAAATAGGCGCAGAATATGACTGGAATACATATTTTGTATCTCATCTTTTTACTTCTTTATGGATCCAGTTTTTTTGTTTGAGCGAACGACGGTATAGTCTTATCTATATCCGTAATTTTACGGGTAAGTATGGTGTTTTTCTATAATGATTTCGGTAGGTTAATGCCCTGT
The DNA here is from genome assembly GCA_025800145.1 of Cohaesibacter sp. Lineage (GTDB taxonomy): Bacteria > Pseudomonadota > Alphaproteobacteria > Rhizobiales > Cohaesibacteraceae > Cohaesibacter. Next base: position 33,855 of record JAOXSH010000121.1, read on the forward strand.
TAGTGACCTTTCTCTATATTTTGTACTGAATTTAAAGAGAGAGAGACGTGTGAATAGGCGTTTGAGATCTGCAATTTTGCTGGTTTTGGGAGGGGTGCTGGGGCTTGTACCGGTTCTGGCGGCCAATCTGTTCATGCGTGATTATGTGCGCTCTCAGGCAGAAGAGCGCCTGATGTTGGCCTCTGAGCGCTTGTTGAAAAATGTAGAGCAGGTGGTGCAGGAAGCAATCGATGTTTTCTCAACATTGCCTCATTATCGGGTGCCCGATTGTACACCAGATTTGCGCCAAGCCTTTTTGTCTGCGCAAGTGCGTCATCATATCCTGCATGATGTTGGTCTTTACAATGTCAATACGGGTGAGATGTATTGCACCGCTTTGCGCGGGGCTATTCAGTTTCGGGCTATGTCCAAAGCCGTGACAGGACGAGTCGATCATCTGAAATATCAATCTGTTTATGAAGATATGGCCAATAAGCGCGGCTTGCTGGTGCGTTGGCAATTTTCTGATGAGCTGGCCATTGGGGGCTTTATTCCTGATGATCACTTGATCCTCAATTCAATGCCGGTTGAATATGCCAGTGCTGCCAGTGTGTCGGTGATGCTGTCCAATGGTCCTGTGCTGGTCGAGACATCGCCTGAAATCCGCTATCGCGAAATGTCACCTTTTGCCAATTTTGAGCCAGATCCTGCATGGACCAAGGATATGATCAAGACAGTTTCGCGCTCTGAGCGCTATCCTGTGATGATCTGGGCAGGGGTGCCGTTTGAGACGGTCTGGCTTACCTTTGCCGGTGCTATGGATTTGATCAATGGGTTGGCCATTTTAATGGGGGCCATGATCATCTTTTTCTTTGTGCGGCTGGGGATGAAAAAACAATCGCCCATCTTTAGCATTGAAGAAGGGATCAAAAAGCGGGAATTTATTCCTTATTATCAGCCCGTTGTCGATATTCAGACAGGCCGCCTTGCAGGCTGTGAGGTTTTGGTGCGTTGGCGCAAGCCTGATGGGGCCATCCTCTCGCCCGGAAGCTTCATTGACACGGCCGAGGCCACCGGTCTGGCTATGCCGATGACAACATTGTTGATGGAGCAGGTACAAGAAGATCTATCAGAGGCTTATGCAAACAATCCGACTTTGAAAGCTGGTATCAATCTGTTTAATCGTCATTTTGATGATCTGAGCGTTGTTGGCGATATTGAACGTATTTTTACCAATTCAGGGCTTAGGTTTTCTCAATTGATGTTTGAGGTAACAGAACGCCAACCATTGGAAAATCTGGATCGCGCCCGCGCGATTATTGCCCGTATTCAGAAGCTGGGGGCCAAAGTTGCTTTGGATGATGCAGGCACCGGGCATGGCGGTTTTGCCTATCTTCAAAAGCTTGGCATGGATGTGATCAAGATCGACAAGTTATTTGTCGATGCGATCGAACCGGGTGTTGAAACTGTGCCGATTGTGGATTCTTTGACCCAAATGGCCAAAGGCATGGATATGACAGTTGTTGCCGAAGGGGTGGAAAATGACGAGCAGCTTGATTATCTGCGCAAAATTGGCGTCCATCATGCGCAAGGATATCTGTTTGCGCCAGCCTTGCCTGCCAAAGCTTTTTTGGGCCTGATTGATGCCATTGGCATGTTTGGCGATACGAAGGCATCCTTGCAACAGGGTGACGAGTCTGTGATGCAGCAGGTAGTGAATGTGTAACCATATTTGGGCTTTCGCATTTTTAAAGACTGCGGATTGGTGATAGCGAGGCTTTATTATCTGAATATTTAAGAAAATTTGCGAGACTGGTTGCAACAATGTCAGACTGGCGGGGCTTTGGTCTGGCGGGGCGTCATGCCTTTTTGGGGACAGATTGACTAACTGAGATTTCATGATCAGGAATGGCAAAAAAATAGCGGCTTATATGGGAGCAGGCCTTGTCGGGGTGGCTTTGCTTGTTGTGTCTGCACACTCTATGCTGTCTTGGCAAGCGCAGCGCACAGCAGAGGCTGATTTGAAAGCCTCTGCTCAATTGATGCTGGATCGCGCGTCTCATGCCAGTTTGAGTGCGATTGCTGCTTTGGATCGTTTGACTCAGAATACTGGCCTTTCCTGTACAACCGATCACCGGTTTTTGTTTAGCGATACGACACGCGCCCTGCCTTGGGTGGATACGATTGGTCTTGTCGATCGCAATGGCAATCTTGTTTGTACGGATATTGGTCAATCGTCCCGTCAAAGTGGTTTGTTGCCGCAATATCAGGCCAATGCACCCGCTGTCAGTTTGTCGCTTTCAGGAGCGCAAGTTGACAAACTGTCTTTGCTGGTTGTGCGCCATATCAGCAATGGGCGGCGTTTGGTTGCCCGTGTTCCGGGAGAATTGCTGGAATTGGATCCGGTGCGCAATGATTTGCGCCGCTATCGCACAGCCATGTTGTCTTTGGGCAAAAATGCGCCTCTTTATTTGCATGAACCTATGCAGCCCTCGCAAGATGTTGCGGTCTCTGTGCGTGAAAAATCGGGTTTCCTGCCTTTTGAGGCCTCTGTCTCCATTCCCTCCGCTGCCCTTGAGGCCTCTGTTGCGGGGGAGAAAAAGATTATCAATCTGTTTGGAACATTGCTTGGGATCATTGCTCTTGCGGTTGGCTATATGATGGGGCGCTATCGACCTGATGAAGGGGACCGCATTCTCGATGCTCTCGATAATGGGGAATTTGAGGCTTACTTGCAGCCAATCATTGATTTGAAAAGTGGACGCATCAATGGATGCGAGGTGCTGGCGCGTTGGAACCGGCTCGGTGGTGGTGCCATCATGCCCTATGAGTTTATTCCCACTGCTGAGCGCTTTGATCTGACCGATGAAATTACCACGGCTATTTTTGAAGATGCGCGGGATTTGCTTGCGCCGATTATCGCTGATGAGGTGGATTTCAAGATTTCTTTCAATCTTTTTTCCAGCCAGTTGGCCAATGATGCGATTCTCACCGATATCAAGGCTGTGTTTGATGACTCCGGCATTGGCTATAACAACCTGGTCTTTGAAATTTCGGATCGGGTGCCATTGAATGATACCGCGCAGGCCAAATATATCATCAAGGAAATACAGTCACTTGGCGCGCAGATTGCGATTGATGATGTGGGGGCAGGACATAGCGGGCTTTATAATCTGACAGAAATTCAGGTGGATATTTTAAAGCTCGATAAAATTTTGGTCGATTCCCTGAAACAGGGGCTGGTGGGCGCTGAGGTGGTCAACAGCCTGATTGATCTTGCATGCAATCTTGATATTGGTGTGGTGGCCGAAGGGGTTGAGACCGAAGAACAGCTTGAGCATTTGAAAAAACTTGGTGTTTCAACGGCTCAGGGCTATCTATTTTCTCCCGCTTTGCCGGGTAAGTCCTTTGTTGAGCTGGTTCTTGCCTCTCGCGGTGGAGCTGTTAAAAAAGTCAGCTCTGATGAGGCTGTTGAGCCGCTTGCGCAAGAGGTGGCTGACACCGAAGATGAAACCTCACAGGCCGCCTGATTCTCTTTCGTTGTTTCTTATCCGAATAAGTTTTGAACCCAAGGGTGGTTTCGTTCCTGTTATAGTGCCTTGAACTTAGCCGAAGGGCGGGGATTGCTGGAAAAAGTGGCACCCTGTGTCTCGTCATCTGTGGCAAGAGCGGGTAAACTTTCCCTCATACATCTATGAGAAAAAAGTCGTAGCCAGTTTTCCCTCGCGTTCCTTGCCTTGATCTTTGTCGGCACAGGACTTTCTGGCTGCATTTGCTAGTATAAAGGAGCCTCTTATCTATGTCTGACAACCGGCCAGAAAAGAGCGAACTTGATGAAGCCGCCTGTTTTTACCATTCCTATCCTCAACCGGGGAAGCTGGAAATAGCGGCGACCAAGCCTCTGGGCAATCAGCGCGATTTGGCTTTGGCCTATAGTCCGGGGGTTGCGGCTCCCTGTGTTGATATTGCCAACGATCCGGGTAAGGCATTCGATTATACAGCAAGGGGTAATCTGGTCGCCGTCGTCTCCAATGGCACAGCTGTGCTTGGTTTGGGGCCGATTGGACCTTTGGCCTCCAAGCCCGTGATGGAAGGAAAGGCGGTTCTTTTCAAAAAATTTGCCGGTGTCGATGTGTTTGATATCGAGGTGGACGAGACCGGGATTGATAAATTTGTCGATGTGGTTGCCGCTTTGGAGCCAACCTTTGGCGGGATCAATCTGGAAGATATCAAGGCACCGGAATGTTTTGAGATTGAGCGCAAATGCCGTGAGCGCATGGATATTCCTGTCTTTCACGATGACCAGCATGGCACCGCGATTATTGTTGGTGCGGCTGCGCTCAATGGTATGGAACATGCGGGCAAATCGCTTGAAAATGCCAAAATTGTGGCGTCAGGTGCGGGTGCAGCAGCTCTGGCCTGTTTGAATTTGCTGGTCTCGCTTGGTGCGAAGCGTGAGAATATCTGGGTAACCGATATTGACGGCCTTGTTTATGAAGGCCGTGAGCAAATGGACGAATGGAAGGGTGTTTTTGCCCAGAACACAGATTTGCGCACATTGGATGATGTGATTGGAGGGGCCGATATCTTCCTCGGCCTGTCTGCTGGCGGTGTTTTAAAGCCGCAAATGGTTGAGCGGATGGCAAAAAACCCGCTGATCATGGCTTTGGCCAATCCCAATCCCGAAATTTTGCCAGAAGAGGCGATGAAGGTGCGCCCGGATGCGATGTTGTGCACCGGGCGGTCTGATTATCCCAATCAGGTCAATAATGTGCTGTGCTTTCCTTACATTTTCCGTGGGGCGCTGGATGTGGAAGCGACCACCATTAATGAGGAAATGAAACATGCCGTGGTCAAAGCCATTGCCGGTTTGGCACGGGAGGAAATTTCCGATGTTGCGGCACAGGCGGCAGACGGCAAATTGCATCCCTTTGGACCAAATTATCTGATTCCAACCCCCTTTGATCCGCGTCTCATTTTGCGTATTGCGCCGGCTGTTGCCAAAGCTGCGATGGATACAGGCGTTGCCAAGCGCCCGATTGAGGATTTTGAAGCCTATCAGGAGCGTTTGCGCCGTTTTGTCTTCCGCTCTGGTTTGATCATGAAAAATATGGTTGCCAAGGCGAGAAGCAATCCCAAACGGGTGGTTTATGCCGATGGCGAAGATGAACGGGTGCTGCGAGCAGCGCAAATTGCGCTGGAGGATGGTCTAGCACAGCCAATTCTGATTGGGCGGCCTGATGTGATGCGGACGCGGGCCGAGCGCTTTGGCTTGAAATTCCGGCCCGGTGATGATTGCGAAATTATCAATCCGCAAGACGATCCGCGCTATCGTCAATATGTGGATGAATATCTTGATTGTGTTGGTCGCAAAGGGGTGAACCCGCAAGGTGCGGCCACGGTTGTGCGGGTCAATACCACGGTGATTGCGGCCCTGACGGTCAAGCGCGGTGATGCAGATGCCATGATTACCGGGCTGGATGGTCGCTTTCGCAAACATTTGCGCGAGGTGACAGATATTCTTGGTCTTGCGGATGATATGCATGATTATTCCGCCCTTTCGCTTTTGATCAATTCCAAGGGGGCCTATTTCCTCACCGATACCTATGTCAGTGAAGATCCAACTGCGCTGGATATTGCCGAGACAACAATCCGGGCCGCCGAGCATATTCGCCGCTTTGGCATTCGGCCCAAGGTTGCTTTGCTGTCTGCCTCCAATTTTGGCTCTCGTGAGTTTGAGTCATCTGCAAAAATGCGTGAGGCTGTTAATCTGATTTGGGAAATGGCGCCGGATCTTGAAGTGGATGGTGAGATGCATGGCGATGTGGCCTTGTCGGCGATCATGCGCAATCGTGTGATGCCAAAATCCAAGCTGTCAGGCGAGGCCAATCTGCTGGTCTTTCCCAATCTGGATTCGGCCAATATCGCGCTGAATTTGATGAAAGTGATGACCGATGCCTTGCATGTGGGGCCAATTCTGATGGGGGCTTCAAAACCGGCTCATATTCTCACCCCATCTGTCACATCAAGGGGAGTGGTCAATATGACGGCCTTGGCAAGTGTGGATGCGCAAAGTCATCAGAGAAAGCTTGAAAAATCTGAAGATGCCGCTGAATAAAGAATAATACCAACAGTATAAAAGGGAGGGGTGATCTTCCCTTTTTCTTTTCACTTTGTGAGGAGAGCTTATGAGTCTTGAATTTTTACTGACCTGTTTTTTATCGTGATTACGCCCGGTACTGGTATTATCAAGCCCAACGATTTTTACATGGCTGAAACGCAGTTTTGCGACAACCTTTGTGGTGTTGGGCGCACGGCTGGCTGTGGTCGAGCAATCCTGATCTTTTATCAATAAAAAAGGCATTTCTGGTTCGAGATGCCTTTTTTCTTTCACGTGAAATGAAATTACTGGAACGCTGTTTCGGTAAAGCTGCGTAACTTTCGTGAATGCAGGCGTTCTACAGGCATTTTGCGCAGATTTTCCATTGTCTGGATGCCGATTTTCAAATGTTGCTTGACTTGTTGCGTATAAAACTCGCTGGCCATGCCGGGCAGTTTTAGCTCTCCATGCAAAGGCTTATCGGAAATGCACAGCAGGGTGCCATATGGGACGCGGAAGCGAAAACCGTTGGCGGCAATGGTTGCGCTTTCCATATCCAGTCCAATGGCACGCGATTGGGATAGGCGCTCTACTGGCTCTTGATGATCGCGCAGCTCCCAGTTTCTATTGTCGATGGTTGCAACGGTTCCGGTGCGCATGATGCGCTTTAAATCATAGCCTGACAATCCTGTGACATTTTCTACGGCTTGCTCAAGGGCCACTTGCACCTCTGCAAGAGGGGGGATTGGCACCCATGTGGGAAGGTCGGCGTCCAGAACATGATCCTCACGCACATAGCCATGGGCGAGAACATAATCGCCCAAGCGTTGCGTGTTGCGAAGGCCTGCGCAATGGCCAAGCATCAGCCAGGCATGGGGGCGCAGGACTGCAATATGATCGGTGATGGTTTTGGCATTGGAAGGGCCGACGCCAATATTGACCAAGGTGATGCCGGAATGCCCATTTCGTTTCAAATGATATGCTGGCATTTGTGGTAGGCGTGGGGGTGTTTTGCCTTGTGAGGGGGCGCTGTGTCCGCGTTCTGTCACCTGATTGCCAATTTCGACAAAGGCGTCATAGGGGCTGTCAGGATTGGCTATTTCCTTTTTGGCCCAATCGATGAATTCGTCAACATAGAATTGGTAATTGGTAAAGAGGACGAAATTCTGGAAATGCTCCGGTTTTGTTGCGGTATAATGTGCCAGGCGATGCAGGGAATAGTCAATACGCGGTGCCGTGAAGGGGGCTAGCGGCAGTGTTTCATTTGAATTGAAATGTCTTGTTCCATTGACAATTGCATCATCTGTAATGGCAAGATCCGGCACGTCGAAAATATCGCGCAATGGACGCTCCCACGTTTCGGGCAGGGCACCTTGTACATTCATACCGTGAGGCCAGGCAAAATGCACCGGGATTGGCGTTTGCGATGGGCCGACTTCGATGCCGACTTTGTGATTCTTGATCAGCAATTCAATTTGCGTTTTCAAATAGTGGCGGAACAAGTCCGGCCGCGTAATTGTCGTACAATAATCGCCTGGTCCAGGTGTATGGCCAAAAGACAAGCGGCTATCAATATGCGCGTGGGTTGTGGTTTGCAGTCGAATTTCAGGATAGGTGGCGCGATAACGGCCCGTTTGCGGCATATCGCCATTGGCAACCCGGCAAAAGGCATCCTGTAGAAATTGCGTATGTCTGTCATAAATTGCAACCAACCGCTCAATAGCGGCTTCTGCATCATTAAAAATTTCGTGCTGATAACGCTCAGGGGAATGAATGGAAAAGGTATTGGTCATTTGTTGTTATTCTCCTTTTCCTCTGAATGTCTGACGGCTTTTGCCCCTATGGTCAAGCAAAAATAAGACTTTCGTCCTATTTCTGCTCTGCTCAATATTGAGGGCCTTGTATCTGTCCTGACTTTCTTTTTGCGGCCATTTATGCCGTTGGTATTATTACGGAGGGCGCTCTTTTGGTTGGTTTTCTGATGTTTTTGCTGACTTTGCCAAGATGTTTCAATTTGTTAAGATAGTTATGGCCTAATAAAATCTGTGCTGACTTGTTGTGTGGTGCGGGTGGTATGAGTTTATTTTATGAGAGAGGCTAATATGGTGTCCAAGATATCTACGAATAGATTTCTCTTGAGTGCATGTGCTTTTGCTTTTCTTATGATTGGCAAAATACCAAATGCAGATGCTGCCTGTTTGTTCAATCAGTCTGGCAAAACCGTTTATGCGCAAGTGGTTGCCAACCAAAGCGGTCATATGAAAGTGGGTAACCTGATTGTTGGAGCTGCTTTTTGTGTGCCAGTCTCCAAAGGTAACAAAGCGACCGTCAAGGTTACTCCTTATGCGGGCTCTAGAATGGGCTGCAAGACCGAGATTGTCGGCGATGAGGAAATGGAGCTGGTGAGGATCGGCACCATGAACAATTGCACCTTTGTTCCTGCCCGGTGATTCGTGCTTTTCTTTTGATCTGAAACGCAAAAACCCCACCAGATTGAGCTCTGATGGGGTTTTGTTTTTTGCTGCTCAGGCCTTTCAGCTCATGAACAGCCAGAGGTTGACCCACATGTGTCGCATTTCAGGCAGGTGCCATTGCGCACCATAGTGAAATTGCCGCACTCTGCGCAATTTTCGCCTTCATAGCCTTTCATACGAGCAAGTGCAATTTGATCGGCCTTGCTTGGCTCTGCCTTGCCAACAGCCGGGCTCTTGGCTGGTGCAACCTGACTGCCGGGCTTGAGCATGGTGGCTGTTTTGGATGGCATCGAGGCGACCGGTGCACTGACACTTGCCTGTGCCGCTGGCTCCGAGGCATGTGTGCTTTCTGTTCCATCAAGCAGTTTGAAGCGTTCGGTTTTGCCGCGCAACAAGCCTTTTGAAATTGGCACGGTTGCCTTGCCCTCATTGGAGCCAGCACCAGTTGCTGTCGAGGCAATATCTTCCGGGCTGACATGGGCCAGATCATGACGATCCAGATAAGACACAGCCAATTCGCGGAAGACATAATCCAGAATGGAAGTGGCATTCTTGATTGCTTCATTGCCTTGGACCATGCCCGCTGGTTCAAACCGGGTGAAGGTAAAGGCATCGACATATTCTTCAAGCGGCACGCCATATTGCAGGCCAAGAGAAATTGCGATGGCAAAATTGTTCATCAATGAGCGGAAGGCGGCACCTTCTTTATGCATGTCGATGAAAATTTCACCAATGGAGCCATCGTCATATTCGCCGGTACGCAGATAAACCTTGTGACCGCCGACAGTTGCCTTTTGCGTATAACCTTTGCGACGGTGTGGGAGTTTTTCCCGCTCACGTATCCTGCGTTCGATGATACGCTCGACGATTTTTTCCGTTACAATGGTTGCGCGCTCGGCAACAGGGGCAGCACTTGCGGCAATGGCTTCCGCTGCCTCTTCCGCTTCATCCTCATCATCATCCAGCAACTGGCTGTTCAAGGGCTGGGAAAGCTTAGAGCCGTCACGATAAAGGGCATTGGCTTTCAGGGCCAAACGCCAAGACAGCATATAAGCTTCTTTACAATCCTCAACCGTTGCATCATTTGGCATATTGATGGTCTTGGAAATCGCGCCGGAAATGAAAGGCTGGGAGGCTGCCATCATGCGGATATGGCTATCGACAGACAAGAAGCGCTTGCCAAGACGGCCACATGGATTGGCACAATCAAAGACGGGCAAATGCTCATCTTTCAAATGCGGCGCACCTTCCAGTGTCATTGCACCACACACATGCACATTGGCGACGTCGACCTCGTCTTTGGAGAAACCAAGCGCGGCCAGCATATCAAAGCCCGGGTCATTGAGCTGTTCATCATCAAAGCCAAGCGTGTCTTTACAGAACTCTTCACCAAGGCTCCATTTGTTGAAAGCGAACTTGATGTCAAAAGCGCTGCCAAGGCCTGCTTCCAGAGCGTCGATTTTCTCGTTCGTAAAGCCTTTGCCTTTCAGGGCATTATGGCTGATAGCGTTGCAGTCCTTCAAGGAGCCACGGCCAACGGCATAGGCTTCAATATCCTTGATTTGATCTGCATTATAACCCAGCTTTTCAAGCGATTGAGGCACCGCACGGTTGATGATTTTAAAGTAACCGCCACCCGCAAGCTTTTTAAATTTTACCAGCGCGAAATCCGGTTCAATGCCTGTGGTGTCGCAATCCATAACCAGACCAATGGTGCCAGTTGGGGCAACAACGGTGGTTTGGGCGTTGCGATAGCCATATTGCTGGCCAAGATCCAGAGCCTTATCCCAAGCTGCCAAGGCATGATTGATCAGATTTTTATCCGGGCAGGATGCATGATCCAATGGAACCGGGTTCATCTGCAAGCCTTCATAGCCATCTGTATGGCCATAGGCGGCGCGGCGATGGTTGCGAATGACGCGCAACATATTGTCGGCATTGTCTTCATAGCGTTTGAAGGGGCCAAGTTCTTTTGCCATTTCTGCCGATGTTGCATAGGAAATACCGGTCATAATGGCGGTGATGGCACCACAGATGGCACGCCCTTCATCACTGTCATATGGAATGCCGCTGGTCATCAGCAAGCCGCCAATATTGGCATAACCCAGACCAAGGGTGCGGTAGAGATAGGAGCGCTCAGCAATTTCCGGGGAGGGGAATTGCGCCATCAGAACTGAAATTTCCAGCACCATGGTCCATAGGCGTGCAGCATGTTCGAACTGTTCAACATCAAAGCTGCCATCTTTATGACGGAATTGCAGCAAATTCAGCGAAGCAAGGTTACAGGCTGTATTGTCTAGGAACATATATTCTGAACAGGGGTTGGATGCGATGATCTCACCATCATTGAGGCAGGTATGCCAGTCATTGATTGTGGTGTGATATTGCAGACCCGGATCAGCGGAAGCCCAAGCGGCATACCCAATGGATTCCCAAAGATCTTTTGCTTTGACTGTTTTGCGTATATCGCCCTTGATGCGGCCTTTCAGATCCCAGCCCTTATCTTGCTCTACAGCATTGAGGAAGGCATCTGTAACGCGCACGGAATTGTTGGAATTCTGACCTGCGACTGTCAGATAGGCTCCGCTGTCCCAATCGGTGTTATATGTTTCAAATTCGAGATCTTTATAGCCCTGTTTGGCAAACTGAATGACGCGGCGAATGTAATTTTCCGGCACATGTGCCTTTTTGGCAGCGCGAATTTCGCGCTTTAAGGCAGGATTCTTGGCCGGGTCAAAACATTCATCATTGGAGCCTTCGCAATTGACGCAAGCTTTTAAAATGGCTTTGAGATGTTTGGAGACGATCTTGGAGCCGGTGACAATCGCGGCGACCTTCTCTTCTTCCTTCACTTTCCATGAGATATATTCTTCAATATCGGGATGGTCGATATCCACAACAACCATTTTGGCGGCGCGACGGGTTGTGCCACCGGATTTGATGGCTCCTGCCGCGCGGTCACCGATTTTAAGGAAAGACATGAGGCCTGAGGATTTGCCGCCGCCAGACAACGGCTCGCCTGCCGCCCGCAAGGATGAGAAATTGGTGCCGGTGCCAGAGCCATATTTAAAGAGGCGCGCTTCACGCACCCACAAATCCATGATGCCGCCATCATTGACCAGATCATCGCCAATGGACTGGATGAAGCAGGCATGGGGTTGTGGATGCTCATAAGCAGAAGTCGAGCGGGTGAGGCGGCCGGTTTCAAAATCCACATAATGGTGGCCCTGACTTGGCCCATCAATGCCGTAAGCCCAATGCAGGCCGGTATTGAACCATTGCGGAGAATTGGGCGCAACGCGCTGGGTACAGAGCATATAGCGCAGCTCGTCAAAGAAAGCACGCGCATCTTCGTCAGTATCGAAATAGCCGCCTTTCCAGCCCCAATAAGTCCATGTTCCTGCAAGACGGTCAAATACCTGCTGGCAAGACATTTCCGGGCCAAAGCGTTCGTCTTCCGGCAATTTGGCCAGTGCCTTTTCATCTGGTACAGAGCGCCACAGCCAGGATGGGACAGAATTTTCCTCAACCTTTTTCAGGGCTGCCGGGATGCCAGCTTTGCGGAAATATTTTTGTGCCAGAATATCAGAGGCAACCTGTGACCAGCTTTTGGGTACATCAATATTTTCCAATTGGAAAACAATGGAGCCATCCGGGTTGCGAATTTCGCTGGTTGCCTTGCGAAATTCAATGGAGTCATAAGCTGATTTGCCCTTGCTAGTATAGCGCCGCTCTATACGCATCTTGATCCCTCTATTTGTCCTTGCATGTCAGGCAGAGCCAAAAACTGCCGTCTCATTTCAGTCACGCTGTTCTGTGCAGATGTCTGGCCTCACAGATATCCGCACACTCTTTGAAAGCCTCAGATGGTTCCTTTGCTTATCGTCTGGGGCTCATCGTCTGGGGCTCATTGTTCTGGTTTTGCCCTGTTTTGTCTCATCTTGAGAATGATGAAATCTATATATAGCATATAGCCAAATGTCATGCACTATATCTTGTTATCCTCGGTTTGATTTCAGAGAAATTGGCGCATAAAAACCTTTCGCGGCACTTTTCAATTTCACAACAGACAATCTGCCATGGATCGAGCGAGCCACGCTGTTTCACGCACACAAAATACTGAAATTTCAAAGTGAGGATCGCTGTCAGGCGCACCATCATTTGATTACGAGGCAATTATGGCGATTGAGGGAGGGGGCGTCAACATCTAGAGGGTGCCTTTCTTTTGTCAATCAAGATCTAGTGTGAATTGGATGGCTGGGGAAATGTGGCAGAAAGGCCGATAATCGGCCTTTCTGCCTGTGAGAAACGATTCTGCTTCGTTGCGAAAATTCTTGTTAAAATTTGACTCAAATCTGAGGGGTGATTTTGAAGCTGGCTTAAAGCCTCTGTGCTAATTTGGGTTGATGTGAGAAAAAAGATAATCCTGACAAAGATTTGTCTCTTTGAAAGGCCAATATGAGGCGGTGCGGCAAGTATGGAACATCATTCTGCATATGGTTTGGACCTTGATTCGCTCGATATTGTGATCGTGGATGATTCCAGAACTGTTTTGACGATGATTCGATCTATGATATCGAGTTTGAAAGTGGCGCGGGTGCGTACATTTGATCGTGGAGATTTGGCTTTGCAAGCCATGTTGCATGAGCCGCCCAATGTGATTTTGACCGATTTGGTTATGAGTCCCATGAGCGGCACACAATTGCTGCATTTGATCCGGCAACAAACCATGGTGCCTCTTTGCTTTGTGCCTGTGATCGTGGTCACAGCCCATGCAACACAGAAGCGGGTGGCGCAATTGTTTCAATCGGGTGCCCATCACGTTCTGGCCAAGCCCTTATCTGCCGCGATTTTGCAACAAAGACTTGTGTCTCTGCTGTCTGACAGTCGCTTGATGGATCTTGCTGGGGATCGCTATATCATTTCTGGTATGCGCGAGACCTTGCTTGAGAAGCGCACAAAGATTGCCTCTTTGGAGAAAGTGCGACAATTTCATGAGCGGATCGTACCGCAAGCCAAAGAGCATCAGAAACAGATTGACGATATTCTCAATCACGAAATTGTCCCGGAACATCTGATCCCCAATTATTATGGCTCGCGCAGTCAACAGATTGTCTCAAAATTGCATAGGCAGGCCGCAGAGCGGGCCGAGGCGGAAACGGGTGTCTCATCTGTGCGTGTGACTACGGGCACTGCGCCGGGGCGCTACGGTCGTATTTCGCGGCGGCGTATGGGCTGATCGGTTTGCCTCGTTTTTTCTGGCTTTAAGTGGTTTTGCCTCTTGTGTATCTGCCGGAAACTCCTGCAAACATGGGCTTTTTGCCTTTGACAGACTGGACAATAGAGTTATTTTCAGCTCTATTGCACAAGACTGTTAACCGGACCGGTACCGACCATGAAAAAATATCTTCTTTTGATCCTGACCTGGTGGGGCAATACGACCATCGGAACCATGTTCCACACATGGCGTCATGGGGTCTATGTTGGCAAAGATCAGTTTGGCAATACATATTATAAGCAGGATGTCAGCAACAATGCAGCCTATTCTGCCAGCCGTAAGGGCGAGCGCCGCTGGGTGATTTATGCGAAAGAAGCCGATGCCAGCGCCATTCCATCCGGTTGGCATGGCTGGATGCATCATCGCACAGACCTTCCTCCAAGTCAGGATGACTATATTCCGCGCGAATGGGAAAAACAGCATCAGCCCAATATGACAGGCACACCAAAAGCTTATCATCCCGATGGTTCCATTTTGACGCCGGACCGTCGCCCCAATGTGAGTGGCGATTATGAGGCATGGAGGCCTTAAAAGCTCACCAAGAAAAGCTCATCAAGCGTTATGAAATGTTGAACCCGCATACAGATAGACCCTGAATGCGGGTTTTGGTTGCCTTGATTTCGGGCAGATGGGAATCAAGGCAAAAGAGCAGCAAGATGTGTGCTTGTGATTGTGCATCTTGCATATTTTCTTGGCGCGTTTGTTTCATAATATTTTGATTTTTTTGAATTTTTTTTTAATTTTGAGATTTGAAAAACACAGGCTGTAAAAAGCTGTTGCTTTGGTTCATATTCAGCGATAGGAAAGATTACCCTGTGTCAGAGGCTTGATGACATATATGGGTGATCAAAGCTCTGGAACGAAATGATATGATGCGCCCCTTGTCTGTTCTGTTGAAGAGATTTTGCCGTTATGCGGTGATTTCCCCCTTGTTTGTCGTGGTTGGATTGATCGGTGGAGCAGGGGTGGCCCAGGCGGAGAAAATCGTCAATGGCGTGGCTGTCTTTTCAGGATTGGACAAGATTACCGGGCGTATGATCCAGTTTGATGTTTATGTTGATGAAACTGTCCAGTTTGGTGCCTTGCAGGTGACACCACGGGTTTGCTACACACGTCCCCCAACAGAGCCACAACAGACAACAGGCTTTGTGGAAGTGGATGAAATCACGCTGGAGCGCAAGGTGCGGCGGATTTTTACAGGCTGGATGTTCGCCTCCAGTCCCGGCCTGAATGCAGTTGAACATGGCGTTTATGATGTTTGGCTGGTGGATTGCAAACAGAATACCAATATCCCATCCCCTAATAATGGCTGATTGTCTGTCTTGTTGCCTATTTGCTTGATTTATTGTTTTGTTGATCAAAGGCATAGAAATCAGCGTGATCCTGCAACGCCTGTTCCAAATGTTTCTGATAATCTTCCTTGGCAATTTCTATCGCACCAAACTGGCGTAGATGATCGGTGATGAATTGCGTGTCCAGCAATGTATAGCTGCCTGCTTTTAGCCGTTCGACCAGATGAACCAGCGCAATTTTAGAAGCATCGCGGGCGCGTGACACCATGCTCTCGCCAAAAAAGGCAGTGCCAAGGCTGACCCCATAAAGACCGCCAACCAAATCGTTTTTGTCCCAGACTTCGACAGAATGACAATGGCCCATGCTATGCAATTGGCGGTAAAGCTCGTGAATTTGTGTGTTGATCCATGTGGAAGGCCGATCAGGAGCGAATTGTGCGCACAGATCCATCATACGGCCAAAATCCTGATCGGCCGTGACAGTAAAGCTGGTGGTGCGCATGGTGCGGGCCATACGGCGGGAAATGTGGAAATCATCCAGCGGAATGATGCCCCGCATATCCGGCTCAATCCACATCAGGCTGTCATCGTCTGCGCTTTCTGCCATAGGGAAAATGCCAGCCGCATAGGCGCGCAAAAGCAATTGGGGGGTGATGATGTCTGATTCGCTCATGGAATTAGAGTATCTGTTTGGCCCAAAAGAAAACAGGCTGCAAATCTGTCTTTTGCAGCCTGTTTGATATCTTTGTGAATGTCTGGTGATTTACAGATCAATCACGGCATGTTCGAGATAATTTTCCAGCCAGTGAATATCATAGGCACCATTGGCAATATCAGCATTATCAACCAGATTGCGGAAGAGCGGAATTGTGGTCTCAATGCCATCAATCACGAACTCATCCAGTGCCCGGCGCAGGCGCATCATGCATTCAACACGGTTACGGCCTGTGACGATCAGCTTGCCAATCAGCGAATCGTAATAAGGCGGGATGGAATAGCCCTGATAGACGCCGGAATCGACCCGCACGCCCAAGCCACCGGGAGGGTGATAATGGGAAATTTTGCCCGGAGATGGACGGAAGGTCTGGGCATTTTCGGCATTGATACGACATTCAATGGCATGGCCATGGAAGCGGACATCTTCCTGTTTGATGTCAAGACCAGCTCCACAGGCAACCTTGAGCTGTTCATTGACCAGATCAATACGGGTGATCATTTCGGTCACAGGATGCTCAACTTGCAGACGGGTATTCATTTCGATGAAATAAAATTCGCCATTCTCATAGAGAAATTCGATGGTACCTGCACCGGAATAACCAAGGCCTTTCATGGCATTGGCGCAGATTTCGCCAATCTTTGCCTGTTGCTCTGCATTCAGAGCAGGGGATCGGGCCTCTTCCCAGACTTTTTGGT
This sequence comes from Cohaesibacter sp., assembly GCA_025800145.1. Lineage (GTDB taxonomy): Bacteria > Pseudomonadota > Alphaproteobacteria > Rhizobiales > Cohaesibacteraceae > Cohaesibacter. Next base: position 50,391 of record JAOXSH010000121.1, read on the forward strand.
GGCGACGCTGCAAAGAGCAATCGCGCTCGCCAAGATGAATGGCATGACCTTTGCCATCGCCCATCACCTGCACTTCAATATGACGTGGCTTGCCGAGATATTTCTCGATATAGACTGTATCATCGCCAAAATTGGCCGCAGCTTCCGAGCGGGCGGTGGTGAAAGCCAGATCAATCTCGCTTTCAGAACGCACAACCTGCATGCCCTTGCCGCCGCCGCCAGAGGCAGCTTTGATCAGCACGGGATAGCCCATATCGGCGGACACACGTTTGGCTTCTTCAACCGTATCGACCCCGCCATCGGAGCCGGGAACGACGGGAATGCCCAGACGTTCTGCGGTTTGTTTGGCGGCGATTTTATCGCCCATAACCCGGATATGCTCAGCACTTGGGCCGATGAATTGAATGCTATGCGCTTCCAGAATTTCAGCAAAGCGGGCATTTTCGGACAAAAAACCATAGCCGGGATGGACCGCATCGGCACCGGTAATTTCGCAAGCTGCCAGAATTTGCGGGATATTGAGATAGCTGTCACGGGCCATTGGCGGGCCAATGCAGACGCTCTCATCGGCCAGCTTGACATGCATGGCCTCGGCATCTGCGGTGGAATGGACAGCAACCGTTTGAATGCCCAGCTCTTTACAAGCGCGCAAAACGCGCAGGGCAATTTCACCACGGTTGGCAATCAAAACTTTTGAAAACATGCGTTTCCCCTAGAGCCTGATGATTATTCGATAATGATGAGTGGCTCGTCAAATTCTACCGGCTGGGCATCTTCCACCATAATGGCGGTGATTTTGCCGGACTTTGTGGCCGGGATGTGGTTCATGGTTTTCATGGCTTCCACAATCATCAGGGTTTGGCCTTCGCGGACCTGATCACCGACGGAGACAAAGGCAGCTGCGCCGGGCTCTGGTGACATATAAGCGGTGCCAACCATAGGGGAGCGAACAGCATTAGACAGATCCGGGCCAGCTGCGCTTGCCGGGGCAGCGGTGTCAGCCGCAGGGGCAGGGCTTGGGGCAACAGGGGCTGCAACTGCGGCAGGGGCTGACGCGATTGGAGCGGCGATGGTTGCCTGTTGTACAACAATTTCGCGCGCCACACGAATACGCAGATCATCCTGTTCAACCTCGATCTCTGTCAGATCGGTGGATTGAACCAGTTCCGCCAATTGGCGAATGAAATCCGGATCAAGCTTGTTTTTTTCTTTTGTCATTTTTCAGGGTTCCGTCAATGTCGGTGCAGCTTTGGTGCAGCCCGGTTTAATCGTGTTTTTGTTCCAGATGAGAAGCAAGAGCGTCCAGCGCCAGCAGATATCCCTGTGCGCCCAAGCCACAAATCACACCCAAAGCGACAGGGGAGATATAGGATTTGTGACGAAATCTCTCTCTTGCATGAATGTTGGACAGATGCACCTCAATGGTGGGGACATCTCCCGCCTTGATGGCATCTTGCAAAGCAATAGAAGTATGTGTATAGGCCGCCGGATTGATGACAAGACCTGCTTTTTTATCAGCTGCTTCCTGTATCCAGTCGATCAGCTCTCCTTCATGATTGCTTTGTCGAAAGGTGAGGGTGGCACCAAGCTCGGCCGCTTTGGCGCTGCACATGGTCTCGATATCGGCTAAAGTGGTCGCACCATAAATTTTCGGTTCGCGGGTGCCAAGTCTATTGAGATTGGGGCCATTGAGAACGAAAATTTCTTTTGTCATGGGCGCTTCCATTTGCTCCGTTGCCTGGCTGGCCTCATATTTTTGCCTGTCTGTTTCATACACAGACTTGACTCTGATGGCCACATATATGGGCACGGTCGGGGCTGTTTGCCACCTTTGAGCCGGTTTTTTAGTCGGCTATTTGCGACTCACCTTGCTGCAAAAATTGCAGGCTGATGAAAAAGCTTCAGATTTGTTATAGGCGTTTCGTCTAACAGTGAAAAGGGCTGAAAGACGTTGGTCAACGTCTTTCAGCCCAAAAAATCATCAGTTTTTTCGTTCAAGCCATACTTGGCTCGATAGTTGGCTCGATTTTCCTATCGAAGATAGCCCAAAGCTCTCGCCCTGTTGGGTATGACGTAGGGGACTTAAAGCTTTTTCCGAGTCTCTTCGATCATGGTTTGCAAGGTTGTTATTGGCACAAAACCCGGGATAACCTCATCGCCGACAACATAAGCGGGGGTGCCAGTCAGGCCCAGTTCGTCCGCCAGAGCGTAAGATGCCTCAATCGGGGCAAGTGTCTTGCGGTCATCCATCATCGCTTCGATCTTTTTGCGATCAAGGCCAACCTTCTCTGCCATACGCAAAGCGGTTTCCTTGTTGGCTTGGCCGCGTTGGGTCATCATGCCTTTGTGAAAGTCCCAATATTTGCTGGGATCCGTTTTTTGAACGGCAATAGCGACAAGGCTTGCCTCGACAGATTGAGGCCCCAGAACCGGCCATTCCTTGATCACGATGCGCAGATTTTTATCCTTTTCGACCAATGTCAGCATGTTGGAGAAAGCGCGTTTGCAATAGTGGCAATTATAGTCGAGAAATTCCACCAAGGTGACATTGCCGTTTGGATTGCCGACAACGGGATCGGCATCACTGTTAAAAATGGAATCCTTGCTGGCCGCCAAAGCCTGTTTTGCTTTTTGCGCCCGTTCGGCTGCGACCTGTTGCTCTTTTGCTTCATCTTGCTGACGCAAAAGGCCAAAGACTTTGCGAATCACGTCGGGATTTTCCAGAAGATAATCCACCACGATTTTCTCAATCTCGGCTTTTTGATCCTTGTTGAACTCGGCTGCCTTGGCTGATATGTGCACAAATGGGCTGGCAAACAAGCCAAACGCGAGCAGGGTGGAACAAAGCATGGTTTTCAAGCGCATGGCAGGATCCTTGGAATCTATCATCAGCCTTTTGGGATAGGGGCAGGCTGATTGTGTCAAAATTGGTTTGGCTCACAATAACGAAAAGCGTTTGTCTTGGCTTGCGCAAAGCTTGGCTTTCACCAAATTGTGACGGTCTGTCGCATAAAGTCTGGGCACTCACTTTGATTGAGAGCAACTGACCTTGTTCTATAATCAGATTTTAGGCTGTTTATAGAGCAGAATATCCTCGGCTTGCAGCCAAGAGGGACTGCCACGTTTCAGCTTTGTCTTGGCGCGTTTTGCAAGGGATTTGGCGGCTCTGATATCGCCTGAGGCAAAATAGCCATTGGCTGTTGCCAGCTCTGCTTGCGCTCTGTTTCCAAGCGCGTCATAGGCTTGGGCAAGAAAGCGATAGCCAATTGCCAGATCCGGGTCTTTTTGCAAGCCGCGCCGCAAATGGCTGATGGCCTGTTTATAATTGGCTCGGCTGCCACTGGAGACAATGGCCTGACCTAACATCACACGAAAAAGCGGTATATCAGGTTTTAAGGCGACCGCTTTGTTCAAAGGGGCTATGGCTTTGGTAGCAGATCCGGTTTCCAGCAGAATTTGCCCTTTCAATTCCCAGAAATAGGCATTGTTGGGTTGTTTGGCCAACAGCCCATCGACCTGTCGCAGGGCCTTGCGATGGTTGCCAAGCCGATAGGTGGTGATGGCGCGGGCATAAAGAGAGGGCATGTCATTGCCCTTATATTTGCGCAAAACCCGTTTGGCATTTTGGGTGAATGCGGCAAGCTTTGCCTTGACCATGGCATGGCGGAAGCTCAGACTTTGACTATCTTTTTTGTTGTAATTGCGGCTTTTCTTGGCCAGCCGCTCAAGCTGGCTTATGCGATCACGCGGCAAGGGGTGCGATTGTAGATAGGGGTCGATATGTGCACCGGAAAACATGGTCTGATTGGCAAAGCGCTCAAAGGTGGTCAGCATACCTTTGCTGGATTGACCTGTGCGCTCCAGATAGCGATAGGCCGCGCGGTCGGCGGCAATTTCCTCTGTGCGGGCATAGGATAAAAAGGTGCGCCGGGCCAGAGCCGGGGCTGCGCTGGCAATGGCAGTGCCTGCTTGTGCTGCGCCATGCTGACGGGTGGCCGCGCCTGCTGCTGCTGCGCCCACACCCAACAACATGGTGATGGCGGCAATGGTTTGCGCCTCTTTCATGGCTTGGCGTAAGCGGATCAAATGCCCCCCTGCAATATGCCCGGTTTCATGGGCGATCACGCCAATCACTTCATTAGGGCTTTGGGCTGCGATCAGCGTGCCGGTATTGATGAACATGCGTTTGGAATCGACCACAAAGGCATTGAAGCGGGAATCATTGATCAGGTGAATGCGCACATTGCGCGGTTTCAAGCCAGCTGCTTTGAAAATCGGTTTGGCATAATCACGGATCAAAGCTTCGGTCTCGGCATCGCGCACCAGACGGATTTTGCGCCCTTGCGCGTCTGCCGGTTGCCATATGGCTGAGGATGTCAGGCCAATGGTGGCAGCAAGGCAAATAGACAGGCTTTTTTTAACAAATGCGCTCGGCATAACGCTATGTGCGAAACGCGATATCCTTTTGTTGCACGCTTTGCCAAGTTGGCGAATGTCTGTTATGTCAACCATCTGGTTTGATCCCTTGCCTTCTGCCGGCTTTTGCAGGTCGTCTTTTACCTTTGCTCAACGAGCATGATTGTATGTCCACTCATGGCAGCACAGCAAGGTGAAAATGTGGCACAGGGGTCGTGTGTGTAAAGGAAAAAGCAATGCTAACCACGTCAAATCGCGGGGCTATTCAGCCTTTTCTTGCTATGGATGTCATGGCCGCAGCCAATCGTTTGGAAGCGGCAGGGCAGGATGTGGTACATATGGAGGTTGGCCAACCCGGTGCGCCAGCCCCGCGAAGCGTGCGCGATGCTGCGACAAAGGCGTTGAGAGATGGCCGAATTGGCTATACCGATGCTTTGGGGTTACGCGCCTTGCGCGAGGCAATTGCAGCTTATTATGCCTCTCATCATGGTCTGGAAATTTCGCCTGAACGCATTGCAGTGACAACCGGATCAAGCGCTGGCTTCAATCTGTCTTTTCTTGCTTTGTTTGAAGCGGGAGACCGGGTCATTTTGCCAACGCCCGGCTATCCTGCCTATCGCAATATTCTTGGGGCCTTGGGGCTTGAGGTGGTGGAGCTGGCGACAAAAGCGCAGGATCGCTGGTGCTTGACACCTGATGCCATTCGTGCCGCTCATGTCAAAAGTCCGATCAAGGGCGTTCTAATCGCCAGCCCTGCCAATCCATCTGGCACAATCATGAAGTCAGAGACGTTGCAGGCAGTCATTGAGACCTGTGAGGAATTGGGGATCTGGTTCATTTCTGATGAAATTTATCACGGTCTGGATTATGGCATGAAGCCCAATTGTGCGCTTCGCTATTCGCCAAATGTGGTGATCATCAATTCCTTTTCCAAATATTATTGCATGACCGGCTGGCGGATTGGTTGGATGGTTCTGCCAGAAAAAGCCTTGCGCTCGGTCGAATGTCTGGGGCAGAGCCTGTATATTTCCGCGCCGATGATCTCGCAAGTGGCCGCCATTGCAGCCTTTGATGCGACAGATGAGTTGGAAGTGATCAAACACGGCTATGCCAAAAATCGTGATTTTTTGATGGCGCAATTGCCAAAAATCGGTTTGGGCAATTTCTTGCCCATGGATGGGGCTTTTTATGTCTATTGCGATGTGTCCAGTCTGACAGACGATTCTATGGAATTTGCCAAAAAATCGCTAGAGGAGGCCAAGGTCGCCATCACGCCGGGGGCTGATTTTGATCCAAAGCTTGGCCATCATTATGTGCGTTTGTCCTTTGCCGGAACATATGGCGCAATGCAAGAGGCGGTTAAACGGCTGGGCGGCTGGCTGGGTTAATCTTTCGTGCCGTTGGTATTAGGGCTTTGGCCCGGTGATAGCTTTATCAAAAAAGCCGCTCTGAGAGTTCAGAGCGGCTTATACAATTAGAGGCAGGTTCATTTGCTATGATGAACCTGCCTCTTTTGTCTCTGGATGCCTACACCATTCAGACACGGGTGTTTCAATTGGTTGGGCCTAAGCGGCCAGAACTCTCGTTCGTAAAAAAGCAAAACCCTTGTCACACCAGGAGGCTTCGTCGAACCGTTGGATGAGCTTATCGCTCGTGTATAAGAAAGACCAAGCCTATGACTT
>JAOXSH010000129.1 GCA_025800145.1 Cohaesibacter sp.
CTTGAAAATGAACCACATTGTTTGCATCCTTGCTTTGAGTGGGAGAAAAATTAGCCTCTACCAAATACATCACATTTATGAGTCTACATCCTAATATACAGGCAGACCGATCACTTTATCGAATATTTCAAAAGGGCGAGAGATAATGAGCGCACCATCTGTCTATGAACAATATATGCTGGAATTGATCAATAAGGCCCGCAAAGATCCCAATGCCGAGGCCCAGCGTCTTGGCATTGATTTGAATGACAATCTGGCACCGGGCACCATTGATGGATCGCAAAAGCATCCTCTGGCTTTTGTCTTTTCCCTGAACAATTCTGCGGCAAAACACAGCATTTCCATGCTGGCCAATAATTATTTCTCTCATACTGGCAATGACGGGTCATCTGTATCTGACCGGGTTTTCGCTGACAATTGGGCAGCAGAAGCTGGCTCTGGCTGGGTGATTGGCGAGAACATTTCCTTGCGCGCCAGCACAGGCGATACATTTGGCTTTAACACCCAGACCATTGAAAGCCACCATAATGGTCTGTTCAAATCCTCTGGGCACAGAACCAATTTAATGAATGACCGCTTTTCTGAAATTGGCATCGGGCAAGAAACCGGATCATATACCAATTCAAGCGGTACGACTTTTAATTTTAGTTCCATGCTAACGCAAAATTTTGCGGATGGTGGTCGCACATATCTGACCGGTGTGGTGATTGATGACAAGGACAAAGATCAATTTTACGACATCGGGGAAGGCTTGGGTTCAGTCACCATTACGGCGACAGGGGCAGCAGGCACTTTCACAACATCAAGCTGGGATGCAGGCGGCTATAGCCTTGCCATCAAAGCAGGCACATATAGCGTTACCTTTTCAGGTGGCGCACTTAATGGCCCCATCACAAGGCAGGTCACAGTCGGTAGTGAAAATGTGAAACTGGATGCTTTTGCTCAAGCAGGCCAACAACAAACATCTGGCACCAGTGGGCGCGATAGCTTTAACGCAACAACCGGCAATGATATCTATGATGGCAAAGATGGTTTGGATGTTGTTGTCATTGCTGCCTCTCAAAATCAGCTCAATACCTCTGTGAATGGTAAAGTCGTGACTGTCACAGGAGGCGGGCAGGGAACAGATACCTTTACCAATGTCGAGCGTCTGCAACTCAATGACGGCACATTGGCATTTGATACAGATGGCAATGCCGGACAGGCTTATCGCATTTACAAGGCAGCCTTTGCACGCGACCCGGATAATGGAGGGCTGAAATATTGGATCGGCCAAATCGACAATGGAACAGGCCTGATTGATGTGGCCAAGGGTTTTCTGGCATCGAGCGAGTTTCAGTCAATTTATGGATCCAACCCCACAAGCGACCAATTTGTATCCAAACTTTATACCAATATTCTGGGGCGCGAAGGTGAAGATGCAGGCCTGTCCTTCTGGAAAGGGGAGCTGGATAGCGGCAGACGCGATATGGCACAGGTTCTGACGGACTTTTCTGAAAGCCCGGAAAATGTCGCAGGCGTAGGACCAGCGATTAATGATGGCATTTGGTATACATAAATCAGGCTCTCAGGCAGAGACTTGTGAACCAGCCACTTGAACACAGCCATAAAAGCTTGTTTAAAATGTTATCGAACTGTCATGCAGGGGCGATAAGGTCTAATTGTGCACACGCGTGCAAATGATTTTTATCATTTTGCACGCGTGTGCAATTCTTCATTCAATAAAAAGAATGAAGATCACCCAATTAGGAGAAACCAGATGACAATCACCAAGTCTCTCAAGGCGGCTGCCGTCACCGCAGCTGTTGCTCTTGCCTCCACCGCGATGCCAACCTTGGCAAAAGATCTGACCATCAGTGTATGGTCTGGCGGCTCAAACCAAAATGACAGCTATCGCGTGGAAGCGATCGAAATGGCCGCAGAAATCATGAAGCGCGAAGCGGCGATCCGTGGTGAAGAGCTGAATATCAAGGTAGAGGGCAAGCTCTATAATGATGGTTGGGAAAATTTCAAACAGGCCGTCACCTTGGCCGCAGAATCAAAGACAGCGCCCAATATCATCGTCACCTCTCATGCCGATATCGCCCCTTGGTCCCAGTCTGGTTTGATCCGCCCCATCGAGGATTATGTCGATCTGGATGCCTGGCCTCTGAACCAGCTTTATTCCAACCTTCTCGAGATCACATCCTATAATGATCAGGTCTGGGGCATCCCGCAGGATGCAGAATCGCGTCCATTCTTCTTCTGGATTCCGCATATGAAGGCGATCGGTTATAGTGATGCGCAAATTGCTGAACTGCCTACACGGGTGAAATCCGGCGATTATACCCTTTATAATGTGCTGGAAGATGCCAAGAAAATTCAGGAAAAGGGCCTTGTTGCCAAAGGTAAGGGCTTTTCTCCGCGCGTTTCCAATGGCCCGGACTATTGGCAATTTTACCAAAGCTTTGGCGGCGTGATGAAAGATAAGGAGACAGGCAAGCTTATCTTTGACAAACAGGCCATGAGCGATATGTATCAGTTTTTTGCTGATGCGGTGAAAATGGGCGTCACCTCTGCAACCCATTTGGGTGGTGATTGGAGCCAGTGGTATTCGGAAGTGGCCAATGGCAAAGCTGGTACATGGCATGGCGGCACATGGCATTATAAGCGCTATACGGGCAAAGAAGGTCTGGAAGATTTCTTTGGCAATATCCAGTTCACCCTGATCCCGGCTGGCAACGAAAAGGGCCGCGCCAATACGATCACTCATCCATTGACCTATCTGGTTTCCAACAGTGGTGATGATGAAGTGGCGGAAATTGCCTCTCAATTGGTAGCAATTGCCTCAGAGCCACGTCTCAATTCCCTTCATGCCATCAAGTCCGCCCATCTGGGCATCGGTTCCGAACAATCCAATGTGGAACTTTACGCCAATGATCGTTGGGCATCAGAGGCAACCGAGCGTTTGCTGACCTCAGCCAATGCCATGCCAAACCACACCAAATTCGGTCAATATTGGCAGATCATGTTCAAGGGTCTGGAAGCCTCTTGGACCGGTCAGAAATCTGTATCTGATGCCATCAAGGATGTGGAAGCAGAACTGAAATCCTCTTTGGGCGACGACGTCATTATCAAATAGTGATTGCTTCGCCCCTCCCAAGGCTGGATGCCGTTCTCCAAGGCATCCGGCAATTGGCAGGATAACAGGATTGGATCTGCGCATAGATGCGCAGATCTGTGATGAGGAATTTTCCAAGATGCGCTCCAAAACCAGCTTGTTGGGCCTTGGTTTCTTGGCACCGGCCCTGATCATGGTGGTGCTTTTCTTCCTGATTCCGGTTCTTCTGACCGGCGTCTTTGCCTTCACAAATATGAGCACTGCGACGGGCATCTCCGGGGGGGATTATCAGATCACTCCCAATATGCTCAAATCCTTGAACGGGCACGAAGCCTTTGACAAGAAAGTCGTTAAGGATCTGCAATCCACGACCTATCTGGTCGATGCAAACAGTCTGGCCAAAGCAAAGGCGGCAGGCGTCAAGCAAGCCTTTCTGATTGAAATCGAGACGCAATTGAACGGCAAGACATTTGCCAATCGCCGCAATTTCGAGCGGGCGTTGAAAAAATTGAAAAACCGTCCCCGCAAGACGCGAGAATTGAAAAAGGCAGCAGAACCTTTCTCTCAAACTATTCTCAATCAACGCTATAGCCAGAAGGCGGAATTTGTTGCGGCTCTGCAAGAGACCAACATCAAGCTCACCAATGATCAACAAGCCATTTTGCTGGACCGTGCCTATACGGGTTGGTCATGGACCACGGATAATTTTACCAATATGTTTGCCCGGCCAGCCACATGGTTTGTTGCGTTCAACACCCTTATTTATGTGTCACTGACCTTGTGCTTCAATGTTGGTTTTGGTCTGTTATTGGCCATCACAACCTTCTATCTGCCATCCGGTCAGGCCGCTTTCTTTCGGGCTGTGTGGCTTTTGCCACGCATTTCGCCGCCGGTGCTTTATGTGCTGCTCTGGAAATGGTTCACTTGGGATACGGGCTTTCTCTCCAGCTTGGGCAGTTATTTTGGCTTGCCAGCTCATAATTATATGCTGGGGTCTGTTGGCAATGCCTGGTCGGTGGTGATCCTGATCAATGGATTTGTTGGCGCATCCATGGGCATGATCCTGTTTTCAAGCGCCATTCGTGCCATCCCAACCTCCATGTTGCAAGCAAGCGAAGTCGACGGGGCCAGCCGCTTGCAACAGGTCCGCTATATCATTTTGCCCCAATTGCGCTGGCCTATTCTCTTTGTCACCAGCTACACCACTTTGTCTCTTCTCACTTCTTTTGATTATATTCTGCTGTCCACCGAAGGCGGGCCGGGTGGCTCCACCACTGTATGGGCATTGGAGGCATATTTCACCGCGCTCAACAATTATGCGGGCAATCTGGAATATGGCTATGGAGCCGCCATGGCTCTGGTGCTGGTTAGTGTGGGTATCAGCCTGTCCCTTCTTTATTTGCGCCTGTTCAAGTTTGACGATCTTGTCACGCGCCCCAGAATTGAAGGATAGGAGCGCATCATGAAACAGGAAAATACCCGCAATTTTGCTTCATGGCCGGTCTTGATATTGCTTGGCTTTCTCTCCTCGCCCATCCTGATCATGTATCTCTATCTGTTCATTGATACGATCACCAATAGCGAGCCGGGATCTCTGGTACCAAGCGAGTTTACCCTCGAACATTGGCGTTTTCTCTGGCAAACCGACAAGGGTTCGACCAGTGTCTGGACGGCAACAGGCAACACGCTGATCTTTGCCACAACCAATGCCAGCATCATTCTTGGCGTCTCATTGACCGCAGGCTATGCCTTGTCGCGCCTGAATATGCCGTTCAGACGCTTCTTTCTGGCCGGTGTGCTGGCCTTGCACGCTTTTCCCACCATTACACTGGTGATTGCCCTTTTCATCGTGCTGCAAATGGTTGGCCTTTATAACACCCTGATCGGTGTGATCCTCATCAAGGCGGCCCTGATGCTGCCATTCGGGATCTGGGTGATGAAGGGTTTCTATGACACGGTGCCATGGGAGATTGAAATGGCAGGCGTGCAGGATGGGGCAAGCCGCTTCACCGTTTGGCGTCGTCTGGTGCTGCCGCAAATTCAACCCGGCCTGATTGCGCTTGGCGTCTTTGCCTTTCTTGATGGCTGGAGCGAATATATTCTGCCCCAGATTTTTGCGCCCGATGCCGATGTTCAGGTCTTGTCTGTCTATCTGGCATCCCTTATCGGAGATGATCAGAAATTTGACTTCAACCTCTTTAAGTCGATCGGCCTGTTTTATGTGGTGCCGGTGATCATTCTCTATCTCATCTTCCAGAACAAACTGATGAACATTTATGGCGGAGGCAGCAAAGGCTGATGCGTATCAAACTTGACCAATTCACCAAACGCTTTGGAGACGTAACCGTCATTGATCAGATGGATCTGGAAATTCATGATGGAGAGATGCTGGCATTATTAGGGCCATCAGGATGCGGAAAATCCACCACGCTCTTTGCCATTTGCGGCATCCATCAAATCAATGGCGGCCAGATTCTCTTTGGCGATAAGGATGTTACACATACAACTGCCCAAGCCCGCAATGTCGGCGTTGTGTTCCAGAATTATGCCCTTTATCCGCATATGTCGATCTTTGACAATATTGCCTTTCCCCTGACTGTCAGGAAAGAAAGCAAAGAGCATATCAAGCGCGAAGTCCATGCCATTGCCGATCTGGTGCATATCGGAAATTTGCTGGAGAGAAAGCCCGCGCAATTATCCGGGGGGCAGCAACAACGCGTTGCACTGGCCCGCGCCTTGATTCGAAAGCCGGATGTCTTGCTGCTGGACGAGCCATTGGCCAATCTGGATGCCAAATTGCGCCTTGAAATGCGCTCCGAAATTCGCCGCATTCAGCTGGAGACCGGCATCACGGCGGTTTTGGTGACCCATGATCAGGTCGAAGCCATGTCCATGTGTGACCGTATTGCCATTATGGATCAGGGCAAAATCTTGCAAATCGCATCACCCACCCAAATGTATGACAATCCAAATACAGATTTTGTTGCCGGATTTCTTGGCAATCCACCAATCGCTTTCCTGCAAGGGAAGCAGGACAATGGCATGGTTCGGCTCAAGGGCTCTGAGCTGAGCCTCCCATTGCCCACTCATTTGCAAACAATCGCACAAGGCGAAGACATCAAACTGGGCATTCGGCCCGAACATGTCGGGCAGGGCAAAGGGGTGGGTGTGTCAGGCACCATCAGTTTTGTCGAAACCCAAGGCCGGGAAAACCTCTATGATCTGACCCTTGATAATGGCTCAATTCTGCGCTCCATTCAGCCGGTGCGCGATGATGTTGCCCTTGGGCAAGTGGTCAACTGGCCCATTGATACCGAGCGCATGTTGGTCTTCAACGCACAAGGACAACGCCTGTAATGTTCATGCAGATCAAATGCCAAAAACTGGATTGGCCCGCCAGTCGTTTTGGTGGACCTCGCATCATCGGACACCGTGGGGCCTGTCATCATGCCCACGAAAACAGTCTCGCCGCTTTTGCACTGGCAAGTGAGCTGGGCGCTGATATGTGGGAGCTGGATGTGCGCCTGAGCAAAGATGGCATCTGCATGGTCTGCCATGATGATGATCTGCAAAGGCTCTTTGGCATGGACGCGAGAATATCCGAGCGAACAGCAGCAGAGCTAAAAGCCATCGAGGCCGTTGATATCCCGACCCTTGCTGAGGTCATAGAGCTGGCCCAAAAGCAAAAGGCAGGCCTTTATATTGAGCTTAAGGCAGAAGGTGCAGGCCCAGTGGCAATGCAAGCTTTGCAAGAGGCAAACTTTACCTATGCTGTTTTGGGATCGTTTGAGGCCTCATGGGTGGCGCAATTGGTAGCGCTCGATTGCCCCTATCCGCTCTCTGTTTTGATCAAGGGGGGCGATGATCCCTTTGAGCAGGCCAAACACGCGCGATGTGATGCCATCCATTTATGTTGGGAAAAAGCCAGCGCAACACCCCAGACCTTGCTGACGCCCCAATTGTTCAAATGCGCACAAGAGCAGGGGGTTGATATCATCATCTGGCATGAAGAGCGCCCGGATGTTATTCGGGCGCTCATTGATTTGCCGGTGGAGGGCATATGTTCCGATCGTCCTGAATTGCTGGTGCCTTATGCCAAGGCGCGTGCGCGCCCATCCTTCTTTCCAAAGGGGCCGGAAATTTGTTGCCATCGGGGCGTCAACAAACTGGCACCGGAAAATACAATGGCAGCCGCACAGCTGACCTTTGAGCAGGATTTTGACTGGCTGGAAATTGACATTCATGAAACCATTGATGGCCAATTGGTCGTGTTTCATGACGCCACATTGGAACGCACCAGCAATGGCCGAGGGCAGATTGCTAATTATCGCATGGATGAATTGCAAAATCTCGATGTTGGTTTTTGGTTTTCCAAGCGCTTTGCAGGGCAAAAAATGCCAAGCCTGCAAGATATGATCCATCTTGCAAAGCATCATGGCAAAGGGCTCTATATCGAAATCAAACAGGCAAATGCTCAAAAAGTGCTGGATGTCGTTCAGCAAATGGACTTTATGCCCCATTGTTTTTTCTGGAGTTTTGACTGGTCCTGCATCACCCAAATGCGCTCTCTGTCCAAAGAAGCGCAGCTGATGGCCAGAAGTTTGGATTTTCATACCCCACAACAGGCTGTTGAAAGTGTGCAGGCAGACATCATCGAAATCAATATGAACGAAGATGTGGAAGCGCTGGTTCTGGCGGCCAGAAAAACCAAGGCCCGTATTATGCTTTGTTATATGGGCGAAGAGGTTGCAATTTTTGAGCGCATCATTGACCTTAAACCAGACATGATCAATGTGAATCAGTCCCATATCTGGAAAGAAGTCTGGTTCAAACATTGCCAAAAGCACCAACAGATTGCCGGTCAATGAAGCGTCTTGAAGAGGAAATAACCCGACAGGTTACCGCGCTCGATGTCGCAAAACAGGCAGGCGTTTCACGCTCTGCCGTGTCGCGCACCTTCACACCCGGAGCCAGTGTCTCAGATGCCACCCGCAAAAAGGTCTTAAAAGCGGCTGATGAACTTGGCTACCGCGTCAATCAACTGGCCCGCAGCCTGATCAACAAACGCTCGGATCTCGTTGGCATTGTTGCGGCCAATATGGACAATCCCTTTCGCGCCCAGCAAGTGGAACATATGGCACGGGCTTTGGTCGAACATGGCTTTCGACCCATTCTGTTGCCCGCAGAAGGAGAAGAAAATCCGGCGCGCGTGATTGGCATGTTGCTAGAATATAATGTCTCTGGCGTGATCGTAACCTCAGATACCCCCCCGCAAGGCATTTGTCAGGAATGTGTGTCACTGGGGGTGCCCATGGTCTTGATCAATAAGGGCGAAATTGACGCCAATGTTGATCGCGTCTTGCTCGATAACGAGGCTTCCGGGCGCATGGCTGCCAGCCATTTATATGAGCGTAGCTGTCGCAATTTAGCGGTCATTGGCTCAGACAAGCCCTCTTTTTCCTTACAGGTGCGGATCAGGGCTTTTCGGCAAGCCTGCCGGGAGTTAGGGTTTGCAGAGCCTGCATATTTTTCAGCGCCAAAACAGGATTATCAGGCAGGATTTCTGGCCGCTCAAGCCATGATCAAAGATATGCCTCAGGTGGATGGACTATTTTGCGTGACAGACTATATGGCCTTGGGCTCTTTGGATTATTTGCGCCTTCATAGCGATAAAAAGGTGCCGGATGATCTCAAGGTCATAGGCTGTGATGACATCGCGCAAGCCTCATGGGCTGGCTATAATCTGACCACCATTCGTCAGGACACCAAATGTCTGGCGCAGCAGGTGGTGGCTGCACTGGAAGCGCGCTTTAATCACCCCAATGCACCGGCACATTTGCGCATGGTGGAGGTCAATATGATTGAGCGGGCCACAACAAAAGAAACAAAAGACGAAAGCGATCAGGATGCAAAAGCGGTATGAAGTGGCAAAACAGGTGGCAAGAGCTGCGGGCAAACTGGCACTTGAACATCTCAATGCCATGAAAGCGGGCCAACTGGATGTGGAAGTCAAAGGCTTGCAGGATTTCGTCACCCATGCCGACCGTGACGTTGAGAGCTTCATCAAAAGGGAATTAAGCGCGCACTTTCCCGAAGACGGCTATTGGGGGGAAGAGAGCGGGCGTTTGCAGGGAAGCAATGGCCTGACCTGGGTCATTGATCCGATTGACGGCACAGCCAATTTCATTCGTGCCATTGACCAATGGGGCATTTCTATTGCTCTTGTTTCAAAAGATCATATTGAACTTGGCCTGATTCATGATCCCATGCGCGACAGTCTCTATCATTGTCAGCGCACGAAAGGGGCCATGCAAAATGATATGCCCATGGCATCCCTTGCACAGGCCGATAGCAGACCGGCTGACGCTCTGATCCTTATCGGACAATCCCGCCGGATTGCGTTCGATGTCTATCTCAATGCCTTGCAATATTTACAGGATAATGAAATCGAGCATCGGCGCTTTGGCTCTGCCGCTCTGGGGCTGGCCCAAGTTGCACAGGGATTGGTCGATGCCTATTTTGAGGCCGATCTCAATCCATGGGATTGTCTGGCCGGGCTTTTATTGATCGAGGAATGTGGCGGCCTTCTGGTCTCTGGCCAGCAAATGCTCAAGGATCTGAAAAATTGCCCTGTCGCAGCGGGCAAGGCCTGCCTGCAAAAGGATTTACAGCACTTGGTGCAAATCTCAGGATCCTGAACTTAGAGCATATTTTTCGAAAAGTGCGCGCGGTTTTCGGACAAAAATATGCTTAGAAACAAAGGCGAAAGCATTTTGAATAACGACGTGTTTATTCCAAATGCTCTAAAGTCCCCTCTCTCACCACTTACAAGGAGTAAATTTCCTTACCCGCCATCAGGGCTTTGGGCATGTGAAGCAGATTGTCCGCTCCACTATGGGCGGACAACACCCCTTCATTTCTGCCTTGCTGCATCCATTGGGTCATATCCGCAAAACTCATGGGCTTGGAGACAAGATAGCCCTGAATAGAACATTTGGAAATGTGAGACACGGCCTTGAATTGCTCATAGGTTTCGACCCCTTCACACACCACATGCAATTGCATCAGTTTGGACATGGACATTACCACGCCGACAATGGCCTGTTCCTTGGAATTATTGTCAATATTTTGCACAAAGCTGCGATCAATTTTGATACCATCAATCGGAACATTTGACAGATGCGACAGCGACGCATAGCCGGTGCCAAAATCATCCAGTTCCACATGAATGCCACGCTTGCGAAATGTCTCCAGCACCTTCGAAATATCTGCATGAGGGTCATCGAGAAGGCAGGATTCAACAAACTCAACAGCCAGACAATCCGGGTTCAGATTGTAGCGCTTCATGCTGACAAAGAAATCATCCAGCAATGAGGCCCGCTTCAAATGGGATGGAGAGAGATTGATGGCAATCTTGCCAAAGTCCAGACCCTGATCTTTCCATTGCCGGGCGGCGGACATGGCTTTGTCAAAGACAAGACACCCCAATTGCGCGCCCAAGCCGCTGGCCTCGCTGACATCCAAGAACATATTGGGTGGCACAAGGCCACGCTCTGGATGGTTCCAGCGGATCAGCGCTTCAATCCCTGTCAGTTTTTCATCAACCGAGTTGATTTGCGGCTGGAAATAAAGCTCCAGTTGATCCTCTTCTATGGCAACCCGCAATTCGCTTTCGATGCGCGATTCCAGATCAACCTGTTCTTTCATCTCTGATGTGAAGAATTGATAGCCATCACGCCCCAGTTCCTTGGTCTTGTATAGGGCCAGATCAGAGAAAATCATCAAGCTGTCGAGATTGCGCCCATCTTCTGGATAGCGCGCAACACCGACACTAACAGTTGGCCAAATGGCCTTGCTTTCAAAATGAACCGGAATGGAAACAAGATCCGTCACTTCCTGACAAATATCGTCAAGGCAAATACCCTTATCGCGCTCAATCAGGGCAATAAATTCATCTCCCCCCCAGCGATAGGGTTTGAAGCTGCTAATTTGCTGACTAAACAGATTAAGGCGCTCACCAACGGCCTTGAGCAAAAAATCACCACCGGCATGCCCCATCGTGTCATTGACCCGTTTGAAATTGTCCAGATCGATCTGCACAATGGCAAAGCTGCTGCTTTCAGTCAGGCCAGAGAAATGCCGATCAAGATCTTTTTGACAACAGGCACGGTTCGGCAAAGTCGTCAATTCATCATGAAAGGCAATTTGCTCCAATTTATCCTTGGTGCTTTGCAACTCAGCCTCGCGCAAGCGATGATTGGTCACATCAATCAAGGTGACAATCGTATCCCCATTATCAAGCTTGCGCTCGGAAATAATCATTTGCTTGCCGCTATTGAGCGTTATTTCCCGCTCGCTGTCCTGATTGCTTTGCCGATAGGCAACATGATCGGCAATCCAGCTGTCAGCATTGGCCCCGCCAATGCTCCATATCTCGGCCTCCAGCCCTTTGCGCAGGAAATCTTCAAAACTCAAACCGACAACCAGCTCACTGGCAATTTTCTGATAAACGGTGCGAAAGGCATCATTGGCCATCAGCAAATGGCCATCTTTGTCCCAAATCACAAAGCCATTGCGCATACTATTGATAGCAGAGAGCAAATGTTTGTGGGTTTTGGCTTGTGCATCCTTGGCTTTGCGCAAATGTTCGGTGGCAATCAAGGCTTCCTGCCGCTTGGCTTGCAGCTCCTTGAAGGTTTTTTCTTGGTCTGTAATATCCAGATAGGTGGTCAGAAACCCACCGCTGGGCAGAGGCATCCCTTTGATATCAAGCGTGCGTCCATTACTGGTTTTGCGTTTCAGGCAATGGGGGATGGGATTGCGCGCCAAGCGAACGCGCTTTTCAACCTGTTCCTGAGCGTTGCAATATCCATAATCGCCCCGATCCGCATTATATTGAATAATATCGCGAAAACTGCTGCCAACAGGCAAATCATCCGCCGGCAAATCGAGCAGTCGGTAAAAATCCCTGTTTGCCATCCGCAAGACTTGATCGCCATCAAAATAACTGACACCACCGGGAAAATGCTCAAAGATGGAATGCAGAAGATTGGCATCTTCTTCTGCCTTTTGGCTGCTTTTTGTCCACAAAACAGAGGTTAGCAAAGATCCCAAAACAGCGATGATCAAACAAAAAATTACAATCATGGAGAGAGTGAAATGCTCATGAGAATTGTCATGCGCCGACAGCCAGTGCAGGCCTTGGAAAATCAGAAAGACTGAAAGACACGCGCTTATAAAAAATGTTATTTTTAACCGCGCTTTCATCCGCAGCAACACTCCCCAACAATACTCAATGGCCATAAGAATATCCCCAGCATTCCGGCTCTAACTGCCAATATTGCTCAAAATAGTTGATAATCTAATAAGCAATCTATGCGGGTTTAAGAGCCTGATTTAAAAGTCCTGAGCCTATAGCAGCGAATGATATCTTTCTTCCTCAACGCTCCGATCCATGGGGTCGGAATCATTGAAAAATCGGAACTGAGCCATGAACAAAGCGACGTCTTCCCAGCAACAGCTTGCTTTTAAGGAATTTATTGCCTTGATGGCCTTGCTCATGTCACTGGTGGCTTTGGGCATTGATGCCATGCTGCCCGCCTTGCAGGCAATGGGGCAGGATCTGTCGGTCAGCTCCGTGCAAGATCTGCATTTGGTTATCACAATCCTGTTTCTGGGCATGGCAATAGGCCAGATTTTCTATGGCCCCCTATCTGATCAGATTGGCCGCAAAAAAAGCATCTATCTGGGCTTGTTCCTGTTCATTGCGGGCAGTCTTTTGAGCTGGTTCGCGCAGGATTTTCACACCATGCTGGCCGGGCGGTTTTTGCAAGGGCTGGGCTCGGCAGGATCGAAAATCGTCGTTGTCGCCATGATCCGCGATCTTTATGCAGGGGCGTCCATGGCACGGATCATGTCTTTCATTATGGGCATTTTCATTCTGGTTCCGGTGCTGGCTCCCACCATGGGGCAAATGGTCTTTTTGCTGTGGGGCTGGCGTGCCATCTTTTTCTCCTTCATCCTGCTGGGGGGCATTGGCGGCTTATGGCTCGCCCTTCGCCAGAAAGAGACTCTGAAGCCTGAAAAGCGGATTGCCATGACCCCCAAAAATATTTGGTCAGGCATTAGTAACACGCTCTCCACCCCAACAGCAACAGGATATATGCTCGCATCCGGGCTGGTTTTTGGCCCCTTCGTTGGCTATTTAAGCTCTGCTCAACAGATTTTTCAGACCATTTATCAGGTTGGAGAGGCGTTTCCCTATTATTTTGGTGCACTCGCCGCCTCAATTGGTGCCGCCTCATTGCTCAATGGACGCATCGTGATGTCCATTGGCATGGGCGCATTGGTCAACATTGGTCTGATAGCCTCAACTGGCATTGCAATTCTCTTTTTGATCTTGTCATCGCTTTACGAATTTGCACCGCCATTTGAGCTGTTTTTCATAATCTTTTTAGCGCTATTTTTTGCCCTTGGCCTGCTATTTGGCAATATGAACAGTCTGGCCATGGAAGAGGTCGGAGAGGTTGCGGGCATTGCCTCTGCGCTCATTGGATCGATCAGCACCTTGCTTTCCATGCTCATCGCTTGGACAATCAGTCATTTCTATAATGACACACTCATGCCCCTGACCATCGCCTTCATCATGACCGGTTTGTTAACCCTTTTCATCGTCAACCGCATAACAGCGGCACAACAGCGTCAAAAACAGGGCTAAGACAACCATATATTATAGCTTTTGAGGTCAAGATCGCATTAAACTAGAGCATATTTTCGAAAAGTGTGTGCGGTTTTCGGAAATATGCTTGGAAACAAAGACTAGAGCATTAAAGTGCGAGATTGAACCATGACCATATTGATAACGGGTGGATGCGGATATATCGGCAGTCATATGTGCTGGGCGTTGAAAGATCAGGGCAGGGCGTTTGTGGTCTTGGACAATCTTTCAACCGGCTTTGCCCAGCAAATCCCGAATGAGACACCTTTGGTGATTGGTGATATTGGTGATCAGGCTCTGGTGGCACAAGTGATCGAAGAGCATGGCATCGAAGCCATCATTCATTTTGCAGGCTCTATCATTGTGCCGGAATCGGTCACAGATCCCCTTAGCTATTATCATAACAATACGGTCAAATCCCGATCCCTGATCGAAAATGCGGTCAAGGCCAAGCTCAAGGCCTTTATTTTCTCTTCCACAGCCGCTGTCTATGGCAATCCGCAAGAAGCAACGGAGCCACTGAGCGAAGATGTTCAGCTTGAACCAATCTCCCCTTATGGATCATCAAAATTGATGACCGAAATCATGCTGCACGATGCTGGGCTGGCCTATGGCTTGCGTTATGCAGCCTTGCGCTATTTCAATGTTGCAGGGGCTGATCCAAAAGGGCGCACAGGCCAGTCAACACCTGAGGCAACCCATTTGATCAAGGTCACCAATCAGGTCGCACTGGGCCAGCGTGACAGCCTATCCATTTTTGGCAATGATTACCCAACACCGGATGGCACATGCATTCGCGACTATATCCATGTCAGTGATCTTGTTCAGGCCCACGCCTTGGCGTTGGATGCCTTGCTCAAGGGAGAGAACAGTTTCATCGCCAATGCAGGCTATGGGCGGGGATATTCTGTTCTTGATGTTGTCAAAGCCGTGAAAGAGCAATCAGGCCAGACATTCAAGACCCATATGGTGCCACGCCGGGATGGAGACCCGGCGCAATTGGTGGCCAATTCCTCGCGCTTGCGCTCTGTGACCGGCTGGACGCCCGTTCATAACGATTTGAACCAGATCGTAAAAGACGCCCTGAATTGGGAGCGACACCTGATTGAACAATCAAAAGATGACTGATCAGACACGCCTTTTATATCATCACGACTGGCCGAATTAACCTTTCAAAAACCATGTTTCATTAGGGTGCAAGAGGTAAGGAAACGCAAAATGGCTCTCGATTAAAAGATAGATTTTATGGCGAGAGCGTTTGAGCAAAAGGTGAGAGCTGGATAAGCAGCCTGTCATAGCTGCCAATGACCCGGCTCGTGAGGTTATCATGCTGGAGCTTATCCAGTTCTTCATGTCTATTGTCGGGATCGCCATACCCTTGGGCCTGCTCCTGATCATGGCGGGCCGTGTTCGCTATCGCAATGAGCTCGATACCCTTGTCAGAATCACATCTGCTTTTGGCATAACCATTGCAGCTTTTTGGCTGATTGGTCATAGCCTTTTTGCCTCTCCCAGTTTTGCAGGCGTCATTGGCTGGAATTGGGGCGGCATCGATACATATGCCAGCAACCTGACAGATAGTCTGAATTTACGCACGGTTTTCCTCTTCACAATTCCAGCCATTTTGGTCTCTGCAACCATGGCAGAGCGTGGCAAATGGATGATTGGCAATCTGCTTGTTGCCTTTGTCGCGGCCTTTATTTTTCCAGTCATTGCCCATTGGGGCTGGCAAAATGATCACAACAGCGAAGGTTGGCTGATCACACGCGGCTTCATGGATACAGGGGGCGCTGTTGTCTTCTTTGCCGCAGCAGGATTTGCAGCACTGGCCACTTCTCTGGTTGTCGGGCCGCGCATGATGCGCTTTCCCGATCAAAGCACCCGTCCAAGAGGCCATAGCCCAAGCTTCTCGTTTGTGGGTGTGATGATCTTGATCCTTGGCTTGGCCATTATGACAGCAGGCCAGCATAGCGAAACAAGCCAGATGTCCCATGCCTTTCTCAATGTGGTGATTGGCGCAACTTTTGCCGGTGCTGCGGCTTTGGGGTTTTTGATCATGTGGCCGGATCGGGTGAATGCGATGGATTTGCTCAATGCCAGTCTTGCAGGCGGCATTGCGCTGATTGCCTTCAGCAGTCAGGTAACCCCGGCAAGTGCCGCTCTGGTGGGGATGCTGGCCGGAGCTTTTGCCATTGCTCTTCGCAATATTTTCATCCATTTGGAAATTGATGATGTTGGTGATTTGATCGCCAGCGCCATTGCCGGCGGTGTGTTGGGAGGGGCCATCGCGCCAATCATGTTGCCCGCAGAAAATGGCAATCTTCTTGATATCTTGCTTGTCCAATGGTTGGGCATTGCCGCAATTGGCCTATGGTCTTTTCTCTCTGTCTGGGTTGTGGCCAAAAGCCTTGATCAGATCTTTGGCTTGCGCGTCGAGGCCGCGGATGAAGTGCGCGGGCTGTCCTTCGCCAATTTTGCCATGCAAAGCGAGCCAGACTATATCATTTCCTATATGTCGCATAATGCGCTTCTTGGCTCTGTCCTGCAAAAAGACAGCGCAGAAGAGCTGGATCGTTTCTCAACCGAGCTTAGCAACAAGATTGTAACCTTGCGCAACGAAATTCGCCGGGCCGTCAATCGCATTCAATCCACCGCACCAGATGCAAAAGCGGGCGCAGCCATGGCCGCACGCATGCGCATGGCCGACGATACCTTGCGGGTCAATGCAGAAGACGTACTGCTTTTGCTGGAGCATATCCTGTGCCGTGAAAATTCTGCACCCTATGGCCCGGAAATCCGCACATGGGCAATGGAAGCTATTGATGTGCTGCTTGGACCCACCATGGCGGATTTGACGCAATATATCCGCCATATGCCCTTGCAGGCAGAATTGGATGAACTGGAAGCCATGGCCACAGGGGCAGCAGACTCTGTTGCGCGCTGCGCACATCAAATCGAAATGGTGGCAGACTTTTGCGATGCGAACAAGGATGGCTTTTTCACCCGCGACCGCAGATGCGATTTGAAGGCCTTGCTACAGGAAAAAAGCAAGCTCCTGCTGGCCTCGGCTGATATCCGAAATTGCCCGCTCCAGGTCGATATCGCCCAATCCCGGCAAATGGTGATCAATGGAGACTTAAAGGCCCTGTCGCGGATGTTGACACTCTCGGCAGAAGGCGCCTTCAATCGTCTGGCCAAAGGCCGTAACGATCCGGTCCGGCTGGAATTGCGCGAACATATGAACGGCGATCACATTCTTTTTGAATGCATTGACACCGGTTCCGCTCTCTCCGCCAGACAGATCAGAGCCATTACAGACCCGTTGGGGGCCAGCGGTCTTTTGTCCCAAATCGGCTTGGTGCAAATTCTGCCCCTGATCCTGACCACAAGATTGGTGGAGGCATCAGGCGGAGAATTCACCCTGTCCAGCGAACATGGCCTTGGAACCCTGATGCAAGCGCGGTTTCGAAAAGCCCTCCAAAGCAAATATGAGGCAGCCTAAGAGCAGAGCCTGATTTAAAAATCCTGAGCCGACCCTCTCCCTTGCAGACCCCCCGTCATGGTACCCTTATGGGCGGTCTGAAAAGTGTGTGCGGTTTTCGGACAAAAATATGCTTAGAAACAAAGGTTAGAGCATTATCAGTCCAACAAATTTCATAAATCGCGATGGATTGATTGAAATCAAGACTACCTGTCAAAGCTGTGCCATAATGAAACTGGTAATTGGATAGATTTTGTAGCACTTATTTTGTTTTTATAGAGAAAACAAAGGCTTCTCATCTAATAGAAGCATCAGTTTGTGCAGCGAATTGGTATTTCCAATTTGCTGGAAGGAGCATCTGTTATGGCTGGCATGAAAAAAATTCGTCTCAATCTGGCGCGCAATCATGACTATCCCAATGGCAGTGCTGTCCATGGATATGAATTTGTTGCCCCTCTCGATGAGCAAGGGCATATTGATGCCATTCTATGGAAAGCCAAACGGGATCAGTGCCGCGTCCATCGTTTCTGGCAAGGAGAAAGTGATGAATATGGCCATCTCATTCACCGTCCGGGTGGATCTTGGGCCTTCACTTATGATATTGATGGAGAAGATGACGACGAAGCAGGTTACCGGTTCGGGCTTCATGCCTTCAAACCGGGCGAATATGTCTCTATCAAGGACGAAGATGGGGATTTATACACCTTTACGGTCGTAACAGTTGAACAATTATAGAGAATCAGCGCATGATTCGAACAACGATTACAGAGAAAGGGCATTTGGGTTAAAATCGCGGCGGATTTGACCAGGGTAATTGATAACGCTATTCGTCCCCGAACAAGCGGTCCCCATTTGATTACTTTTCCTTTCTCAAGAGAGCCTACAGGCAAAATGCCTGTAGGCTCTTTTTTTATGT
>JAOXSH010000009.1 GCA_025800145.1 Cohaesibacter sp.
GAAAAGACAAAGAGGAGGCCAGCCCTGTTCGTCCTTGGTTGACGAGGAGATGTCCCCCATAAGGGCATCAGCAACATCCCAATCTATCAGGCTGGCTAGGTCATCTAGATCTGTTGGGATCCGACGCTCTGTGCCGAACATCTCTTCCTGTCCTATGATCCGACGAACCATCTTTCTGCCTCCAAAATAAACCCGAGAAGCCAATTGAATCAAAGAATAAGTCGCGCGTCAAATCACCATCCGCACACAGGTCTCCTAGAAAGACAACGCAGCTCAGTAAACCATTTCAAGGCATCCTATGGGTCAATCTTTCATGCCGTTGGTATGAGATCTGGATCCCGGCTTTTGCCGGGATCTTTGTTTGTTTTTGCTTTTTTGGATGCTGACGCAAGCGTGTAAAGAGAATCAGTTTCGCGCCTTTGTCCCTTTTCCTGTGCAATTTTCTTTCTGTTTTGCGCAAGGACTGGCTTTTTTGTGAGTGATTAAGGCGATTGCTTTACAAAAATTTATAGTTGTCACACATTCGTGTGATGTTTAAGCTTTGATTAACCTTAAAATTTCACTAAAATTGCTTAAACTTAATCAGACATTAAACTATTCGTTGAAAATCTCATTCTTTTTGCTAGGCTGGTGCAGCGCAACAGTGGGCTTCTTGGTCTGTTTAGTCATATTTTGGCCGTAAGTTTGCTCTCATGTTGCAGAAAGATAAGTTCCCCCTACGGTATGCCAGGTCCGCCGCATCTCCTGGGGCCGTGGGGTTTGGTCGGTTCGGGCGCAGCAGAGTGGCCTCCTCAAGTGGTCTGCTTTCGAACCGGCCATCCTTTCTTTTATGCTGTTGGTATAACACCCCCGAACACCGCAAAACCCTCATCAAACTGGTCTTTGCAGCCTCATTGCTATATAGGCGCAATCAGGGTTTTCGAACCACGAAAATTATCATTTGATTCAAGGTCTTAGCTATGATTTCAGGGGAAGAAAGCGAAATGGCGGAGAGTGAAGAACGAAGTTCGAACCGAAGCCAAACAGGTAGGGTTGGTGTGGCGGCTACCTGCAAGCATAAAATGGCGGAGAGGAAGGGATTCGAACCCTCGAGACGGTTCGACACCGCCTACTCCCTTAGCAGGGGAGCGCCTTCAGCCACTCGGCCACCTCTCCGCAGACCGGTTTAAAGATTTGGTGGCTGCCTCGCAACTGCTTTTTTGTCAGGAGAATGACATTTCCACATTATCAAGCAAATGAGCTTTGCCATGGTGAGAGAGAGGGGGCTTGAGATAAAAAAGCACCCTTGGCGTATCTCTCACCAAGGGTGCTTGAAGGGGCTGGTTTATAATTTATTGTTTTTATGGATCTTTATTTGCGATAAAGATTATGCTTGCCGATATTTTTGATATCGCGTTCGCCACATAATGCCATGGTGATATCCAGTTCATTGCGCAAAATATCAATCGCTTTGGCAACGCCGGGCTTGCCCATAGCGCCCAGACCATAGAGAAGAGGCCGCCCGACATAGGTGCCTTTGGCCCCCAATGCGATGGCTTTTAGAATATCCTGACCAGAGCGAATCCCACCATCCATATGCACTTCGACATCCTTGCCGACCGCATCGACAATCTCTTCCAAGACTTCAATGGAAGAGGGTGCACCATCCAACTGACGCCCGCCATGATTGGAGACAATGATAGCGTCTGCGCCGGTCTTTAAGGACAATTTGGCGTCCTCAACATCCAGAATGCCTTTGATGATCAAAGGACCACCCCAGCGCTCTTTGATCCATTCGACATCATCCCAATTCAATTTTGGATCAAATTGCTCCGCTGTCCATGAAGACAGGGAGGACAGATCCTCAACACCTTTGGCGTGACCCACAATATTGCGGAAGGTGCGGCGTTTGGTGCCCAACATGCCAAGACACCACAATGGGCGTGTTGCCATCTGCAAGACGTGATTGGGGGTGAATTTTGGGGGGGTCGACAAGCCATTGCGCAAATCTTTATGGCGCTGGCCCAAAATTTGTAAATCCAATGTCAAAACCAAAGCAGAACAGCCAGCGGCTTTGGCACGATCAATCAGATTGCCTGCAAATTCCTTATCACGCATCACATAGAGCTGAAACCAGAACGGCTTTTTTGTATGTTCGGCCACATCTTCAATGGAGCAAACGCTCATTGTGGAGAGGGTATAGGGAATGCCTGCTTCCTCACAGGCCTGCGCAATCAGGATTTCGCCATCTGCATGTTGCATACCGGTTAGACCTGTTGGGGCCATTGCCAAGGGCATGGCAACCTCTTGCCCAATCATCTCTGATTTCAAAGACCGGTTGGTCATATCAACGGCGACGCGCTGGCGTAGCTTGATCTTTTGAAAGTCGCTTTCATTGGCGCGATAAGTGCTTTCGGTCCAAGAACCGCTATCGGCATAATCAAAGAACATGCGCGGCACCCGACGACGGGCCATTTTTTTCAAGTCATTGATTTCCAGAATAGGGCTCATGATTTCCTCCAATCCGGTGCAGGGCGTCTTTAAGGAAAGCTCTACACAGGGCTTGCGCTGTACAAAGCCACAGCGTGGCAGATCGCAGCAAGAAGCAAAGCTATATCGTGCATTGATAATGAATGTGCGCGCACTGTGCCAAATCTGTTCGCAAAGATCAAAGCAGGCAGACCCAAACTGCGCCAATATTTGGTTGGAAAATGGCGCAAAAAGCAACTGCCTGCCAAATTGCTTATATTTGACAGGCAGTTAGATTTTACCAATTTGAAAAATAGAGCCAAAGAAAGCTCTTAGTAAACGTCACGAACGTAGCGTTTTTCTTTCTTCATCTTGTTTACATAATCTTTGGCACCATCGACAGACAGGCCAGCTTGCTCTGCAATCACATCATGCAAGGCCTGATCGACATCCTTTGCCATGCGAGAGGCATCGCCACAAACATAGAAATGACCACCTTCTTGCAGAGCCGCATAGAGATCTTTGGCATTTTCCTGCATACGAGTCTGGACATAGATTTTCTCTGCCTGATCACGGGAGAAAGCCAAATCAAGGCGGTTCAAAATGCCAGAGGATTGCATGGCGCTTAATTCATCCTGATAGATGAAATCGGTTTTGGCATGTTGATCACCAAAAAACAGCCAGTTCATGCCCTTGGCACCAATGGCCTCGCGCTCTTGCAGGAAGGCGCGGAATGGGGCAATGCCGGTGCCAGGACCTACCATGACCATGGGGGCATCATTGTCAGCTGGCACACGGAAACTTTTGTTCGGTGTCATAAAGACTTTGGCAGCTTGCTCTCCAACCCGATCGGCAAGGAAGCAGGAAGCAACCCCGCCATGATCACGCCCATGACTGTTATAGCGCACAGAGGCGATGGTCAAATGCACGCTGTCTGGATGGAGTTTGGAACTGGAAGAGATAGAATAGGCACGATGCTGCAAGGGTTTGAGCACATCAACCAGCTCCTCTACGGACAGCATGATATGCGGATAGAGATTGAGAAGATCCAGAATATCTTTTGACCACAGAAACGCTTCCATAGCGTCCTTGTCGCCATGTTCGACAATATGGGTCAAATGTTCGTCATTGGCGCGGGCTTCAATGGCTTTGACAAAATCAGAAGAGGGTGTCGAAATTTCAAAATCGCTGAACATGGCTTCAGCCAGCGAAATATCCTTGCCCGGTATATCTTCATCGCCACTGAAATCACAACGGTCCAGAAGATCTGAGACCAATTCGAGATCATTGGTAGGAATAACGCCCATCGCATCGCCTGCTTCATAGCTTGGCCCGTCATTGGACAGATCAAACTCGTAATGGCGAATCTCTTTGGCCGACCCATCGCCGGACAGAAGGCGATTGCAGGTCACAGGTGCGCAGAAAGGTGTCTTGCGGGTCCATTTTGATTTGGCCGCTTTTGGTGCTGTGCCAGCTGCCGGTGCAACTGCGCCATCGCCAACCCCTTCGGGCTTGCGCTTGGCCAGTTCTTCGACAATGCCAGAGGTCCAGCCTTCAGCCGCTTCTTCAAAATCGACATCGCAATCAACGCGGGGCTGAATGCGCTTGGCACCCAATTGCTCCAGACGCAAGTCAAATTGTTTGCCTGCCTCACAAAATTCGTCATAGGCTGTATCGCCCAAGGCAAGAACGGAGAATTGCAGATTTTCCAAACGCGGCGCGCCGGTATCTTTGAGCGCTTCCCAGAACATTTCGGCATTATCCGGCATTTCGCCTTCCCCATAAGTGGAGGTGACAATCAGCACATAATCCATTTGTGTCAGAGATTCGACTTCCGCCTCATCAAGAGAGGCAAGAACAGCATTGGAGCCGCCGGTGCGAATGGCATCACAGACCTCTTCGGCCACCATTTCGGAATTGCCGGTCTGGGTACCATAAAACACATGAACGGTCAGAGCCTGGGCTGCATCAGCGCTGGATGCGTTGGTGTCTTTGGTCATTTGGGTGTGAAGACCAGCATAAAAGCCGGAAAGCCAGGAGCGCTGATCCTCGGAAAAAGGGCTGTCTTGGGGAATGAACAGAGCTTGCATGAATTGAGATCCAACTGAAATTGAAAAGTCCGGGTGAGGGAGGGGCAAAAGCCCCATCCGCTATGACATGGTTTTCACCATCTCCATGCTGGCAGAAGACGCAAACAGCGCTTCATAATCCGGCAAATCACCCATTGCGGCCCGGTTCAACCGGTCTTGTAGCAAAATCCAACCATAGGTGCCTATGCTATCCATCAGGCGCACATTTCGGTTGGACAAGGCTGTCTTGTAATCGCGCATCCGCTTGTCAGAGACCATAACAGCCAATTGCTCGTCGCTATAAGTGGCAAGCGCTGTGCGGGCAATGGCGGCCAGCTTGACCATAAGGCCAAAATCTTCGGTCAGGATCAGCTTGCGAATGCCACTATTCAGCTCGGTTTCAGAAATGTCCTCGCTGGCACGATAGCGGGCTTTCACAACTTGCTGGGCGGCATTGACCACGGCAAAATTGTTGATCAATTCATGCATCAAGCCGCTATCCACTTCGCCATATCCCGGAATAGCACCACCAGCAATCACCTTGCCATCGCGATAAGCCAGCTTGAATTTGCGGATTTGATAGGAGACCAGCGCTTGCGCCAGCTCTTCGACCAATTCCTTGCGAGAGGCTGCTTTGAGGATGGCCTCATAATTCTGATATGTTTCCAGAGCCAGAGGCGTTGCAAAGCGGAAATTAGAGACTTCGCTGTCCCAATTCTCCAAAATGAAGCGTGCTTTGGCGGAATTGGTGAATTTGATGTGACGCTCCAGCAAGGCTTTGACGGCCATGCGATGGATTGCAGCACGATCATTTTTATCATCCAGCTTATGCAGTTTGACTGAATCATCAGAATAGAGCGATTCCAGCTGATCATATGGGTCATATTGATAAGCCACACCACCAGACATGCCGTTGCAGAAGCCTTTGCCGAAGCCACCCAAATTCATAACCGCACCATTGGTCATATATTCGCAGCAGAAATCGCCAACGCCTTCCACCACAGCGGTGGCACCAGAATTACGAACCGCGAACCGATCGCCTGCGCCGCCTTCAACAAAGAGGGCAGAGCCGGTTGCACCAAACAGGGCGAAGTTGCCAATCAGGTAATTTTCCTTCTCGCCGCCACCGGGAGAGAGAATGGCAATATTGCCACCTGATGCACCTTTGCCAACGCCGTCGTTACAAGTGCCGGTATGATGGAAAACCATGCCCGAATTACAGAAAGCGGCAAAAGACTGGCCTGCCGATCCATGGGTATGGATATGTAGCATTTCAGGCTTGATCAGATTGCGCCCGCGATCATCGGTATGGACAATCGGCATGGTGCTGATATGACGATCTGACAGCTCATGCTGCAACATGCGCTCAATATCAATGGAGAATTGCCCGCCAACGGTTTTGTTGCGATTGTCCAGCTTGCGCTTGACGACCAGTTTCACCCGTGACTGATGTTGCTGAACGGCCTTGTTCTTGAACTCTTTGAGCAGGCGATCATCAATATCAAAATTGGCTTCCAGATAAACCGGTTCCTTGATGATGACTTCTGGCACCACGCTCAACATGGCCCGCAGATCCATCTGACCAATTGCCCTTTCATGCTTGACCAGATGCAGATAGTCTGCACGGCCCCGCGCTTCGCGCAGGGAAGAGAAACCAAGATGGGCAAGAATTTCGCGGGTTTCATGGGCAATATTCATCAGATATTGCGCAAGAGCGCGTGGATCGCCTTCAAAGGTTTCGGCATTGGTGGTCAAACCAGCCGGACATTTGATGTTGCAATTCTTGGCCATAACGCATTTCAGCATCATCAGGGCGGTGGTGCCAAATTCGAAGCTGTCGCCGCCCAAAAGGCAGGATTTCACAACGTCAGAGGCCGTCTGATGGGCACCAGAACAGCGCAAGATCACTTTTTCGCGCAAGCCATTGGCACACAGCGCCTGATGCACTTCGGCAAGGCCAATTTCAGCCGCACGACCGGTATTTTTCAAAGAGGTCACAGCCGCAGCGCCCGTACCACCGGTGTTGCCGGCAATATTGATGACATCTGCGCCAGCTTTGGCGACGCCCACTGCGATGGTGCCAATGCCTTCAGAGGAGACCAGTTTGACAATCACGCGCACACGCGCAGCTTTTGCATCATGGATCAGCTGGGCCAAATCCTCAATGGAATAGGTGTCGTGATGCGGAGGAGGGGAAATCAATTCCACGCCCGGCGTCCCACCACGGGCCGCTGCAATCTCAACGGTGACCTTGGGCGCAGGCAATTGCCCGCCTTCGCCAGGTTTTGCCCCTTGCGCAATCTTGATTTCAAGCTCTTCCAGCGTTGGATCGGCCAGATAGCCAGTCCAGACCCCGAAGCGACCTGAGGCAAGCTGCTTGATGCGGCTGGAGCGAATGGTGCCATAGCGCGACATATGCTCGCCACCTTCGCCCGAATTTGAGAAACCGCCAGCCATATTGGTGCCATGAGCAACCGCTTCATGGGCCGGGGTTACCAAAGCACCGTGAGACATGGCACCAGAGGCAAGGGTTGAGGTGATTTCGTGCGCGGCTTGCACATTCGCCAGATCAAGCTTTGGATTGCAGGCTTTGATATGAGAGAAGTAGACCAAGGCAATGCCTTGCACTTTTACCTCAATCACATTGCCATGGGTTTCAATGCCCAGCAAATCCTCGCCAAATTTGTCTTTTAAAGCCACCGACAGGGCAACCGCCCGTTCCGGCTTGCCGGTCTCTGGCAAAGTCAGGCTAAAGCCATCCTCACCCTTGGCGACAACATCCAGACCGCGCACAACAAAGCAATTGTTGCCAACCAGATCATGACGGAACAGCTCTTCACCAAATTCTTCTGCGCTTAGCGCCCAATTCACATCAGCGGGGAAAGAGAGAACATCGCGCAAGGCGGCGGGACGCTTCTCGCGCTCCAGCTCCAGATCGTGAGAAAATTCGCGATATTGGCGGGTGATTTTGAAGGCATCAATCTCTTCGGGTTTGCGACGTGCAAAGCTGGTATGACGATAGGCTTCCGCACCCTTGCCATAGGCATCGCTCAATCTTGAGACAGGAAGCAGACGCAAATCATCGTCATTGGCATCGCCTTTGGCATGGGCGGCTTCGCCGGACTGAATGGATTCTTCAGTCATTTCTACAAAGCCGCGCACCGCCGTTGTGCCATAGGAATGGCCCGCGCCTTCAGAACGCTCTTTGAACAAACCAAGCAGCGGGATATCACCATCGGCTGTGATTTCGCAAGCGCGGATGTGCCAGGCATTGACGCTGTCAGCAATGGCCGCAAAATCCACCCCCCCAACGGTGTTTTTCATATTCGGGAAGTAGCGGGACAGCGCGTCATTGTCGGTATCAAGGAAGTTTGGCTCGAAAAATTCCCCGCCGATATAGCTCTCTGCGGTACAAAGGCCGACCTTGCCCATGGTTTTCATCAGGGATTTGTCAGCGGCTTTGTTATAGCGCTTGATGCAGGCCTTGATTTCGTCCGCATCATTTTTGGCCATATCTTCGGCGCGGGCCAAAACGCTCAAAGGCATAACGGCAGATGCTCCAAAGCCCAAAGCTGTTGCGATTTGATGGGAAGAGGCAATCTGGCCGCTTTCGGCAATCAGCGAGGCGCGGAAGCGCAAGCCATGCTCAATCAAACGCTGGTTAGCCGCTGAAATCACCATGATCAGCGGAATGGCTGCCATCTGCTGACTGACAAGGGCGTCAGATAGAATGATAATGCCGCCTTTTTCGCGCGCAACGTCTTCCACCCGATCACATACCGCATCAATGGCTGCAATCAAATCAGATTGCTGTTTGGCATTATCGCCCGCATGATCAATGGCATAAATGGTGGCAATATCAGTCACAGGGATGGTCGATTGCTGACGCAAAGCCGCCAATTCCCAAGGGGCGAGAATAGGGCTTTCAATGACAATCTGTTTCGTTTCATCTTCATTGAAATGAGGTTTTGCCCCAAGTGCAACACGCAAGGTCATGCCATCGGCTTCGCGCAAGCTGTCCAGTGGCGGGTTCGTCACCTGAGCAAAGCGCTGGGAGAAATATTTCGACATGCCGCCTTCCTGATCGGTCAGCGCATTGATTGCCACGCCATAGCCCATGGCAGAAATTTTCTCAGAACCTTTTTGCATCATCGGATCCATCAGGAATTTAAAGCTTTCCTGATTGAGACCATAGGCAACAGCGCGTTGTGGCTCGCTGAAATCTGCATCCAAATCCGGTTTGTCAGTGCTGGCTGGCAAATCTGCCATGGTGATGCGGGCATTGTCCAGCAAGCTGCGATAATTGCGCTTGGATGCCAGCATTTCCAACGCTTCATTGGATGTATAGGATTGTCCGGTGTTGTGGTCGAAATAGAGCATTCCGCCCGCTTCAATACGCCCGCGCCGGGTGATGCTTTCTGCCGGGAAGTCAATCTGACCGGCTTCCGACATCACACACAGATAGTCATCGGTTTCAACAGAGCGCAAAGGCCGTAAACCCAGACGGTCCAGACGTGCACCAACCACAGTGCCATTGCCAAAGATAAGAGCGGCAGGACCATCATTTTTTTCTTCATACAAAGAGAAATATTCCAGCATAACTTTTACATCATCTGAAAAACGGGAATCATTTTCCCATGCAGGGGGCATCATTGCCACCACCGCTGTGATCAGATCCAGATCATCCTCAATCAGGCGACGCTCCAGCGTCTGATCAAGGCGGCAGGAATCAGACTGTCCAGGAGGAGAATAAATCTGGCTATTCTTCATCTGCGCAATTGCAGATTCGGATAGACGATTTTTCTTGTCCGTATTCAATTCACCATTATGCGCCATCAAACGGAAAGGCTGCGCCATGCTTGGCTGCGGCTCGGTATTGGTCGAAAAGCGCGTATGGAAGAACATGGAATGGATCTTGTGATCTTCATCCATCAGATCTTCGAAATAGGGAATCACCTCATTGGAATTCAACCGCCCTTTATAAACCTGCGTGTGGGCAGACAGGGAAAGCGGATAGAGGCCTTTGAGAGTGGGTTCCAGATAGGCGGTTTTTTCAATTGCCATCAAAGCATCATGAATGGCGCGGTCAAAGGCTTTGCCATCCATATCTTGTGGCTTGGCAAAGACCACCTGATGGATGGTTTGCATATATTGTACAGCTGCTGGACGAATAACGGCATTGTTGACACCAACATTGCGCACCAACAAGACGCCAAGATCCAGACCTTCCAGCGCGCCTTGTATCAAGGCATCGGCTTCATCCCAATAGGCTGGATCATCTGGCATGAAGAAGTTGCCAACGCCAAACTCTCCAAGCTCAAGGCTGTCATTGCCCATTAATTTGCGAAAGAAAGAGAGTGAGAGATCAACATTGACACCCGCGCCATCGCCCACACCTTCAGAGCTCATGCCACCGCGATGGGGAATCGTACAAAGGGCTTCATGTCCTTTGACCAGAACATCATGGGTTTGCTCCCCTGACTTATATGTCATGAAGCCAACGCCGCAGCTGCTCTTTTCAAAATTCGGATCATAGAGGCCAAAATCTAGCTGTGTCTGATTCAAACCGAAGTCCTCACTCTTGTTGGGCATTTTTCCGTCTTGCCGCATGGTCAATGGGCAAGAGGGATGCGTCTTTCACTGTCTATAAATCCGGCTTCAAGCCAGAAGTGGGTTGTTCCTGTCGCGTCTTTTTATGGCTGCGCTTATCTTGCGTGCTTCGTTTCGCGACAAGGCGCGTCTCGTTTATGCAAGCAATCGCGCGCATTCAGGAATATATGCTGGGTAGTCATTGAAGAATGATACGTCAAGCAAGACCAAACGTAAAATAGGTCAAAAACGGTGAAATACCTATATAAAACAAGCAAATCGTTCGAATGTATGCAAGGCCTCGTGCATTAAATACGATTGTTTCGGGCCTTTGCATACAAGTGTTTCGCAAAGACTATTGCTGTTTCATGGCACATTATGAAGCAAATAAAGACAGATCCTGACCGGATCTGTCTTTGTCATAGCTGGAATCAAATGGCTCCAATCACAGGCCTAAGCTGTTTGTTTATACCTTCAAAGTCTAGCCTTTATGCTTTCAGTGCTTGAGGGCTATTGGACCTGACCTGCACATAGCTGCCAGGAGCATCTTCGATTGGTTTGAGTTTGCCATCGCCAATTTTGCGGGCAGGGATTTTTTTGTCGGAAATATCTTCAATCCATTTGTGCCAATTTGGCCACCATGAACCCGGTGTTTCCTTGGCGGCGGCTGTCCAGCTTTCTAGATCACCTTCTGCCTTTCCACCGCGCCAATATTGATATTTTTCTTTGTCAGGCGGATTCACAACTCCTGCAATATGGCCAGAGCCGGACAGCACAAAATCAACCTTGCCACCAAACATGGATGAGCCTTTAAAGACGGAAATTGCCGGGGCAATATGGTCTTCTTTTGTCGCCAAATTATAGATCGGCACTTTCACTTTGCTCAAATCCAGCTGGACGCCATCAATCTCCATTTTTCCTTGGGCCAGATTATTTTCCAGATAGCAATTGCGCATATAGAAAATATGATTTGCCGCTGGCATACGGGTGGAATCGGAATTCCAATAGAGCAGATCAAAGGGGAAGGGCTCTTTGCCTTTCATGTAATTGTTGATCACATAGGGCCAGATCAGATCATTGGAGCGCAGCATATTGAAAGCATTGGCCATGGAGCGCCCCTCCAGATAACCAAGCTGCTTGATATGGCCTTCCATTTCCTGCAATTGTTCTTCATCGACAAAAACTTTCAAATCCCCTGCATGGGTGAAATCGACCTGTGTTGTAAAGAGCGTTGCAGAGGCAACTTTATTCTGGCGTTTGGCCGCCATATAGGCAAGAGAGGTGGAGAGCAGGGTGCCGCCAACGCAATAGCCAATTGTATGCGCCTTTTTCTCTCCCGTTGCGTTGGCAACAGCATCAAGGCCAAAGAGAACCCCTTCTTTGACGTAAGAATCAAAGCCTTTATCACGCAGGCGCGCATCGGGATTGACCCAGCTGACCACAAAGACCGTATGGCCCTGATCCACACACCATTTGATGAAGCTTTTTTTCTCATTCAAATCAAGAATATAGAATTTGTTGATCCATGGCGGCACAATCAAAAGGGGGGTCTTATAGACCTCTTTCGTTGTCGCTTCATATTGAATGATCTGGCAGATATCGCTTTGTGCCACCACTTTGCCCGGTGTTACGGCGATATTCCTGCCCAGCTCAAAGCCCTCATTGCTTGATTGACGGATGACCAGATCTCCATCACCTGCGGCAATATCTTCGGCCAGCATCTTCATACCACGCACCAGATTTTCGCCATCATTGGCCATGGTTTCTTTCAGTAATTCAGGATTGGTGACGAGATAATTGGATGGGGCAAGCGCATTGATAACCTGATCCATATAAAATTGCGCCTGGTGGCGGGTATGATCATCCAGATCTTGCGCCTCATCCACCATTTCATGCGCCCATTTAGAGGTGATCAGGTAGAATTGTTTCACAAAATCAAAGAATTGATTATTCTCCCATTCGGGATCCTGAAAGCGTTTGTCGCCGCTTTGCGGCTTTTCAATATCGTCCTGTGCTTCCCCCATCATTTTTTTGACAGAAGAGCCCCACAGATCCATATAGCGCCCCCAGAGCCGGGTCTGGGCTTGCATGGCGCGTTGCGGGTCCGAGGTCCAATATTCGCCCACTTTGCCCAATGTCTTGACAATATGGTTGATTTGTTCAGCTTGAGCGGAGCGGGATTCATTGTCGCGCGGGTTCAAATAGGCTGTGGCTGCCTTGCCAGCTTCCTCTATCACCCGGGCAAAATTCATCGCAAAGCGTTCAGGGTCTTTGACCATATAATGTACGAGATTGATCTCGCTGCCCTGATCTTGCTTATCGCTTTTGTCGCTCATGCTTCCCCTCCATCGTCAATGGCGTCCGCTCATGTTGTCGAATATTCATTTGATCAAATTCTTGCTATCGGCAGAACTTGTAAAGACATTTTATTATCTGTCTCCTATTAGGGACTTTTTGCAGCCTTGTGACAAGTTGTCCCCTTGTTTCTTTTTATAAG
The DNA here is from genome assembly GCA_025800145.1 of Cohaesibacter sp. Taxonomy (GTDB): domain Bacteria; phylum Pseudomonadota; class Alphaproteobacteria; order Rhizobiales; family Cohaesibacteraceae; genus Cohaesibacter. The sequence goes on from JAOXSH010000009.1 coordinate 12,604, forward strand.
TAATTAGACGGTAGGAGACAGGATTGGGTGCTTTATTCATGTAAAGCAAAAGAAGAAAGCTCGTCTTATGGATAGGTTATGAATGTTGCGAAGCAATAATATTGTTGTTTTACTTGTGCGATGCAGCGAAGATATTTTGTTGATAAATCGGGAGAGATGGCTTTTTGCTCGTCAATATAGAGCATATTTTTCGAAAAGTGTGTGTGGTTTTCGGACAAAAATATGTTTAGAAACAAAGGCTAGAGCATTTTGAATAACGACGTGTTTATTCAAAATGCTCTAGTTATATCAACGGCCACGACTGCCCGGCAACATTCAAAGCGAGTTGATTTTTCCCGGGCAGTCGTGGCCGTTGGTATTAAACTGTGAAGTCCTGATCTTTTTGCCAAAATGGCGGGACGGGAGAGACGCAATTGCATTTTCTTTATGACTTTGAAACAGATAGATGTCATAATTTTGCCGTCTCAATATCCAATGTCAGCTATGCGTGATGGCAAAATTAGAGACGGGAGATCTGACCTATCGTGACATATGCTAATGCCTCAGTTGCCAAGGCTTCAGTTTCCAAGGCTTCAGTCCTTTTGATTGCTACCTTGTTAGCGGGATGTTCTGCGACCGGGTTGGGGGAGACTGGTGGCGGGCTGGGGGCTCAATCCGCTGGTGCGCATAGCGATGTGGATGGCTCGAAAGCACGCCAAAAGACGCCGGATCAACAGCACAATAAAGCTGCTGGTGAACAGCAAGGGCAAGAGAGTCTGCACGGACAAAAATATATGTCCAATCAGGTTTTGCGGTCTTTAGGTGAATTAACGGCGGATAATTCTGCAACACGTTATCCGGTGATTGCAGATGCCCCTGCACAAAAACGTCGTCTTTTGACAGAGCAAGAGCGCTCACAAATAGAAGAAGAATTGCGCAGCCTGTCGCAATAATACCAACGGCATAAAATCCCCCGAAAAATCCTGTCAAATCGTTTGTCTGATTGTCTCATTCAAGCAGGCTGTGTAAAAACCAAGAGTGAACCATTATGCGGTTTTGTCAGAATCGCGTGAAATATCTTGCCAATCTCAACAGAAAAATTGTGGAGCATGACAATGGATGATTTCCATAAGATCCGTCGCCTTCCCCCTTATGTTTTTGAACCCGTTGACCGGTTGAAAGCAAAGGCGCGCGCGGCGGGCGCGGATATCATTGATTTGGGTATGGGCAATCCCGATTTACCAACCCCAAAACATATTGTCGACAAACTGACCGAAACGGTGATGAATCCGCGCACCCATCGCTATTCCACATCGCGCGGCATTCCCGGTTTGCGCAAGGCTCAGGCTGCTTATTATGAGCGCCGTTTTGGGGTGACGTTGAACCCCGATACAGAGATTGTTGCCACCCTTGGTTCCAAGGAAGGCTTTGCCAATATGGCGCAAGCCATCACCAGTCCCGGTGATGTGGTTTTGGTGCCAAATCCTACTTACCCCATTCACTCCTTTGGCTTCATCATGTCCGGTGGGGTGGTGCGGTCCATGCCTGCGGAACCCAATGAGGAATTTTTTCGCGCCATTGACCGTGCGGTGCGTCACTCAATTCCCAAGCCCATCGCCTTGATTGTGAATTATCCCGCCAATCCAACAGCTTATACGGTGGATCTGGATTTTTACAAACAGGTGATCAAGGTCGCAAAAGAGCATGATATTATGGTCTTGTCCGATCTGGCCTATTCTGAAATCTATTTCGGAGATACGCCACCGCCCTCTATCTTGGAAGTGGATGGGGCAAAGGATATCGCTGTGGAATTTACTTCGCTTTCCAAAACCTTTTCCATGCCCGGTTGGCGCATGGGGTTTGCAGTGGGCAATGAGCGCATGATCAAGGCTTTGGCACGGGTCAAATCCTATCTTGATTATGGGGCTTTCACCCCCATTCAGGTGGCCGCAGCCTCTGCGCTCAATGGCTCTGAAGACTGCGTGGAAGAAGCTCGCGCCCTTTATAAACAACGCCGTGATGTGATGATTGAAAGTTTCGGTCGGGCCGGCTGGGACATACCAGTGCCTGATGCGACCATGTTTGCCTGGGTGCCTATCCCTGAAAAATTCCGTGAGCGCGGATCTTTGGAATTTGCCAAGGAGCTGGTCGCAAATGCCCATGTTGCAGTGGCACCTGGTGTTGGCTTTGGCGAATATGGCGATGACTATGTGCGCCTTGCTTTCGTGGAAAACGAGCAACGGATACGCCAAGCGGCAAGAAATATTCGCCGCTTCCTTGCCAGCGACTAAAAAAAAGTGCATGAAGCCGCGTAATTGTTGGACGGATTAAGAAGACTGGATTTGCGATTTATGAGCAACCCCTTGAAACTGGGCCTTGCGGGCCTTGGAACGGTTGGTGTTTCAGTAGTCAAACGCCTTGCTCTGTTGGAAAACGAGTTGGCCAACTCAGCAGGCCGTGCGATGCGCGTGAGCGCCGTCACTGCGCGCTCGCGCGATAAGGACAGAGGGGTCGATCTCTCACATTGCACCTGGTTTGATGATCCGATCTCACTGGCTACAAGCGATGATATCGATGTTTATTTGGAATTGATGGGCGGGGAAAGCGGCGCGGCAGAAGAGTCTGTGCGCGCAGCTCTTAAAGCTGGCAAGCATGTGGTCACAGCCAATAAGGCGCTTTTGGCCAAGCATGGCAATGAGCTTGCAACATTGGCGGAAGACCATGGCGTTTCTCTGAATTATGAAGCCGCCGTTGCCGGTGGCATTCCCATCATCAAAACCATGCGCGAAGGTATGACGTCCAATGCCATTTCCCGCGTTTATGGCATCATGAATGGTACATGCAACTACATCCTGACGCGCATGGAGCTGGAAGGTCTGTCTTTTGACGAATGCCTGAAGGATGCCCAGCGCCTTGGTTATGCAGAAGCTGATCCAACCTTTGATGTGGAAGGCAATGATACAGCCCATAAGCTGGCTTTGCTCACCAGCCTTGCTTTTGGCACCAAAATTGAGGCGGATAGCATTTTCCTTGAAGGCATCACTTCGTTGACCACAGAAGATATTCGGGCGGCAGATGAGCTTGGTTTTCGCATCAAGCTTTTGGGGGTTGCGCAAAAGACCGATACCGGTATCGAGCAACGTGTGCATCCGACCATGGTGCCAAAATCTTCAGCCATTGCACAGATTTCCGGCGTCACCAATGCGGTGGCCGTGGATGGCGATGCAATCGGCTCCATTACCATGTCTGGGCCCGGTGCAGGGGGGGATGCAACAGCCAGTGCTGTTGTGGCTGATCTTGTCGATGTGGCGCGCGATTTCAAAGTCTATCCTTTGGGGCGACCTGCAGCGGATTTACAGCCTTATATACGGGCAAAAATGCGCGCTCATGAAGGCGGCTATTATATTCGCCTATCTGTGAATGATCGCCCCGGTGCTTTTGCTTCCATCGCGCAGCGTATGGCAGAGCATGATATTTCGCTGGAAAGCATCGTACAGCATCGCGCGAATGGGCATTTTACCAAATCTGCAAATGGACAAGCGCAAGAGGTTGCGCCGCAGGCTGTTGTTCTGATTACTTATGAGACAACAGAAGAAGCTGTGCGCAAGGCTTTGCAGCAAATCAAGGAAGATGGGCATATTGCCGCTCCTCCACAAATGATCAGAATTGAACGCTTGTAACTTTGTAAAGAAACAGAATGCAAAACAGAGACTATATGGGTCAAAGGGCTTAGAAAATGGCAGAAACCAAGGAACAAGCGCTGGATCGTATCCTGACGCTGGAAATCGTCCGTGTAACCGAGCGCGCCGCTGTTGCTGCGGCCCGTCTGCGTGGTCATGGCAATGAAAAGGCCGCCGATCAGGCTGCCGTTGATGCAATGCGCCGCGAATTGAACCGTCTGCCAATTGACGGCACTGTTGTGATTGGTGAAGGTGAGCGCGACGAAGCGCCGATGCTCTATATCGGCGAAGAGGTTGGCACCAAACAGGGCCCAAAAGTTGATATCGCGCTTGATCCGCTGGAAGGCACCACCATTTGCGCCAAAAATCTGCCAAACTCTTTGGCCGTGATTGCCATGGCAGAAGCGGGCAGCCTTTTGAATGCGCCTGACGTTTATATGGACAAAATCGCCATTGGTCCGGGCTATCCTGAAGGATTGGTCGATCTTGATCGCACACCCATTGAAAATATGCAGGCCGTTGCAAATGCCAAAGGTGTACCGATCAACGAGGTAACAGCCTGTATTCTGGATCGTCCCCGCCATGCCAAATTGATTGAAGATGTGCGCGCAACTGGCGCAGCTATCCGTCTCATTGGTGACGGGGATGTGGCTGGCGTCATTCACACAACCGACCCGGAAGAAACCGGCATTGATATCTATTTCGGTATTGGTGGGGCACCAGAAGGCGTTCTGGCCGCAGCAGCGTTGCGTTGTATTGGTGGTCAGATGCAGGGCCGCCTTGTCATCAACAATGATGAGCAGCGCCAGCGCGCCATCAAAATGGGCGTTACCGATCCAAACAAGAAATTCACCATGGAAGAAATGGCGTCTGGTGATGTGACATTTGCCGCCACGGGTGTGACGGATGGCAACATGCTGACTGGCGTGAAATTTGGCAAAGAGAAAATCCGCACCGAGACTGTGGTGATGCGCTCTTCCACTGGCACCGTTCGCTATGTGAAATCCGAACATACCAATTTTTCCAAATTTCATCTGGATTGATGCGGGTATGAGCGATCAACGTCAGGTCGTGGTGTTGCCTGCAATCGCAGACCTTTGATGAAATCGTGCAAAGAATGAAGGCGGGTCAGTGTTGCGCTGATCCGCTTTTTTCGTCTCAAAATGCTCTAGTCTTTGTTTCTAAGCATATTTTTGTCCGAAAACCGCATACACTTTTCGGAAATATGCTCTAGTAATCCTTCTTTGAGGCAGAAAGAAAACAAGAGGCAGCCATGATTGCAGACAGCAAAGCCTATTTGGGTGTGACCAACTCCGCCAAAGAGAGAAAATGGGTGGAACGATTGGATGAGCGCGGCCTCTCCATTGCTTCTGCAATTGCTCAAAGTCAGGGCATTGCTGATATTGTGGCGCGGGTTATGGCGGGTCGTGGTCTGGATGTGGCGGCTGCGCAAGGATATCTTGATCCTGCGATCAAGGATTTGATGCCGGATCCCTCCTGCATTACGGATATGGATCTGGCGGCGGAGCGCATCGCGCGCTCTATTCAGTCTGGCGATAAGATTGCCATTTTTGGTGATTATGATGTCGATGGCGCCACCTCAAGTGCGCTTTTCTATAATTTTTTGTCCCATTGCGGCACTGAAGCCACCATCTATATTCCAGACCGCATTTTCGAAGGATATGGCCCCAATCCAGAGGCAATTGATCAGCTGATTGATGCTGGACACACACTGATTGTAACGCTTGATTGCGGTTCAACCTCCTTTGCCGCATTAGCGCGGGCAAAAGAGCGTGGCATTGATGTGATTGTGCTTGATCACCATCAGGTCGGCGAAGAATTGCCACCCTGTGTTGCCTTGGTCAATCCCAACCGGCAGGATGATTTAAGCCAGCTTGGTCATTTGGCGGCTGTGGGTGTTACCTTCATGACGGTTGTTGCCATCAACCGGACCTTGCGCCAGCAGGGTTTTTATAATACGCAGCGGCCAGCGCCTGATTTGCTGGGCTGGCTTGATCTGGTGGCGCTGGGCACGGTCTGCGATGTTGTGCCGCTTAAGGGTCTTAACCGTGCCTTTGTGATCAAAGGCATGATGGTGATCCGCAAGCACAGCAATATTGGCCTCTCTGCCTTGCAGACGGTCTCTCGTGTTTCTGGCCCGGTCAGGCCGTATCATCTTGGCTTTTTGTTAGGACCGCGCATCAATGCAGGGGGACGCATTGGCGATGCGGCGCTGGGGGCGCGTCTTTTGACAACGACAAATCCTTCACAGGCCGAGCAAATTGCCAATGAGCTGGAGCGCCTCAACAAAGAGCGTCAGGCTTTAGAGCAAATCATGCTCGAAGAGGCGAGCGCACAAGCCGATATGGCTTTAATGGCAGATCCTGATGTCGCCTGTCTCATAACCTCCAGCCCCGACTGGCATGCCGGTATCGTTGGTCTGTTGGCTTCGCGCCTCAAAGAGCGCTTTCGCAGGCCCGCCTTTGCCATTGCTATGGGAGCAAATGGGCAGGGCACAGGATCAGGCCGTTCCATTGCCGGGGTGGATTTGGGCGCGGCTGTGCGAAAAGGGGTTGAAGAGGGTCGTCTTTTAAAAGGGGGAGGCCATGCCATGGCGGCTGGCTTGACTGTGGAAGAGGGCGGGCTTTCATCGCTCAAAGCCTATTTGCAGGATGAGTTGTCGATGCAGGTCGGACAGGCGCGTGCTAAGGATGAAATGAAAATTGATGGTGCTCTGACAGCAACCGGTGCGACAGAAGAGCTGGTCAATATTTTGGAAAAAGCGGGGCCTTATGGTGCGGGCAATTCTGAACCTGTCTTTGTGTTTCCCTCGCATATGATTGCATTTGCCGATGTTGTGGGACAGGGTGGACATGTACGCTGTTCCTTGTCGTCTAATGCAGGGGGCAAGTTAAAGGGCATTTGTTTTCGTGCAGCGAATGAACCTTTAGGCCAGCTGTTGCTGGATAATAGGGGACAGTCTTTGCATGTGGCGGGCACGCTGTCTTTGGATCATTGGCAAGGCAGACCAAGCGTGCAAGTGCGCATTTTGGATGCTGCAAAGCCGGTAAATTTTTAGTGCCATATATAAAACACCAAAGAAAAAGAACAGATTGGCCGGATTTTGGGAAGTCTGTGTAAAATAACCCACAGCTCATAATAAAAATGCAAAAAGCGTCTTGCACCGCTCGGCAAACCTGCCTATAAACCGCCCATCAAATGCGCGCCCTTCGTCTAGCGGTCTAGGACGCCGCCCTTTCACGGCGGAAACACGGGTTCGAGTCCCGTAGGGCGTGCCATTGATTTTTCCTCAGCCTAGATGAGGAAAATACGGCATGCGCCCTTCGTCTAGCGGTCTAGGACGCCGCCCTTTCACGGCGGAAACACGGGTTCGAGTCCCGTAGGGCGTGCCACTTTTTCCTGATATGTTTGTTAAATCTGTGCCTTACAAGATGATTGTCTGGGCTTGTCAGTAATAATACCAACGGCATCAAAGATTACCCCATATGACCGGATTTTATTGAAGGCTATCGTTTTTTGTAAGTGCATACATGCACAGAACTCTCATGGTCCAATCCTATCATTGGCAGACTTTACAAAGCCACAAGACCTTTCGAATTATCTGTGATATTCGATCCTTGGTGAATCGCTAATGGAGCATGGCTAAATTTTGCCAAAGCACAAAGAGCAAGATTTGCAGCGATCTCATAATAAAACGCAAACCACCCCGTCACGAAGACGGGGTGATAAGCGCTCAAAAACAGGGTCGAAAATAAGCAATCGGCCCGAGCTTAACAATGTTAGGAAACGACCTTGATATTGTCAGCATTTGCTTTGCCATTGCGGCCTTCAACCATGTCAAACTCTACAGTTTGTCCTTCATTCAGGGTCGTCAGACCAGAACGCTCAACCGCAGAAATATGGACGAAAGCGTCTTTGCCTCCCTCAGATGGCTCGATAAAGCCATAGCCCTTGGTTGGGTTGAACCATTTTACAGTTCCGGTTGCCATTGTGTCTTTCCTTTAAATAGTGTCTTCCTTGCACGACGCCATGTCGATCAAGATTAATTCTCATCTTCGCCGGGAATGACACTATGGAAATATGCCACGGGCCTGACGTTTCCGAAAAACCAACGGAAAAAAGTTTACATCAAATAAAAGCAAAGTATCAAGTGATCTTTTTTAATTCAAAAAAGATTTCATCAAATTGAAATATTTGCGTGAAGACAAGATTGATTTTTCAGCAGAAAAAATAGATTTGTCATTATTTCGAAATGCTGAATTAATAAATGTTTCGCTTCATGCCGTTGGTATTAGATATTTGTCTGTTTTTTAGGCAGGTCTGTCTTTTGCAAGCCTGCAAAGCCAGTCTCTTACCTCTTCAACGCTGTAAGCGCTAGGCGTATCAGGGCCGATAGGGCGTTCTATCATATGAACAATAAGGCCCAGCTGTCGTGCTGCGATCAGCTTTGCATAGCCTGATTCTCCGCCAGAATTTTTACAAATCACACCATCCAGCGCATTTTCTTGTAAAAAAGCGCGCTCATGCGCAATATCGCCATTGGGTTGGAACAAAATATGGGCACCGGGTGGGCGTGGTTGGTCCTCTGCCAATGGTTCAATGCTGCGGCTTAAAAACCAGCAATCGGGCCGGTTGGCAAAAAGCGAGGCTTCTTGCCGTCCGATTGCCAGCAAATAGCGCTTGCCAGGGATCAGATTGTCAACGGCATGGGATAAATCGTCTGATAATTGCCATTGATCCCCTTCTTGTCTTGTCCATGGTGGACGATTAAGGCGTATGAGCGGCAATTTGACTGCCTTGGCGGCTTCATAGCTATTCCAGCTAATCTGGCGCGCAAAGGGGTGGGTGGCATCGATCACAGCATCAATCTTTTGCTCAACTAAAAAATGTTGCAAGCCTTCAATCCCGCCAAATCCACCAACATGATAAAAGATACCATTTTCAGCGCGCCCTTGTTGTAAACGCGATGCGCGCGTGCGGCCCGCGAGAGAGACAATCAGCTCATAATTTTGTATTTGATGCAGTTGTGCTTCCAAGCGTCGTGCTTCTGCTGTGCCTCCTAGCAGCAAAATACGCATCTATCTTCTCTCTTGTGGCGGGCTGTTTGGGTTGTGCTTAGGGTCAAAATGCGCCAACATGTCTCCCCCCCGGCCAATCGCAATAACATCAAGATGGATGTCAGCCCCTTTGAGCATGGAAAGCGCTTTCATATGGGCCAATTTTGCCACATGCTCGGCAATGGGCAAGGCAGGTGAGGCCGCTTGTGCCATGCGCAAAACGGCAAGAGCTGTGTTGGCCTCACGGGTTGAGGCAACCAGATCGTTTGGGGCATCCAGATCGATCATTTGTTCAGCCAGCCAATCAAAATCAACTTGGGAACGACCTGAATGCAAATCCATATGGCCTTGAGCCAACTTGCATAATTTTGCAAAACCGCCACCAATTGTCACGCGCTGGACCGGATTACGCCGCAGATATTTGAGCATACCGCCAACAAAATCACCCATATCCAGCATGGCGCTTTCTGGCAAATCATACAGGGTGCGGACCGTCTTTTCTGAGGTAGAACCGGTGCAACCCGCAACATGGGTCTGATTGGATGCGCGTGCCACATCAATGCCGCGATGAATGGAATGAATCCATGCCGCACAGGAAAAAGGCACAACAATGCCCGTGGTGCCAAGAATGGAGAGGCCGCCAAGAATGCCAAGGCGTGGATTCCAGGTTTTCTTGGCCAATTGCTCGCCCGTGGGAATGGAGATTGTGATGGTGACATCAGGGGCTAGATTATGCGCCGCGCATATCTCGCTGACCACCATACTCATCAAGTGCCGGGGGACGGGATTGATGGCAGCTTCCCCCACTTCAATGGGAAGGCCCGGTTTGGTAACGGTGCCAACCCCTTTGCCTGCCTTGAATAGAATGCCTTGTCCTTTGGGGCCAAAGCGGACTTCGGACTTGATTATGGCGCCATGGGTCACATCCGGGTCATCGCCTGCATCTTTTACAATGCCAGCACAGGCAAATTTGTCCCCAGCTTCTTCTGACAACGCTTCCATAGCCAAAGGAAAGGCTGGCTCTTGACCTTTTGGCAGAGTAATTTGCACAGGATCGGGAAATTCACCATCTATCAGGGCTGTTAAAGCAGCTTTGGTGGCAGCAGTTGCGCAAGCCCCTGTCGTCCAACCCCTTTTTAAAGGCAAATTTTTTCTGTTTTGCGGCATATCATGAGTCATAAAGTCGGTTATAAACCTGCTAAAGACCCTTTGTCACGATATAGTCACGTGCAAACGCTTAGGTCCAAAGGAAACAAGAAAAATGCCTAACTCCGTCTCGTCTGGCCAATTTACAGATTTGCTCTTTGCTGGCTTGCCAGAATTCGAACCCGGTCATGTCTGGCTGGTTGGAGCTGGTCCGGGAGATCGTGGTTTGATGACCCTTCATGCCGTCAATGCCCTGCGTCAGGCAGATGTCATTGTGCATGATGCTCTGGTTGATGAGCAGAGCCTTGCTTTTGCAAAACCTGACGTGATTGTGGAATTTGCTGGCAAGCGTGGAGGCCGGCCTTCCCCAAAACAAAAGGATATCACGCTGCGCCTGATTGAATTGGCAAAGCAAAACAAACGGGTTTTGCGCCTGAAAGGGGGAGACCCTTTCATTTTTGGGCGAGGTGGTGAAGAGGCGTTGGCACTGGTTGCTGCCAATATTTCGTTTCGGGTTGTGCCGGGCATCACCGCAGGCATCGGGGGGCTTTGTTATGCCGGTATTCCGGCTACCCACCGCGAGATCAATCAGTCTGTGACATTCCTCACTGGCCATGATCAAACCGGCTCCATGCCAACGGCTCTGGATTGGGCGGCAATTGCCAAAGGCTCTCAAGTCATTGTCATGTATATGGCCATGAAGCATCTGGAAAATATCACTCAAAAGCTTCTGGATGCAGGCCGACCCAAAGAGCAGGGTGCAGCCATCATTTGCAATGCGACAACCCCACAGCAAAAAGTCCTGATTTCAACGCTGGAAAATTTGACAAAAGAGGCGCGGGAAAGCGACTTGCAGCCTCCGGCGCTGATCGTCATTGGTGATGTGGTCAAATTGCGTGATGGTCTGGACTGGCTGGGTGTTTATCAACATGCAAAGACGCTCAACCCCAATCCTTTGGGTCAATCTTTTATGCCGTTGGTATAAATTTCCCCTTGGTGATGTCGTCTGATTTTGCTGTTTGAGTGCTGGAACAGATATATGAAACAAAGACAAGCGCCCAAAGGTCTGGTGCTGGCCGCAGCCAGCTCCAATTCAGGAAAAACCATGCTATCCCTTGGCTTGCAGCGTTTGTTGCTACGAGAGGGGATGGCATTGGCCCCGGCAAAATGCGGACCGGATTATATCGATCCAGCCTTTCACAAAGCCGCCAGTCACTCTGTCTCGATCAATCTAGACCCATGGGCCATGACGGCGGCTGATATCAGGGAACGAGCCTATGAGCATGTCGCCAATGCGGATATGCTCTTTTGCGAAGGAGTGATGGGCTTGTTTGACGGGGCAGCTGGTGGCAAAGGCTCTAGCGCAAATTTGGCCAAAATCCTCACTCTTCCTGTTATCCTTGTGCTGGATGTGAAAGGACAGGCCCAAACGGCTGCTGCTCTTGTTCATGGTTTGCAATCTTATGATCCTGATGTGGATGTTGCAGGAATCATATTGAACCGGGTTGGGTCTATGCACCATGAAAGTCTGCTGCGCGAGGCAATCGAATCGCTTGCAATCCCGATATTGGGGGCAGTGCGCAACAATCCTGATCTGGAAATGCCATCGCGTCATTTGGGTTTGGTGCAAGCCAATGAATATGCGGATCTGGACAGGCGCATTGATTTCATTGCTGATCATATTGCCCCAAATGTTGATTTGAAGGCTCTATGCAGGATCGCTGGGTATATTGGTCAGCAAAAAACCGAGCAAGAGGAGCCAATGTCGCAACAGCTTCAAGAGGGAACCGGTCTGCTTTACACCAGACTTCCCCCTCTTGGGCGACATATTGCCATTGCAAAGGATGCCGCCTTCACCTTCATTTATCCTCATATTGTCAGAGATTGGCAAAATGCGGGTGCGGAAATTTCCTATTTCTCTCCGTTGGCGGATGAAACGCCGCACCCGCAATCTGATGCGATTTATTTGCCTGGTGGCTATCCGGAATTGCATCTGGACGTGCTGGCCAATGCAAAAGCCTTCAAACAGGCGATAAGAGAGGCTGCGGAACAGAAGAAATGCATTTTTGGCGAATGCGGTGGTTTTATGGTTCTGGGTAAGGAAATAATTGGCAAAAATGGCACCTCAAAGAATATGTTAAATTTGCTGCCAATCACCACAAATTTTTCTAGCCCTAAATTAAATTTGGGGTATAGAAAAGTTATTCATCAGTCCGATCTACCGTGGCCGAAAGATCTGCTTGCGCATGAATTTCACTATGCGACCATTGACTGGCAGGGGGAGGCTCGTCCCTTATTTGAAGCCAGCAATGCAACTGGGCGTGCTTTGCCTGCAATGGGCTTGCAAGTTGGCTCAGTGATGGGCTCTTTTGCCCATATTATCGGACCTGCTCATCCATAGATTGTTGGTCTCATGCTGACTGTGAGCCAAGAGACATGAGATATGAGACATAAAAAAGGCCGGTCAAAACCGGCCTTTTCCTATCATACTGTCAGTACTGTCCGTTTAATCAATTTGGGCAGGCTCTTCGATCACTTCACCCTTTTTGCCAATGCGCAAGACATGGCTGAATTCTGCATCATAAAGTGCAGAATCAATGAAGTCATTGGCGCCTAAGGCAGGTCCGACAAGAATAAGCGCGGTTCGGGTGATCTTTTCCTTGCGCACCTTGTCGCGAATATCTTCCAATGTGCCCCGGATGAACATTTCATCTGGCCAGCCAACGCGAAAGGCCACCACAACCGGGCAATCAGCGCTATAAAGCGGGATCAATTTGCGCTGAATTTCTGGAATATTGCGAACGGACAAGTGAATGGCTAAAGTCGCCCCGGATTTGCCAAGTGTTTCCAGATCTTCGCCTTCCGGCATGGAAGAGGATTTCATGGCCGTTCGGGTCAGAATAACGGTTTGCGCCACTTCGGGAATGGTCAATTCGGTCTGAAGGGCTGCCGCTGCTGCTGCAAAGGCAGGCACGCCCGGCGTCACATCAAAAGGAATGCCTTCGGCTTTCAGACGGCGGATTTGTTCCGCAATGGCACCATAAAGGGAAGGATCGCCGGAATGAACGCGGGCAACATCTTGTCCCTTGGCATGAGCCTGCTTGATTTCTTCAATAATCTCATCGAGATGCATACCAGCCGTATCAAGAATACGTGCATCTTTTGGCGCTTCTGCGACGATGGCCTCTGGCACCAGCGAGCCTGCATAAAGGCAAACCGGGCAGCTTTGAATCAGTTTCAAGGCCCGAACGGTGATAAGATCCGGCGCTCCGGGGCCAGCGCCAATGAAATGAACAGTCATAGAAATTTCCTTTTCTTTTCACTGACTTTAAGAGGCCGCATCAATCTTTTTGGCATAACCACGGGGCGTATAAACCCGCCAACCTTGATCGCCAACCGAGCGATCTCCGGTTTTAAAGGCTTTGCTCTGAGAGGAGCCAACCAAAACAACGGTCAGCATATCCACTTCATCCACTTCCAGCTCTGCCAATGTGCGAAGGCGCAAAGCCTCTGTTGGACGACCAAGATTGGACGCCAGCAAAACGGGCGTATCGGCTGGGCGATGGTGCAGTAAAATTTTCTTGGCCTCTGCCAATTGCGTCCGGCGTCGCATAGAAACCGGATTATAAAAGGCGACGACAAAATCCCCTTTCGCGGCTGCATGAAGGCGATTTTCAATAGCCTCCCATGGGGTCAGCAGATCTGACAGGGAAATGGTGCAAAAATCATGGCCAAGCAAAGCGCCAAAGCGAGCGGAGGCGGCTTGCAGGGCAGAGATACCCGGCGCATTGATGATTTCAACGCGCTTGGCCAGATCGGACACGCCGCCTTGATCCGGTGCGCGGTCCATCAATTCCATCACCAGCGCACCCATGGCATAAATGCCTGCATCACCTGAGCAAATCAGTGCAACGGATTTGCCTTTTGCAGCTTCTTCCAGGGCATAGCGGCAGCGATCTTCTTCGCCACCCAGCGGGAAATCGCTACGCTTTTTGCCATCAGCCAGCGATCCGAGCAAATCAATATACAGCCCATAGCCAACCAGCTCTTCTGCCTCTTGCACCAGACGAGAGGCTTCAGGCGTGCGCCATGCAGTTTGTCCCGGACCAATGCCAACCACGGCCAAACGGCCACGCTGAGCGCCGATTTGCTCGATCTCAAGCGGTGCAACGGCTTGTCCAATTGCGCATGTAGCCTTGTCGGTCTTGACCTTTTCTACCAAAAGTGTGCCTGACTGACCAATGGCTGCCAAAGCTGAGCCTTCCGCCACACCATGACATCCAACTTCTGAGAAAACCACGTCGGATGGATTGGCCAAACGCGCTTTTTCTTCATTCAGACGATCAGCGGGGAAAAAACGCACCGGAACGCCAAAATGGCGAGCGGCATCCTGTAGCGCGGCTTCATCGCTTTTCAGATCAATAGAACACAAACAGCCAATGGCTTCTTGTGCAAGACCATGATCAGATAGCACACCTTCAATCAGCTCAATCACATGCTCGGAAGCGACGCCGCGTTCACATCCCAAGCCAATTGCAAGGCTTTTGGGGGAATAAACAAGCGCCTCATCGCTGGCAGCAAGCGCTTTGATGCTGGATAGAGCCTGCAATGGCGCATCCTCTGACAAGGTAAGCTCAGATGTGGTGAGCCAAGTCAGGACCGGATCGACTTTGAGGGCTTCACCGTCAACCAAACGGGCCATCAGTGGACCGGCTGCCCGCGCATTTTGCAAGGCCCAACCTTTGGGGGGATTGTCCAAAGCCAGCTTGAAGCGGCAATCCCCGGCTGTGGTAATGGCAGCATGGGCACTTAACTTTTCGGCCAACAGATCAGCAACCTCATTGGCCCCATGATGCCCGCCAAGAAGCGGTACAATGCTGGTGCCGTCCCGGCTGACGCTCAGAACGGGTGGTTCGTCAAATTTATCATCCAGATCAGAGGCAAGGGCGCGAATAACAATGCCACTTGCACAAAGGGCGATGAGGCCATGGCCTTGCTGAAACAGGGAGGCTAGACAGGCTTTTGTTTCTGAATAGGAGCTGTCAGCCCCTGCCAAATCGCCTTTGCCATGAATGCTTGCACCATAGCCCTGATCGCTCAGGGCCTTTTTGATATTGGTAGCCAAGTCCATGCTGTTCTGTGACAGAGTGACAATGGCAAAGTTTTTCTTATTCTCTAGAACCAAGTTTCTTCTCCGTCATAAATCAGGATCATGGAAAAATAGGGAGCGCAATCATCACTGACCTCGGCCAAAGGCATGACCTTTTCTGCTGGCAGTGTTGCTCGTTCAACATAACCGGCTTTTTCCAATAGGTTATGCTCTTCCAGCAGGGTGCGAATGCGTGAAAAATTGCGGCCAACCTTGATAATGGCAAAAGAACCGCCAAGGGACAGACGCGCTCTAAATTCTTCATCACTGGCCGGACCGGGAATGACTGATAACACATCATTGCGGGCGGCAAGTGGATGTTTTAACCGCGAGGCACAGGCCGTAAGAGAGGAAACTCCAGGCACAATCTCGCAGGAAAAGCGATCAGCCAGGCGATTGTAAACATACATGAAAGAGCCGAAGAAGAAAGGATCACCCTCACACAAAACCACGACATCGACACCGGCGGCCAAATGCTTGGCAATCACTTCCGATTCCCGATCATAAACGGTTTGTGCGGGAAAACGCTCCACACGCATCGGGACGATCATCGGAATTTCCGTGACTGTTTCGCTGATATGTTCGGCAACAATTGATCGCGCAAAACTCACACCACTATCAGGGGCGGGATAGGCAATCACTTTGGCTTTTGCAATCAGCTTGGCGGCTTTTAGGGTAATCAGATCCGGGTCACCCGGACCGACCCCAACGCCATATAAGGTTCCGCTCATGACTTGGATAAACTTCCTTCTTGATCTTTTGCATCATGGCCTTTGACATAAACCCATTGGGTGACCGGCATAGACGCTTTCCAGCCGAAAAGCGGGCCAACGGGTTTGGCTTTGGCAATGGAAAGGCGGGTCAATTCGCCGCCATATTGCGTATAGATATTCAGCAGCAACGCTTCTGAGCCAAGGGTGACGGCATGGGCCACCAGACGACCGCCGGGTTTTAGGGCTTTGAGGCTGAATGTCAGGGTCTCTTGCGACAGGCCACCGCCAATGAAAATAGCATCGGGGCTTTCCTGTCCCATCAATCCATCTGGTGCTATGCCATCAATCAATTTCAAGCGTGGTACGCCAAGGGCTTTGGCATTATGGCTGGCAAAGGCGCGGCGTTTCTCAAGCGGCTCCAGTCCGATAGCAGAGGTGCTTGGATGGCTGCGCAACCATTCAATGGCAATAGAGCCGCATCCGGCCCCAATATCCCATAAATGCGCTCCGGGGCGAGGGGCCAGTTTGGCCAGCGCACTGGCGCGAATATCCTGCTTTGTCATCTTGCCGTCATGCTCAAAAGCATCATCAGGCAATCCCGGACAGGTTGAATGCCAATTGGCAAAATCAGAGGGAATTTTGACCGCAATGACATTGAGATCGGCAAAGGGAAGGGCATCACCGGCATCTTTTAAGGCAAGCGCGCTGGTTTCGATGATCTTCTCTTTCTCGCCCCCCATATGCTCCAAAATAGTGAGTTCAGACTGTTGCGCACCAATCTCGCATAGCTTGGTGGCGAGCAGGCTGGGGGAGCTGCCGTTCTTGGAGAGAATGATCAAATGCGCCCCGGGCTGGAAATGCGGAATAAGCCCTGCCGGATCGCGACCATGAATGGTCAGAAGCGAGCATTTATCCAAGGGCCAGCCAATTCGGCTGGCAGCCAAACTATAGGCCGATTTGGCAGGCAGAATACGCAAATCCGACCAGTTGAAAAAGCGTGTCAAAGTGCCGCCAATGCCGCAGAACATTGGATCGCCCGTTGCCAGAATGACCACCTGCTTGCCACGCATAGCGGCAATGCTCTCAAAGGTCGAGGAAAAGGGCGAGGGCCATGTCATCCGCGTCGCTTTTGGGGCGTAATCCAAAGGTACCATATCCAGATGGCGTTGACCTGCCAGCAAGATATCACATTCTTTCAAGATAGAAAGGCCAAGAGCAGACAGACACGACATGCCCTCTTCCTCAATGCCAATAACGGAAATCCAGGGGGTGGATTGCGCTGTTTTTTTCATAAAAAGTCCCCCAGTCATGGTGATCGCCTAAATCTCACGCCCAAGCGCCATGAGCGCCAAGGCATTGACCGCACTGCTTGCCATGGGAGTGCCACCCCGTCGCCCAGTGAGGGTCAGGAAATTCAGTCCCAAGACAGCTGCTTCATTTGCTAGCGCATCTTTGGATTCTGCTGCTCCAACAAAACCGACAGGAAACCCCAGAATAAGCGCCGGTTTCGGGGCGCCATCCTTGATCATTTCCAACAAGCGGAACAAGGCAGTTGGTGCATTGCCAATGGAGACAATCGCGCCATCCAGATGCGGTCGCCACAGCTCCAGAGCGGCGGCGGAGCGGGTGGTGCCCATCTTTTCGGCCAAATTCCAAACACATGGATCATTGAGGGTTACCAAAACCTCGTTGCCATGGCCGCCGTTTTCTGGATCCAGAAAACGGCGAGTGATGCCACCTGCCACCATTTGGGCATCCACCAAAATGGGCTTTCCAGCAACAAGGGCATGAAGACCGGCTTCAACCGCCCTCGTGCTGAAGCGCAACTCTGACACCAGATCCGTCATACCAACAGCGTGCATCAGACGTACAGCAATTGGCACCAGATCAGCAGGAAGAGAGGCCAAGTCCCGCTCTGCCTCGCTTCGTATGATCTGGAAGGATTGCTCATAAATCCCTTGTGGAGATTTGATATAGTCATAAGACGACATGATCAGCCCCACGCCTTTCAGTCTTTTTTATACATGCTGTTGGGACCCAATGGGTGATCGGCATGGGGATAAGGGTGATGGTGGTGATCATCATGATCATGGGAGTGATCGTGCCCATGGCTGTTATCATGTGAATGACTGTGATCATGTGAATGGCTGTGGCTGTGATCATGGTCATGATGATGATTATGATGATGGTGATCATGGCCATGTTGGGCGGGGCCATGTTTCAGACATTCATTCGTGCACATATTGTCGGTGCAATATTCACAATCTGCTGTTTCCACCCCTTCTACATGATGATGGTGGCTTTCCTGTTTCAGGCCCACTTCATCCTCAAAGCCCAGAACCTGCGCACGATATTTGCACATCTGGCAATTCATATTGTTGGTGCCTTCGAGAATTTCATGCACGCGATCAACGAATGTCTCGATCACATAATCCTGATCATTCAGATACCCGGCCTTGATGAACTCAATATCTGGATGACGGGCGGCAACTTCATCGGTGAAATTGTAAATACGACGGATCAAAATACCGGTGAACAGGAAGTAAGGGAACACAATCACACGCTTATAGCCAAGGCGTGCGGCATGTTCCAGACCCGGTTCAACCAGTGGGAAGGTAACGCCAGAATAGCAAACTTCACCCCAGCCAAAGCCCATACCTTCCCACAACATCCGCATCAATTTATTGACATTGGAATTGGCATCGGGATCAGAGGCACCGCGTCCAACCACCATCAGCATGGTTTCGGAAAGTGGTAGCTCGCCATGCTCTTCATTGGCTGCTTTCACAGCTTCTTCAATGCGTGCAGAGGCGGCCTTGATCATTTTCAGATCCAGACCCAATTCCCGGCCATAGGTGATTTTCACGCCCGGCTTTTTGGCTTGATAGGCATTGAGGACGGATGGAATATCGTTTTTTGCATGGCCTGCGGCAAACAACATACCGGGCACGGCCAGAATATGCGTGCAGCCTTCTTGCACCAATTTGTCCAAGCCATTGGAGAGAACAGGATTGGCAAATTCCAGATAGCCATAGTCAACAGGCCAATCGGGAAAGCGCGGGCGCAGTCGTTCTGCCAGTTTGGCAAATTGTTCAACGGCTTCCTTATTACGGCTTCCATGGCCGCAAATCATAAGGCCAAGTTTTTCTTCTGGCTGTGTGTCCTTGGTCACAATAAATCCCTATCTCTTGGCCGAATGAACGGCTGGTCCTCAAAATGCAGGGATGAAAAGGGCAGGCTGGTCATTATTCCGCCTGTCAACTTTCTCCTGCAGGCCAGACTTGGTCTCCGACTTGGATCAACCGCACTGACATGTGTTTCAGCCTTCTCAAGGAAGGCACTGCGAAAGTATCTGCCTTACCTTTTCATCGGCAAGGGTATCTGGAAGCAAAGACGATCATAGCAGAACGGCCAGATCAGGCCTGTTCTGTCTCCGACATAATGCATCCCGCTTCCAACTGGATGCTTCTGGTCTCCACCGCTGCGCGAAATTGCCGATCATGGGAGACGATCACCATGGCTTGGGGCAAGTTGACAAGAATGTCAATCAAGCGTTGCGTAGTTTTTTCATCCAGCGCATTGGTGGGCTCATCTAATAACAGAATTTCTGGTTTCATGGCTAACACGGTCGCCAGCGAGACAAGACGCTTTTGACCACCAGAGAGTTTATGTGTGACCCGATCGCGAAAGGCAGACAGATCAAGAAAGGCCAAGGTTTCATCGACAATTTGCATTGCCTCTTGCTTGGAATAGC
This sequence comes from Cohaesibacter sp., assembly GCA_025800145.1. GTDB lineage: Bacteria > Pseudomonadota > Alphaproteobacteria > Rhizobiales > Cohaesibacteraceae > Cohaesibacter. Next base: position 32,103 of record JAOXSH010000009.1, read on the forward strand.
CAAGATTGAGCGGCCCAAAGGCAATATCTTCTGCAACTGTTGGGCAGAAAAGCTGATCATCGGGATCTTGAAAAACCAAACCAACCCGGCGGCGCAGCAATCTAAAGTCTTTCTCGCCTTTATAGGTGCGACCAAAGGCCCAAATTTTGCCAGCTTGCAAGCGGTTCAAGCCCACAATGATATGCAGCAAGGTGCTTTTCCCGGCTCCATTATGGCCGGTCAGGGTCAGGCGCTCGCCTTCATGAAGCGCAAAACTGGCCCCATCCAGACAAGGTGAAAAGCCGGGATAACCGAAGCGAATATCATTCAGCTCAAGCAGGCAGGACATGCAAAATCTCCAGCGCCAAAAGGGTGAGCATTGTCAAGCCTGCAAAGCCGACAAAAACCGCATCCTGACGTTCAAAGGCGATATCATCCAGCAAATGAAACTGGCCGTTAAAGCCGCGGCATTTCATCGCCTGCATAATGCGTTCAGAACGTTCAAACGAGCGAATGAGCAACATGCCGACCAGATAGCCAAAGCTTTTATAACAATGCCAGCGATTGGTGGGTAAAAAGCCGCGGCATTTCATAGCGATCAGCAAACGGTTATATTCCTCATGCAACACTTCAATATAGCGTACGGTAAACAACAGCAAATGTACGAGAGGAGCGGGCACTTTCAGCCGTGCCAAAGCATGACCAAGGGTGACAGGCTCCAGTGTGCTCAACAAGGCAAGATTGGCCATGACAATGGCATTGGCTTTGAGCAATATATCGATGCCCTTCATCACCCCTTCATAACTGGCAGGAAAGCCAAAGACATGAAAAAGCGGGGTTCCTGCCATGGTGAAGGGGAGCATCATCAACATGAAAATGATGAAGCTGTCCATCATGGCAACCCGCTTGATGGTTGGCACAACAGGGAGACGGGCTTGGCTCATCAAAAAGAAAGACAAGGCCAGAGCAACCAGAAGTAACGAAATATTGGAAAGCTGGATCAGGGTAATGGCGTAAGCGCATAAGGCCGCAATGCGGACACGCGGATCCAAACGGCGGATCCACATTGCATCGCGTGGCAATTCTTGCCTTCCTATATTACTGGCGCGACCGGCTTGTTCCAAAATATCGCTCATTTGACGCCCTCCCAATATAAAGGTTAAGAAGTTACCTTCTTGACCTTGTTTGCTTCGCGCCTGGCGACAACATAAAAGCCGATGCCAAACAATCCTATAATATAACCGACACCACCCAGAATGGTTTGCAGATCATTCTTCTCTTTATAAGCGGCAATTTCCTTGCGCAGTGGCTTTGTTTCCAGACGCACCGCTTTTCGTAAGTCAGATTGAAGCGCGGCCATTTCAGCTTTGATGATGTGCTGTACCAAACTTGCAATCGCGCTTTCTGACATTACAAGCGCGGCTGTATCTGAAGAAGACGTTGCATCTTGTGAAGAAACAGAAGAGGCAGGTGTCGAGGTTTCCTGCGTCACGCTTATGCCGTCCATTTGTGGTAAGTCATCTTCTGTCATGCGATATACCGCTACATGGCCCTGACCAAGATCGGCGCGAAAGGTCAGCGCAATCGCCTTGGTTGGCTGATAACGGAATATGCCTTCCCCATCGGTTGTCACTTCGCCCAATTTGGTGCCAGAATCATCCAAAATCTCGACCACAACATTCTTGGCCATGGTCCCGTTGGAAAAACCAATCTCGCCTTCAATCGCATCGCCATCGGCGTAAGCTGAGGCGATGACCTTATGGGCAAAAGCAGGAGAGCTGAGAGCAAAGGCGCCTACAAACAGGCCAATAGCCAGAGAAAGTATTAGAGAAAATTTTACAAACAGATTGCCAAAAAATGTCATGATCAACCCTCCATTTCATCTTTGGTATCATCAATCTGACGCATAACGTCAAACAATTCCGGCTTGACCGTATAAATCAGATAGACGGCAGCGGCGCTTAACAAGCCTTCAATGATCATCACCGGAATATGAGCCAGAAAAACCAGTTTGACCGCAGGAATAAGTGATTCTTCTGACAAGGCCAGAGAGATACCGACAAATAATGTTGTCAAGGAAATGGCCAATGCTCCTGAGACACCGCCTAAAATAGCGGCTTTTATGGCAGAACTGGCACCAATCACAAAGGGACGAAACAACAGGCCGACAATGACCGCTGGCCCGGCAATGTTGATTGCATTCACCCCCAGCACTGTGATGCCACCAAAGGCAAAAAAGATGGCTTGGAGCAACAATCCGACAAAAAGCGCCGGGAATGCCGCCCAGCCCAGAATAAGCCCGGCCAGACCATTCATAATCAAATGTACACTGGAATGCCCGATCGGCACATGGATAAGAGAGGCCACAAAGAATGTGGCGCTTAATATGCCAGCGGCTGGAATGAGATCCATATCCAGCTTGCGTAAACCAAGGCCAAGACCGGCAAGTGTCAGAACAGCACCACCAATGACAACATCATTGGTCAAAACTGCATCAATGATATGCATGAAAGTTGCTCCCAAACGTCAGGTCAAAAGGCCAAGGGGCGGCAAGCCGCCCCCAAACTGGTTTACTTAACATCGTAGGCGCGAACCCAGATCACAGCATCCTGAGACAATTCCTTGCCTTCATGCTCGGTTGCAGGGCCTGAGCCAAGAGCGGCAAAGCCCCAGAAGCCCGCTTTTGGAATGCCGAAAGAGAAATAGCCATTTTCGTCAGACAGAGCGACAACAGCGCCGCCCGGCATTGGGCTAGCGGTTGCAGCTTTGGGGCTGTTTTTGGCCATATCCGGTTCAGCCGCCATATATTCAATTTCGATTTCAGCGCCAGCAACTGGCTTGCCATTGGCCAGAACTCGGCCGGTAAAAGTGGACCCTGCCAGAATGTTGGTTGGCTTGTTCAACGGCACAATCTCGGTTGCAAGACCAACTGGCTCTTCCCAGCCTGTTGGGACACCACCTTTATTGATGAAACTTTTCGTCAGCTGCTGGATATAGATATCCTCGCTCTCCTCATAATAGGGAGCAGGCTCAACCACAATGATATAATCGCCATTGCGCTTGATAGAGGCAGACGCATCAAAGGCGCTTGCTTCATTCTCGGTGCCTTTGAACTTGATTGGCTTCAAGGATGGCATCAGGTCAATTTTCTTGTCCTTATGCATCATGTAAACAGCTTGCGGCTTGGCCATGTCCATGACGTGACCATTTTCAAAAGGATGCCAGAAAATCAGTTTCAGGGGCACATCGCCAGCACGTTCCAGATTGACCTCTGGCGTATAGGCCAGAACAAAGTGGGAGAGGGATGCTGTGGAAGAAAGAGCAAGGGCGGCTGTTGCCAGACCAAGAGTTTTGAAAAAGGACATTGAGCCTCCAACGACAAAAGTCGCTTTCAATGGAGACGCGAAAGGTATTGAATGGCTGGAGAGGAGAGAGACAGAGCCAAATAAAAACCTCTTGTCCATCTTTGTCCCTTCACCCAACGCACACCCCGGCGTCTTGTTAAGAGAGGGCTGCAAAAAGGCAGCCGTTTCAAAGATGGCAGGTCTCCTGGCTGGCGGGTCCTTGCGCCAGATGAACCTTCCCAGCCATCAGGCCAGTGGTATAAACATCCTTTGCTCGCCGCTTACAGTTGCGGGGGCAGCCATGGATTTGGTCCCTGCTGGGTACGCCTCACCATGTTCCCTTTTCATCACGCCACCACGCTCGGATGACATGAACCATCAAATCATTCCTTAAAAACTTTATGACACAAGGTCAATCATCGATTTTGCGCTTTCACCAAAGGGATATTGCAAAATTGGTTTTGCCATGGTCAGTCATGACAAAACCGAACAAATAGAGCTTATAATGTCGTTTTTTTTGGTGCGTAGATTAGCATACATATCGGGGATATTCCAATTGAGATGCACCGCGCCATTGCATTCCAACGCTTGCCCAGATGTCAAAACTCCCCGATATCCAATCCCAATAATTAGCAATAGCGGGGAGTTTTTGTAATTTTCGAGGATATGCCTAAAATTCAATGCCCTTTTGGGCTTTGACGCCAGAGCGGAAAGGGTGCTTGATCAGGGTCATATCGGTGACCAGATCCGCGACTTCGACCAATTCCTCTTTGGCATTGCGGCCCGTGATCACAACATGGGTGTCTTCCGGCTTTTCATTTTGCAAAAAGGCGGTCACGTCCTCAATGGGAAGATAATCATAGCGCAGCACAATATTGAGCTCATCAAGCAAAACGAAGCGGATTTCAGGGTCCAGAATGGCCTTTTTGGCTTCAGCCCATGCAGCTTGCGCATTTTCAATATCTTTTTGCCGGTCCTGCGTTTCCCATGTAAAGCCTTCTCCCATCGCCTTGATGGTGACAAGCTCGGGGAATTTCTCCAGAACGGTTTTTTCACCGCTATTCCAAGCGCCTTTGACAAACTGGATGACTGCAATCTTGTTGCCATGGCCAATCTGGCGAAAAGCCATACCAAAAGCCGCGGTTGATTTGCCCTTGCCTTTGCCGGTGTGAACGATGACCAGCCCTTTTTCAATGGTTTTGGTTGCCAGAATTTTATCCCGAGCCGCCTTTTTCTTTTTCATCTTTTCTGCATGGCGTGCATCTTGTTCTTCCGGGGTCATGTCTTTTGTCATGCTCTGACATCCTCCTGTTGATTTTGGTGACGGGCTTGGTTCAGTATAAAGGCAGCACTGTTGGAACGAGGCGTCCAAAGCCCGCGATCAATGGCTTCCAGAAAGCGCTCAATCATATCGTCATAGGCTGGCCGATTCTTCTCGATCAGGAAATCCCTGACATCATCATTATCGATATAAGCGGAATAAAGCTGGTCAAAATGATGATCCCCCACCGCATTGGTGGTGGCGGCAAAGGCAAAGAGATAGTCCAGCGTGGCCGCCATTTCAAAGGCGCCTTTATAGCCGTGCCGCATCACCCCATCAATCCATTTGGGATTGGCCGCACGGCCACGTACGACACGGGCAATCTCTTCATCCAAGGTACGAATGACAGGGCGCTCAAGCCGCGAATGATCATTGTGATAGACTTTTGGGGCGCTGCCTTTCAAAGCTTCGACACTGGCGGACAGACCGCCTTCAAACTGATAATAATCGTCCGAATCGAGCAAATCATGCTCTCTGTTATCCTGATTTTGCACCACGGCATCCACGTGGCCAAGCCGGGTCTTGAGTTGTTCGGCGGCCTTGTTGCCATACTCCCCCGCGCCATAGGCAAAGCCACCCCAGGCAATGAAGGCATCAGCGAAATCGCTGCGCTTGTCCCAGATTTTCTCGTCAATCAAGGCCTGTAGGCCCGCCCCATAAGCACCGGGCATCGAGCCAAAAACGCGAAAGGTTGATTGACGCTTGGCGCGGGCGATATCCAGCCCTTTTGCCATGGCTTGTTCCATCTCCACGTTTGCACGAGCTGCAATCGGATTGGCATCTAACGGCTCTTCCAGCTCGGCAACGGCTCGAACTGCACTATCGAACAAATCGATTTGATGGGGAAAGGCATCGCGAAAGAAGCCGGAAATGCGCAAAGTTACATCCACGCGCGGGCGGCCCAGCTCGGAAAGCTTGATGACATCAATGCCGGTGACACGCCCCGAAGCGGCTTCCCAAACCGGGCGAACACCCAACAGGGCCAGAGCTTGGGCAATATCATCGCCACCGGTGCGCATATTGGCCGTACCCCAACAGGTCAGGGCAATGGCTTGTAGCCATTCTCCTTCATCCTGAAAATGCCGTTCGATCAAGCGTTGTGCAGAAAGTTTGCCAATTGCCCAAGCGGTCTTGGAGGGTACTGAGCGCACATCAACGGCAAAGAAATTGCGACCGGTCGGCAAAACGTCCGGTCGTCCTCGGGTTGGCGCGCCAGAAGGACCAGGCGGTACAAAGCGTCCGGCCAATCCATCGCTTAATGCGGCCAGCTCATTTGGCCCGCAAGAGTCAATTAGCGGGCGTAAATCTTGCTCAATCCAGTCAAAAACAGGGGCCGTATGCCGCCAATCAGATGGCAAGGCGGTTTGCTTGGACACAATCTGTTGTGCCAACAATTCCAGCCGCTCAACTGTATCCCCAGCCGTGCGCCACAAATCTGTGCTGATATCAGAGAGAAGGGCAGGTTTGTCTCCATCCCAAGGAGCGGAGAAATCACAATCCAGCGGATCAAAAGCAATGCCTTTCAGCAATAAGTCCAAATCTTGCGCCATTGCCCGATGCAGGCTTTGTTGAGGAGCATCTTTGCCGCGTGGCACACGGGCAATGGCAATCAGCAAATCATCCAGTTGCTCTCCCTTCGGTGTCTGCCCCAGAATATGCAGTCCGTCGCGAATTTGCAGCTCTTTTAAGTCGCATAAATGCGCATCCAGCTGTTGAAGCGCTTCTGCATTGGACAGCTCTTCGCCAATATCTGCATCCTTATCCAATCCTGTGCGGTTGGCCAAAAAGCGGATTTCTTCCATCAGCTTTTCTGCCCGGCGTGGATCCACCCCTTGCGCGGTGTAAAATTCATCCACCAATGCTTCCAGCTCTTCGCCTGCACCATGGCTCTCTGCCCGTGTGAGTGGCGGCGTCAAATGATCGATAATGACGGCGCTGGAACGGCGTTTGGCTTGACAGCCTTCCCCCGGATCATTGACAATAAAAGGATAAAGATGGGGAAGGGGGCCAAGCACACTTTCCGGGTAGCAAGCCTCGCTCAAGGCCAGAGCCTTGCCCGGTAACCATTCCAGATTGCCATGCTTTCCTGCATGAATGATGGCATCAATGCCAAATTGCTCTCGCATCCAAAGATAAAAGGCAAAATAATTATGCGGCGGCACCAGATCCGGGTCGTGATAAGTCTCTTTGGGATCAATGTTATAGCCACGTGCAGGTTGAATCCCCAGCGCTACATTGCCAAAGCAGTGGATGGGCAACTGAAATGCCCCATTCGCCACCATTGGGTCCGTTGCGACATCCCCCCAGCGCTTACGCACCTGTTGTTGCACATCATCGGGCAAGGTGGCAAAGAAAGTCTCATAATCTGCCAAAGCCAAAGCATGATCAGAGACGCGAATGGTTGCGCCATAGGCATTGGTCGGTCCGGCCAGAATTTGCGCCATCAAGGCATCTGAGCTATCAGGAGCCTTGGCTATTGTGTAGCCAAGCTCTGCCAAATGTTGCAACAGAACCACTGCAGAGGCGGGCGCATCCAGCCCAACCCCGTTTGCAATGCGGCTGTCTTTGTTGGGATAATTGGCCAAAACCAAGCCAATCTTGCGCTCAGAGGCCGCCTTTTGACGCAAAGTTGCCCAGCGCAGCGCCAATTGACAGACAAAAGCCACCCGATCAGGCTTTGCGACATAACGCACAGGATTGCTCTGAGTGCGTTCGTCAAAGCCGCTTTCCTCTTTAAAGGAAATAGCGCGACTGAGAATACGACCATCCAATTCTGGCAAAACCACATGCATGGCCAAATCCCGTGCAGACAAACCACGCGGACTTTCTTGCCATGCCTCTTGGGATGAGCCTGAAAGAATGACCTGTAAAATGGGCGCACCGGGTCTGTCCAACACCGTTGGTTCATAGGCTTGTCCGGCCTTGGAAATGGCAAAGGCAGTGGTATTGAGAATGACGGATGGCTGATAGGAAGCAAAGAAGGAGGTAAGGAATTCTTGCGCTTCAGCATTTTTCAGGCTTGGGACAAAAATCGGTAGGGCAATTGCGCCAGACTTTGACAATTCCTCGCACAGAGCCTGTACCGGGGCCATCATGGCGCTTTGGACCAGCGAGCGATACAGCATGATGGGCACAAAGAGTGGGGTCTCTGTCTTTTGTTGCTGAATTTGTTTGGCAATATGGCCGTCGATGGCATCCATGCCTTCAAGGCTTTGGCCTTGCCACCATAGCCCCATACGCGGCAAAGCCTTTGGCTGTTCCGGGCTTTCGCTTCGGGCCTTGATCAGAAAATCAGCAAAGCCAAGCGCATTGGAGAGATTTTCCTGCCCGCCTTCCACGCAATAGCGCCAAAGCTGGCGGACCTGATCTTGCGGCAGACTGGACCATTGCGCCAGATCCGCGTCCCATTTGTCATCGCCGGGCATAACGGCCAAGGCTATATCATAGCCTCTGGCCAGCTTTTGCATTTGCTCCAGTCCATAGCGCCAATATTCCTCGCCCCCCAAAATTCGAAGCGCAATCAATTTGGCATGGCGGGCTGTTTGCTCCACATATAAATCAACCGAATAGGGGTGATTGAGCGACAGGAGATTGCCCAGTCTGATGCTGGGACAGTCTTGTTCGCGCATTTGTGCGCAATCGGCCAAAGCAGACAATTCGCTGTCTGCCGCCGAGAGAAAGAGAATATCTCCCGGGGTTTGGCCCAGATCAATTGCCTCATCGCCATCATCAATGCGGCCAGCTTGTGGAGCAAGAATATGCATTAGAAAAACTTACCCTTTTTCGCCAAGCAAGGCTGTTGCGCCATCCAGATCCAGCGGCGCAAGGCCAATCACAACCAATCCGGTTTTGTCATCCGAGCTTGGATCAAACCAGCAATCGACCCTGCGGCCTACGGCTTGCACCACAACACGAGCGGCTTTGCCCTCGATCTTGACATAGCCTTTGACGCGCAAAATACCGGGTAGGGCCAGTGTTTTTTCAACGGCTGCCTTTATGGCATCCATATCGGCAAAGACACGCGGCGTCACAATATCAGAGCTGAAATCGTCATGAGAATGGTGATGATGGTGGTGGTGGTCATGATCGTGATCATCGTCGTCATGGTGATGATCGTCGTCGTGATGGTGGTCATCATGATGGTGATCATGGGCCGCTTTGCGGCTGTCCATATCATCTTCAGCAGCGCTATCAAGACCAAGCAAGACAGCCGCGGACAAATCTCCATTGCGGGATGGCACAATCTTGACGCCATCGCGCATTTGCTCGGTCAGCAAGGCTTCTACCTTGGAAAGACCGCTCTCATCAACAAGATCGGCTTTTGAGACCACAATCATATCGGCACATTTGATCTGATCGGCAAAAAGCTCTTCAATCGGGCTTTCATGATCAAGGCTGTCATCGGCTTCGCGCTGACGGGCAATGGCATCTTCATCCTGACTATAATGCCCTTCAGATAAGGCCATGGCATCAGCAACGGTGACCACACCATCCACGGTGACAGAGGCGCGCACGCTTGGCCAGGAAAAAGCCTGAACCAAAGGCTGTGGCAGGGCAAGACCAGAGGTCTCGATTACAATGTGATCAGGGCGTGGCTCACGCGCAATCAGCTTTTCCATGGTTGGCAAAAAGTCATCGGCGACAGTGCAGCAAATGCAGCCATTTTTCAGCTCCACCACATCGTCTTCGGTGCAATTGGGATTGCCGCAATCACTGAGCAATTCACCATCAAAGCCCATATCGCCAAATTCATTGACAATCAGCGCGATTTTCTTGTCGCCCGCCTTGTTGATCAGATTGCGGATCAGGGTTGTTTTACCAGCCCCCAGAAAACCGGTGACAACGGTTGCCGGGATTTTTTTGCCTTGAAGCGTGTTAAAGCTCATTAGGATTCTCGCTATCTTGAATTATTGGGCCGAAGAGGAGCCGTCTTTGGTGAGGATGGGAGGATGCAATCGCGCTAAGGTATTTTTTCGCACATGCACAGGGCGCTCGCGCCATGCTGGCAAACCATCTTTGCTGGCAGCATGAGCCGCTGCAAAAGACAACAGATCGTCCAAGCGTTCATCGCTGTCATCGAGATTGGCAATCAGAAACGCATATTTGCCAGCCGCCTGGACACTGGCGGTACAGGCTGATTGACAGCCATTCATACATTCGACAGGCTGGATCAGAACATGTGCATTGGTGCCATTATCTTGCGCATTTTGGCGGTCTTGCAAGCGCTCATAAAGCTTTTGGCCGCTGCGTTTTGCCTCGGTTCCATCTTCTGGAACCGGTGCTTGCAAATCAGCTTGTGTGCGGCAGGTCACGCAAATCTGTATAATGCTTGGCTGTTCCATTATGCTATCGTCCATGTTCATCCCCTTGGTCCGGGCAAGCCACAAGGCTTGCCAAAGAATGCCATGATCAAGACGGAGAAAAGCAAATGAGCGAAAAGCTGCATAACGCGGTTTTTGCCTGCTTTTCCCAGTACACCCCGACCGGTTGAAAACAAAATCCCTTTGGCAGGTCTCCTGGCTTGCGGCGCTGGTGGCTTTTTCCTTCCCGGCAGCAAGGCCAGTGGTGATAAAAAGACACAGCCGCATACAGTTGCGGGGGCAGCCATGGCTTCGGCCCCGACTTGGGTCGCCCATACCATGTTCCCTTTTCATTTTGGCCACGCCTGTAACCAAAAACCAAAGTGGTCATTCTATGTCCGCTATTCCCAAGGCTTTGTCAATCTTTCCCTTGCGACGGTTTTCAGCAAAACTGCGACCAGTGGGTCACATAAAATCAGACGCGAACATCTTGATTTTATGGCAAATCCAGGCGAGTTGCCGCCAAAGAAAAAGGCCTGATGCAAATGCATCAGGCCTTTTTAGGATTAGCTAGAGCATTTTGAATAACAACATGTTTATTCAAAATGCTCTAGCCTTTGTTTCTAAACATATTTTTATCCGAAAACCGCACGCACTTTTCGAAAAATATGCTCTATAATGTTAATCCGCTTTTAGACGTCAGCCAGAAGGGCTGCAAAGTCCAGATCGTCCAGACCGGCAGACCGGCGGGCGGCTGTGAGCGTATTGGCCATCAACAGTGCAATGGTCATAGGACCAACACCACCGGGAACCGGGGTGATAAAGGCTGCACGCTCGGCTGCGGCGTCATAATCGACATCGCCAACGAGGCGGGTTTTGCCTTCGCCACGCTCTGGCGCGTCAATGCGGTTGATGCCCACATCAATCACACAAGCGCCTTTCTTGATCCAGTCACCCTGAACCATTTGCGGAATGCCAACAGCAGCCACAACAATATCAGCATCCTTGACGAGGCTTGGCAGATCTTGTGTGTGACGATGCGCAATGGTCACGGTGCAATGGGCGGACAAAAGCAAGGCCGCCATTGGCTTGCCAACAATGTTGGAGCGACCAATCACCAATGCGCGTTTGCCGCGCAAGTCACCCAGAACACGCTGGGCCAGAATGAGACAGCCAGCGGGCGTGCAAGGCACCAAGGCCTTATCCCGTTCGCCAGCAGCCAACAGGCCAACATTGATTGGATGGAACCCGTCGACATCCTTTTCAGGACGGATCAGGTTCAGAACCTTGGATTCGTCGATATGGCGTGGCAATGGCAGCTGAACAAGAATGCCATGAATGCTGTCATCATTGTTCAAGCTTTCGATCAAAGCCAGAACATCCGCTTCGGACGTTTCTTCTGGAAGGCTATGTTCAATAGAATGGAAGTTGCATTCCTTGGCAGATTTGCCTTTTGATGCGACATAGACCTTGCTGGCTGGATCTTCACCGACAATCACCACTGCGATGCCGGGGATAAGAGAATGCTCTTGAATCAGCGTTTTTGCTTCGATAGCAATTTTGGCACGAAGATCAGCAGCGATGGCCTTGCCATCAATACGTTCGCCGGTCATGCGAAAAACCCTTTCTGGGGCTGGAGGGAAGGGCAGCTCTTTTGCGCGGGCAACAGAGAAAGCCAAAACAAACGGGCTCGTAAATCCACAATAAGTCTGGTCTAGCTCAGGGTCTGAGGTTCAGATGGTCAAGATCCGACCTGAAAAGAGAGAAAAAGACCGTTTTTCTCAGCTTTTCAAGGCCGGATCCCGTCAATCCAGAGCCAGACTTAGAGGGGCAAATTTACAAATCGCCCCCTCATAGCCTGATTAGAACAATCCTTCAATCTCACCATTGTCGTTGAGACAGATGGATTCTGCCGCAGGCTTGCGTGGCAGGCCAGGCATGGTCATGATCTCACCGCAGATAACTACGATGAAGCCAGCACCAGCAGACAGGCGAACTTCACGAACTGGCACAGAGTGACCAATTGGTGCACCGCGCAATTCAGGATCGGTTGAGAAGCTATATTGGGTTTTTGCCATACAAACAGGCAGATTGCCGAAGCCTTGCTCTTCCCACTGTTTCAACTGGTTGCGTACTTTTTTATCGGCCAGAACTTCCTCTGCGCGATAGATACGCTTGGCGATGGTTTCGATTTTTTCCATCAGGGGCAGCTCTTCTTCGTAAAGAGGAGCAAACTGGGAGGTACCGCTTTCAGCCAACTCAACGACTTTTTCAGCCAATTCAGTTGCACCGGCAGATCCATGTGCCCAATGTTTGGAGATGATGGCCTGAGCGCCTTTTTCTTCAACGAAATCTTTTACCGCCTGAATTTCAGCATCGGTATCGCCAACAATGTGGTTGATGGCAACAACAGCTGGTACACCAAACTGGCGCACATTCTCGATGTGACGGCCAAGGTTGCTGCAACCTTGTGCAACGGCTTCTACATTTTCTGTGCCCAGATCGGCTTTCGCAACGCCGCCATTCATTTTCAGAGCGCGGATGGTTGCAACAATCACAGCAGCATCTGGTTTCAGACCAGCTTTGCGGCATTTGATGTCGAAGAATTTCTCGGCACCCAGATCCGCACCAAAGCCAGCTTCGGTGACAACATAGTCAGCCAGTTTCAAAGCGGTTTTGGTGGCAACAACAGAGTTACAGCCGTGCGCGATGTTGGCGAATGGACCCCCATGAACAAAAGCAGGGTTATTTTCCAGTGTCTGAACCAGGTTTGGCTGCATGGCCTGCTGCAACAGAACAGTCATGGCACCGTCAGCGCCAATGTCACGGCAGTAAACAGGGCTTCTGTCACGGCGGTAACCAATGATGATGTCACCAAGGCGCTTTTGCAGATCGTCAAGATCGTTAGACAGGCACAGGATAGCCATCACTTCGGAAGCAACGGTGATGTCAAAGCCAGCTTCGCGTGGGAAACCGTTGGCCACACCGCCCAAGCTGCTGGTGATGGAGCGCAAGGAGCGATCATTCATATCCAGAACGCGACGCCAAGTCACACGACGGCTGTCGATTTCCTGTGCATTGTCCCAATAGATATGGTTGTCGATCATGGCAGACAACAGGTTATGGGCAGAGGTGATGGCGTGGAAGTCACCTGTGAAATGCAAGTTCATGCTTTCCATTGGCACAACCTGTGCCTTGCCGCCGCCAGCTGCGCCGCCCTTCATGCCAAAGCAAGGGCCAAGAGAGGCTTCACGAAGACAAACAGCTGCATTTTTGCCAATGGCATTCAAGGCATCGCCAAGGCCAACAGTGGTTGTGGTTTTGCCTTCACCAGCCGGTGTTGGGCTGATAGCGGTCACGAGAACCAGTTTGCCGTCTTTCTTGTCGGAAAGAGACTTGATGAAGTCTTCGGAGATTTTGGCTTTGTCATGACCAAAAGGCAAAAGATGCTCGGAAGGGATAGCCAAACGCTCCCCAATTTCCTGAATTGGCTTCAGTTTCGCTGCGCGTGCAATTTCGATATCGCTGGCCACATTGTCCTCCTGATATTTGGGTCTTGCTGTTTGTTTTGACCGCTAGGATTAATAGAACAATCCTACAGGTTATGTTGGATGAAAAGCAGGTGCATTTGCACTTCTGAGCAGAGTATGCCTGCCTCAGAAATTTCAAGGCCCCCCTTTTGCGTCATTTAAAACATCCAGAGCGACATCCCACCTCAAAAACGACATCCTTTTTCAGAAATGCGCACCAAAGTCTCAAGCTGTCATGCATTTCAGGTATTTTGTATCCAATTTGCTTGCAAGCCGGTGATTTGCTGATATATGACGGATAAATCATCACTTTTCGAAGAGGTTTAATACGGGAATATCCGTAAATTTCCTGAGAGTCTTCGAGAGCATTTCCTCATTTTGGCTCTGTGTGAGCCAATATTTCCAGAAGGACGAGATTTATGGCACGCATTCATTGGCTTGGAGCCGGACTGTCATCTGTTCCCGGGATTCGCCGTCTGATTCTGCAAGGCCGGACCATCACATTATGGAATCGCACACTTGCCAAAGCCCAAGAGGCTGTTGCAGGTCTTAGTGGTGATTTCGATGTGAAAGCTTTTTCTGAAGATGCCTTGGCGCAAGATGTGACGGCGGGAGATGTTGTTGTTTCCATGTTGCCTGCGACCATGCATTTGATGGTTGCGCAAATGTGTCTTGAAAAGCGCGCGCATTTTGTTTCATCAAGCTATATCAGCCCCGAAATGAGTGCGTTGGGTGAGAAGGCGAAAGACGTCAATCTCTGTTTTGTCAATGAAGTAGGGTTGGATCCGGGGCTTGACCATTTGCTGGCGCATCTTTTGATGGCCGATTATAAAGCATCCAGTGCTTTTGATACGCAAAGCAGTCATGAATTTCGCTCCTATTGTGGTGGCTTTCCTGCCGTTGCCAATGAGTTTCGCTATAAATTCAGCTGGTCTCCGCTTGGTGTCTTGAAAGCGTTGAAAAGCCCGGCCCAATCCATCCTTGGCGGCAAGGTGGTGCAAACCCAAAAGCCGTGGGATGCCATTTCCGATTTTGACGTGAAATTTCCTGTTGGCAGCGAAACATTCCAATCTTATCCCAACCGGGATTCTCTTCCCTTTATGGAAGACTATGGGTTTGGTAAAGACTGGAATATGGACACCTTTGTGCGCGGAACCTTGCGTCTCAATGGCTGGTCTGAAGCATGGGCCGATATTTTCAACTTTGTTGAACATGATGTGGCAGGCCCGGATGGCGAGGAAAAGTTGAGCAAATTGTCGCAAGAGCTTTGGGCCAACCATTCTTATGATGAGGGCGAGTCAGATCGCGTGGTTCTGGTTGTGGATCTCAAAGCCTCTAAAAATGATCAGGCCGTTTGGCACAAATCCTATGCGCTGGATGCCCGCGGCAATGAAGATGCCTCAGCTATGGCGCGTCTGGTCTCAGTCCCGGTCAGTCTTGCGATTGAGGCTGTGCTGGATGGCAAATTGGAAACAGGCGTGCAAGCTGCTCCCAAAAGCGTTGATTTGATCAAGGACTGGTTTGCGGATTTGTCCCACTATGGCGATGAGTTCCATCTTATTGATCATCTCTCCTGATTTGCTGATAGGCGATCAGCTCATATTGTGTATGAATTGTATGAAAGCGCGGCAGGTTTGCTGCGCTTTTGTTTTTTAAAGTCAAGGCTTTGAGAGATATTTGAAAAGATCATCAGCCAATCTGGCAAATGCCGTCAGTTTCCCACATTGACAAAATGACGAAATGTCTGCGCTGGACGATGAGGGCCTACAAATTGCTGATCTAGAATTGGCACTTTGCCGGATATCTTGGCAAGATGTCTTGCTAATCTGGCAATTTTCCATAATCCTTGAGGCAGTATATGATTTCCTGGTGAGCTTTGGGCTTGCTTGAGAGGGAGGGAACAATGGCTCATATCCATTGGCTTGGTGCTGGATTGGCATCAAAACCTGGTATTCGGCGCCTGATTAAAAATGGTCATGCACTGACCTTGTGGGAGCGGGATCTGGAGAAGGCGCAAGAGGCAGTTGGTGATTTGCGAGCCACTTATCAGACCTACCAAATCAGGGAAGCTGTGGAGGGCGCGCTTGAAGGGGTAATTGCCGCCGGTGATGTCGTTGTTTCCATGCTGCCTGCGCCTTTGCATCCGGTTATCGCGAAATTATGCCTTCAAAAAAGCGCCCATTTTATCTCTTCCAGCTATATAGGCCCGGATATGCAAGCCTTGCATGAAGAGGCCAAAGGCAAAGGCCTGTCTTTTGTCAATGAAATGGGCCTTGATCCCGGTATTGACCACTTATATGCGCATCTTTTGATGCAGGATTACAAAGCCAGCGGGCTTTTTGATAAAAAGAACGATCATGAATTTCGCTCCTATTGTGGCGGCTTTCCTGCTGTTGCCAATGACTTTAAATATAAATTCAGCTGGTCTCCCTTGGGGGTTTTAAAGGCATTGGCGTCCCCGGCAAAAGCGCTTTTAAAGGGCAAAATCATCCAAATTGAAAAGCCATGGGAAGCCGTTGAGGACTATTGGGTGCAGTCCATGACAGGAGCGGAAAAGTTTCAGTCTTATCCCAATCGCGATTCTCTGCCTTTCATGCAAGATTATGGCTTTGAGGATGATTGGATCGTGAGCCATTTTGTCCGTGGCACTTTGCGTCTGGATGGTTGGGCGAGAGCATGGCAGGATATTTTCAAAGTCATCAGCGCGGCCAATCATCCAAAAGGCGAATCTGAACTAACGAGCCTCAGTGATCGTCTATGGGTGGATCATGCCTATCAGCCAAATGAAGCGGATCGTGTGGTTTTGGCCGTTGAATTGAAAGTCAAAAAGGATGGCAAGACTATCTGGCATCAGTCTAAACTGTTAGACAGCTTTGGAAATGAGCAAGATAGTGCCATGGGGCGTCTGGTGTCCATTCCGGTCAGTTTGGCAACAGAGGCTGTCTTGGCCGGTCACTTGGGGGCAGGAGTTCAGCCTGCGCCAAGCAAGCGCGCCCTTATTCTCCCTTGGCTGGAAGAGCTGGCACGTCATCATGATCATACCCAGCATATTGACCATCTTAATCTGGCCAATCATTTGGCTGCTGAATAAGAAAAACTTATCCTGGAAATCAAACAAGAAAAACAGCGTCATACTGATATGACGCTGTTTTTTTGGGCATTGTTTTTTAATGTGCTTGAAAACGGCTTTTATGCCGTTGGTATTATTCTGCCGCTTGGATCACTTCCTGACGGGCTTGCTGTTTGGTTAGCAATTTGCCTTGTTTGTTTTTGGCCAGCAAATCCCGCGCTTTGGCATATTTGTCATCATACCAGAAAATGGTGCAGCCATTGCAGCCACGCCCGCAGCATCCATCCACACCAAGGCGCGGGCTTTTAACCGAGCGTTTGGTGCTGGAACCATCAATCGCGGCCTGCAATTTGTCTTTTTTGCGCTCATAAAGTCGCTCACTGCCAGAGCCAAGCTCCATCTTGTGGGCTTCGTCATCATGCTTGAGCCGCTCCCACTGGGCTGGGGTCAGGGCACGCTCTTTGCGCAAAACAGTCATGACTGGCACATGCTGGCGCAGCAAGTCCGGGTCCTCATGGTCAAACAGGGCAAAGGGCAGACGAATTTGCGGCTTTGTGCCGGGATTGACAATGTCCAATATTTTGCCGTTTTTGGCATCTTCAAATTCATAAAGACGGATCGGAATAGCTTCGCGCAGATGAGGAGAGACCAGCTCGATCACATCGCCCGCTTCCAGCCTGTTTTTGATATCGACAATGAAGGCATCCTCTTCAACGGCGCTCACCTGACCTGCATATTCCCATTCGGCATAGGTTCCGGTTTCTTCATAGCCATGAGCATAATTAGTCAAGCGACCTTCATGAAAGGCAAGGGTATAGCCACGATTGGGCACGGTTGCCAGTTCTTCCATATAGGCTTCCGGGTCCCAATTGTCAGGATCTTTATACCAGTCATCAATTGCCCGCCGATAAGCGCGTGCGACCAATGCCACATAATAGGGGCTCTTGCCGCGGCCCTCAACCTTCAGGCTATCCACGCCGATTTTCAGATAATCTTCCAGCTTTGGCATGATGCACAAATCGCGGCTGTTTAAAATATAGGCGCCACGATCGTCTTCGGTGATTTGCATCAATTCGCCCGGACGTTGCTCTTCTTCCAAAAAGAAGTCGAACAATTCCATATTTTCTTCACTTAATTTCAGCTCACGCACGGTGCCGTCGCGCAACTTCATATGGACTTTATATTTCCAGCGGCAACTATTGGCACAAGAGCCCTGATTGGCGCCGCGCTCTGCCATGAAATTGGACAGGAGACAACGACCGGAATAGGTCATGCACATGGAGCCATGTACGAAGGCTTCGAGCTTGATATCTTGGCATTTTTCCCGGATTTCTGCCAGTTCGGCGTAGGAAACTTCACGGCCCAACACACAAAGGCCCGCTCCTTGTTGCTCCCAAAATTTTACAGATTGCCAGGAACAGACATTGGCTTGGGTCGAAACATGCAATTCCAGTTCCGGGGCCTGCTGTTTGACAAACATGAAAACGCCGGGATCGGCGACAATCAAACCGTCCGGTTTGACCTTGCGCACGGTCTCGACATATTGCGGCAGTTTGTCGATATCCTTGTTATGGGAAAACAGATTGAGTGTCAGATAAACCCGCTTGCCATGGCCATGGGCAAATTCAATGCCTTCGACCACATCGTCCAGTGTCATTTGCGATTTTGTCCGCAAAGACATATCGGGCGTGCCCATATAAATTGCGTCTGCCCCATAGAGCACGGCCATTTTCAGCTTTTCCAGATTGCCAGCAGGCATCAAAAGCTCGGAACGGGCCGGGCGGCCAGAATGGTGAAGAGGCTTGGTCATGGGTCCAGATGTCCTACAGGCATGGAAATGGATAATGGCTGATCAATACGAAAAAATACGCAAAGCTGCAAGAGAGCGCCACTCTTGGCTTACGGATTTGGCCGTGAGCAATGCACAGGTAACAGAGCTGTGGCGGATTTTCAAACAATACAGAGAAATCTGCATTTGATTTGATCTAAACTATGGTTTGCTTATGATTTGACGGATTACAATATGAGCCGTTAGAGTGGAGAAAACGGACGGGCATTCAAAATGAAGCAACAAGGACCATTTTATGGATGCATCAGGGGAGTTTAAAATCGCCGCTAGCCCCGCAGCTGTTCGTCAGATCTTTCATGATCCCGAATTGTTTTGCAAGGTTGTTCCCAATTGCCAAAGAATGCGGCAAATCGGCATTGGATTATTTGAGGCCGAGATAGCGCCTGCTATTGATCAGCAATCAGAGCTTCTGATTTATCAGTTTCAGGTTCAATTGCTTGAAAAAGACAAGGCAATTGAGTTGAGCTGGTCGACAAAGGAGCCGCTTGCTTTGTTGCCTGCTGGTTGTGCTTTGCTGACGCTGACAGCCCAAAAGGGATATACGCGTATCTCTCATCAGGTTCAAATGACAGTGAATGTCAATGCAGGGGGTGGACAAGGGGCAAAAGGTCAAGGCATTGCCTTTGTTTCTGCTCTTATGGACAGATTTGCTGATATGCTGCGCGAACAGACCGGTGAAGCCATGCACAATAAGCAGCACAAGAAGGACTTTGATTATGCGCTCACTCATCTGGAAGAGGCCGCGATTGAGCTTGAAGAGCAAGCCGAGGTGGCAGCAGGCAAGGGCGTTTTAGGAGGCGTTCAAATGTGGGGCTTGCTTGCGCTTGCTCTCGTCATTTTGCTCTTGTTGATGTTGACATAGCGCACCGCTTTTCTCTGGATCCTTTATCTTGGTTCTGAATGATCAGGCACAGGCTCAAGCTCTGGCCTGATATCATCATGGCGGCGTCTGGGCGTTACGCGATGCAGGGTTTCTGCTCCTGCAAATTCTCCCATTTGCATCTGGAGCTTTAAGCGTTCCTGATCGCGTTGGCGGACATCTGCTTCAATCAGATTGATACGGTCGGTTGGAATGCCCATATGATCAAGGGCCTCGCGGCCAAAGGTGATGCCGCTTTCAAATGTCTCGCGGATATGAAAGTCCACCTCGCGCAAGGTCAGTTCCATGGCATGGGCCCGATCCGTTGCTCGGCAGAAAATAGCCGTCTTTGGAAAGGCTTCTTTGATCAAATCAATGGCGCGGGCCATGACTTGTTCATTTTCAATGCAAAGGGCGATCAGAATGGACTGATCGGCGCCAGCTGCGTGCAGCACATCTTCGCGGGTTGCATCGCCATAATAGACGGGTAAGCCATATTTGCGGGCGGTTGCAATCCGGTTCGCATTATTGTCAATCGCGACAATATTCAGGCCTTCTGACATTAACATTTGCGATACAATCATGCCAAAACGCCCAAAGCCGACCACGAGCACATGGGGGGTGCTTTCGTCAAAGGACTCGATGACATGTTCGCTGTTTTCCGTCTCATTGCGGTTGACGCGTTCGGCAATGAAATCGTGCACTTTTCCGATGATTGGTGTCAGCACCATCGTCAAAATCACGATGGCAGATAAAATGGTGTTGGTTTGTGCGCTGGCAATGCCTGCACTGGCAGCGGAGGCAAAGAGAACAAAGGCAAATTCCCCTGCTTGTGGTAAGGAAACGGCAATGCGGATGGCGTCTGGATTGGAAGATCCAGTTAAGCGGGAGAGGGAGAAGAGAACAAATGCCTTGATGCCCATAACAATTGCGACGCCAGCCATGATCGTCCAGAGATATTCCAGTGTGATGGGCAAATCCAGCGTCATGCCCACCGTCATGAAAAACAGACCCATCAATAAGGAGCGGAATGGATAGATATCGGCTTCCAATGTGTGGCGGAAACTGGATTCTGCCAGCATGATCCCGGCAAGAAAGGCCCCCAAAGCCATTGAAAGGCCTGCACCATGCATAATAGCAGCACTGCCAAGGGCAACAAGAAGGGCGGCGGCCAGCATAATCTCGCGGGCGCGGGTGCCTGCCAAAAAAACAAAAAGCGGCGAGAGCAAATAGCGCCCGGTGCCAATCACAGCTGCAACGGCCACAATGGTGATGCCGATTTGCATCAGAATATCATCAAGTCCGGCAGAGCTGGCGCGTGGGGAAAGCAAGCTCACCATAGCAAGCAGTGGGACAATTGCGATATCCTGCATCAAAAGGATACCAAAGGATCGCTGGCCATATTGGGCGGAAAAATGCCCGCGGTCTTTGAGAATTTGCACAGCAAAGGCAGTGGATGACAAAGCCATGCCAAAGCCGCCAATCAAGGATAATTCCAGCGAAAAATTCAAGAGATACATCAAACTGGCCAGCGCCAGACCGGTTAGGAGAATCTGACTGCTACCAAGGCCAAAAATATCGGCTTTCATGCGCCAGAGCCGATTGGGCTTTAATTCCAGCCCCAACACAAACAGCAAAAGCACAACGCCCAATTCCGCCACCGGCAATATGGCTTCGGCTGATTTGACGACCTCCAATCCAAAGGGACCAATCAAAATTCCTGCGCCCAAATAGCCGATAATAGACCCAAGGCCCAACCGTTTGGCAATGGGAACGGCCACAACAGCGGCAGAAAGATAGACAATGGCTTCATAGAAAAATGGCGGGGAGGTAGCTGCTGCCATGTAGATATAGGGCCTTTGATAAGAGGTCGATTCTCAAAGACATTATACAGGCCCTATGTCAGAATGATATCATCGGATGATGATCAATGAAGGATATGATCGTGCTGCAACAGCGCCCAAATCACCGGCGCTGTTTTGTTTTGTTTGGTTTGTCATGTCTTTGTGCCCGATTTAAAAGTCTCTGCCTGAGCCTTTTAGGCGACATATCCAGCCCTCTCCTAGCAGGCCACCCATAAGGGTACCATGACGGGTGGTATGAAAAGGGGCAGAGGGCTGGTTCAGGACTTTTAAATCAGGCTCTTTTAAAAGATCAAGAAGCTGTTAGCGACGTCTTGCAGAGCGTCTGCGCTTTTTCTTTTTGCCGCATCCCCAATGCCAGTCACGTCGTTTGCCGCTGTCCAGATGGACAAAGCCTGATCGGCAATAGGTGCCAACGCCGCCAATGCCCTTGATTGTGCGGGCATAGCGGGCAAGGGCATGTTTGGAGACGCCCGGCACTCGAATATCGGCGGCCTTGCAATACATATGTTGGGAATTGCGGGCACCGCGCACCCGGCGATTATAGGATTTGGAGCGATAGCCAGAGGTGATAATCACCTTCTTGCCATAGTGCCGTTCCACTTTTTTGAGGATGCGGACAATGCCGGGTTTCAGGCAGCCAAGCTGAACGCGCGCATGGGCGCGTTTAAAGCCGTGCTTGCCGGTGATCAATCGCGCGCGCTTGCTGGTGCGGCCCTGTGCATAGGCCGTCATGCTGCGATCTGACATATTAATATGGGTGCTGACCGAGCTGGTTACACCCAGTTCGGATTGTCCGCCTGTCGTTTTACAGGCCGCAAGAAGCCCCATAGCGCCAATGATGGCGCAAATGCGAATTACTCGTTTCATACTTACCATACAGGCTTTGCAAGCCTGTCCCATTCTTGTGTGGGCCGTTGGCAATAAGGCTGTTCTGTTTGGAAGGTGCAGGGGTGCAAATTCTGTTTTGCGTCATGCGCGTTTGTTTGCTGGCCCTTTTGTCGATTTCACATCATTCGGTCCGTCGCAAATCATAATCTATGCGTTCAAAGATATATCAAACGATACGATATGACTTTGCTAAAAATTGAATCATATCAGATGAAATTATATTCTTATGATATGGTCCAGCAGGTTAATCCGTTTAATCCTCATGGCTTATCTCATGTGGTCTATGTCGTGTAAGGAGTGCAACCTAAGAAAAATTTGGGCGTTTTTATGACACTTGAATGACGAGCGCAAGAAAATAATAAAGACAAACACGTAGAATGGTAAATGAAGAGCAAGGCAAACCGAAGAGAGACGCCAAACAGCCCCTGAAATCTTGCTGGAATTCATACCAACGGCATGAAAGATTGACCCATAGAATGCCTTGAAATGGTTTACTGGCAAGGCGTCGGCTCGATCGGACAATGCCGGAGCATTTTCTTTTTTGATGCGAACCTTTTGCATTGAATTGTCAAGACAATTCAATGAGGCGCGCCCTAGAAAGATAACGCTCTCAGTGAGCCATTTCAAGGCACCGAAGGCCGGTTTTATTGGCTTTCTGGACTGCGTCGCTCTTGCTTTATGGTCAACCAGACCATCACAGCAAAAGCTTCTTACCAGAAAGCCAATAAAATCCGCTCATATGGGGTAATCTTTCATGCCGTTGGTATTAAAGGCAAGGATAAGGTGATCTGGCCATGCTTTGTCCTCCCCTTGGGTTGGTGGGTGGCAAGGTGCAAAGAAGGGTGTTCGAATGGGCAACCAGCCCATCCGTTACACTTTTTCGTGCGATAGGGGGCCATTTGAGCGCCAAATACACCAAATTTATGAGCCTTTGGCTTTAATTGAATTTGCGGATATTTACAGCGGTGACGGCTCTGCCTGCAAATTGTCTTATGCCTCTGATATTGATTGGCTGGCGGCTAAAGCCCTGATCGATCAATTGTGCGGGTTTGGCGACCAGACCATGTAAGTGAGCGGGGGCGGGCCGGGATAAACGGGCAAAGGTTATCGTTTGAGTTGACTGCTTCATATGGGCAAAATGGGCCATGCTGGCCGGACCATAAGAGAAGGTCAATTTTGCCAATTGATCAGTTTTTGCTGCTGCCTGATTGCGCGGCTTTTGAGTGTTCAGCCCTGTGCGTGGCTTGGGCGCAAGGCCCAGTTGGTCCGCCTCTTGCCGATCAAGCGATGGTTTGGCATTGGGCAGGCTTGCCAATTGCAGGCGTTGGTCCTGTTCTGTTTGTGCAGGATTGGACAAAGGGGCTGGGCGCGGCGCATAAGCAAAGCGATTTTCAGTTTGCTCTGTCTGATCAGAGCTATCGGCCAATTGAGCAATGGCGTCTTCTGCTCTTTGGGGGGCTGTTTCTGGTGTCGCGTCTTTTTGTATGGCGGCCTGTTTTATTGTCGCTTGTGGTGCTGTTTGAGCGCTGTTTGTTTGGTCAGGCACCGTGCCAAAGCCCGATAGGATCTCTTCGCGCTCTGGGGAGGTTTGCGGAATGGAGGCCAATTGCAAATGCTCTTGCGTGCTTGCCGTGCCTGCAGTGCTGATGGGATCGCTTGGGACAAGATCGGCAGTTGACAGCGGGTCAGGCCCTTGGGCTAGAACCAATTGTGGCTCTGCGGTTAATGCGAGCGGTGCTGGATCAACAGGGGCTGATCTTTCTGGCGCTGATCTGGGTCGCGGCAAGGCGGCCAGTTGAATCAGGTTTTGTTCTTCTTGGTTGTTCTGGCTGTCCTGATTGTCTTGTGTCAGCTCTGTTGCTGCTGGCAATGCATCGCTTTCAGGCTCATTGGCGGCAAGATTGATGGGGGCTGGCGCAACTGGACGTGTTGGCCGGGGTTGCGGCGCGCGCGCTCTTGGCAAAGCGGCCAGTTGGAATGGTGCCTGTTGTTGCTGATCTGTTGGTTGGCCAGATTGCGGGTCTGAGTTTGGTGCCAGCTCAATCGGGGCTGCCTTGGCAAGGATGGCTGGGGCGGCTGGCGGTGTTGGGCGGCTTTGTGGGGTGCGTTTGAGCAAATTCCCCAAGAAGCTGCCTGTCTGTGTGCCTTGTTGGGCTTTGGCCACTTGTGCTGCACTTGGCGTGCGGGTGCTTGGGCTGGGAGCTGCTTTGGCAATTTGTGTGAAGCGGCCAACGGAGCGCGACGAGCGAACCATTTGGGATTTGAGCCGTGCAACCTTGATTTTAGCCTGCTTATAGCCTTTGAAGGGTTTGCCATCGGTTGGGACATGCACCGTATTGCCGCGTGGAAAGACGCGGGCCAATTGCTTGCGGGTCATGCGTGGCCAGTGACGCACATTGCCGGTATCAATATGCACAAAAGGAGAGTTGGAGCGTG
This sequence comes from Cohaesibacter sp., assembly GCA_025800145.1. Lineage (GTDB taxonomy): Bacteria > Pseudomonadota > Alphaproteobacteria > Rhizobiales > Cohaesibacteraceae > Cohaesibacter. The sequence continues at coordinate 56,544 of JAOXSH010000009.1, forward strand.
GATAATAGCCTACACCGCCTGCCTGCATCCGCAAGGCAACAGCGCGAATTTTGCTAACAGGGACACCGGGTAGATAAAAATCCATGGCTTGACCGCGCGTATGGCGGCTTTGTTTGGCCACGCCCCGGCTTCTTCTGCGCAGCATATTGTTTGTGGCTGGCGAGCGATAGCCTGAGACAACATGAATGGGTTTTCTTGCGCCTGTTTGTTTATAGACTTGCCACATCAGATCAAACAGGGCGGGATCCATTTGAATGATTTCATTGCGACGCCAGTCGCGCAAAAAGCGGTTCAGCTTGCGCAGACCATCGGCATCAAACCGGCCACCGCGTTTGTAGATGATGGTGGTGGTTTCTTTGGTATGGGTGTTATAGAGCGTCAAAGATCTGTTGGCTGCCTGTGCTTCATGGCTCCATAGCATAGGCACAAGGACGCAGGCGGCATAGGTTGCTGCCTTGCAGATGCTGGGGAGAAAGGCATGTGCGCTCCACCAATGACGGAGCTGATCCTTTGCTGTGTTTAACCGGGCCACAAACAATCTGTTGTTCCAAACTTGTCCGCCGTTGCCAGAGTTTTGCTCTCAGACTATGAGCTAACCGGGCATATATGCTGGATTGAAAAATCCGGTAATCACGATTTCCCCTGTCTCAATCCTCCCCATCGGTTGAGTGGTCTGCAAGGGATCTCGGTTATGCTATTTTTAATCTTTTGGAAGTGCCCACACCTTTCCATAGATCATCAATTTTTATTCTGTCATGCTTTGGTTAATGAAACACAAAGTGCGGTGATGATTGCTCACGGCATTGTGATCTATCGCGCAATTGCGGATAAAAGATGGCAAAAATATGCAACAGAGTCCATTGCATGCCAGCTTGGCTGCTATGCTGTTACAGTTTCAGCAATTTTTTGACTTTGGCATTGTGACCATAAATGTCTGAGCGGATTTGCAAAGTGCCTTCTTCTGACATCCATGTGGTGAAATAGGCCAAATGAACCGGGATTTTGCGCTTTAAATTGATGCGGCGCTCATTGCCACCAATCATCTTTTTTACGCGCTCTGCATTCCATGCTTTTTCTTCTGATAGAATGAAGTCGGCAAATTCCAGAGGTTTGTGAACCCGTACACAGCCATGGCTGAAGGCGCGATAGTCGCGGTTAAACAGGCTACGCGATGGGGTATCATGCAAATAGACGGCATGTTTGTTAGGAAACATGAATTTGATGCGGCCAAGGGCGTTGCGGGTGCCCGGTGTTTGGCGCAGACGCACCTGTTTTGCGTCAATTTTGCTCCAGTCCAGTTGGCTGGGATCCACAACACGAGTGCGACCCTTGACGCTTGCCAGAACCTGATAATTTTTCGATGAGAAAAATTCTGCTGGATTTGTGCGGATCTTTGGCAGCAATTCTTTGCTGGCGATAGAGCGCGGTACATTCCAGTAGGGATTGACCACCAGATATTCCATTTGATCGGAGAATATTGGTGTTTTGTTGGCTTTTTTGCCGACAACCACACGGGTTTGGTGGATTCGTTTGTCGTTCTTGACCACCTGCACATGGAATGTTGGAATGTTCACAAAGACGTGGAATTGTCCCAGATCACGGGGTAGCCAGCGCCAACGCTCCATATTGGCCACCATATCGGCCATCAGGTCTTTTTTGTTGCCATTGAGTACGGCAAGAGTGCCTTTACCGACAATGCCATCGGCAATCAGGCCATTGGCTTTTTGGAAGGTTTTGACCTTGGCGGCAAGGGCCTTGGTATAAAGGGTTGGCTTGTCGGCGGGCAGGTTGAGACCAAGGCGGGCATAAAGACTTGGTACGCGTTTGTCATGCTTGCCCACTTTCATGCTTTTTCCAGCTTTGATGGGGGGATGCTCTTCTCCAATGCCTTTCATGCGCAACTTGTTATATTCGTCGCGTAAGGCAAGAAAGCCTCTATGGCTGGGGTTAAAGCCACGCATGACCGACACCGGGGCTTTGGCTCGCATGATGCTGCTCAAAGCACTGATTGAATCCGGTAAATGGGGCTTGATGGTGATTTCTTTTTTGGAGAATGTGCGTGGGTCAATGCGGCCTGCATAGGCATGGCGGGTATATTTTGTAATGGCCATGGACAGGGCAAGATCTGCTTTGGCGATTTCGCTGGGGCTTGTGTGTTTTTTGCGACCAATGACAAGCGCGTTTGTTGCATAATCGTGCGGGTTCAGGCCATCTAGATCGGCTCTGGACAGGGCAAAAACCAATTTGCGTGCCTGTTTGGTCAAATTGCCATTTTCAAACCATGCCGGGGAAAAATCGCGCTCTTGATAAAAGGTTTGCACTGCTGCGGTGTCGCGCTTGATATAAAAATTCTTGCTGCGGGGCAGAGCTTTGGTTTGCAGGGCAAGGGCGTCGATAATGTCCTGATCGGCTTGCTGATCAATTGTACTGATTGGCAATTGGCGCGGCAGATCAGGCAATTTGGGCAAGGTGACTTTGGCTTGTTGCGTCAGGGCTGTGCCGATTTGTGTGCTGGCAGATATGACCGGTGCAATGTCAAGCTGTTGGGGTGCTTTTGCGAGTGGTGTGGTGCTGTTGGCATCTATAAGGGGGGCTGTAATCTGTTTTTGTTGTGCCTGTTCTTGATTGGTCTGTCCTTGTTCGGCATTGGCCTGAAGGTGCAAACCGGGCGCGAGGAAAAGGCATGGGGTTACCCATATTGCTGACATCAAGGCTTTCACGCGCAATTTCATTTCAAGCACCTTCACAAATCGAATCACATTTCGCACCGTGCCAAAAGAATCGTTTTTGGCCCTGTTAGGCAAGACAATTAACCGTGAACCGGCCAGATTGCGCCCCGCTGTTACATGGCTGCAACGTCAGACTTTCGTGTATATTTGACGTATTTGCAGTTTAACGTCCTGAGCTTAGTACCCTATTTAAAATGCTCTAGCCTTTGTTTCTAAACATATTTTTCGAAAACCGCACACATGTTTCGAAAAATATGCTCTAGGCTTTTGAGTCTTGATCAGGCGCTGGCTTCGTTTGATGGGTCTTCCAGGCCATATTCTTTTAATTTGCGATAGAGGGTTGAGCGTCCAATGCCTAACTGTCTGGCCACGGTTGACATTCGATAATCATAATGGTCCAGCGCTTTTTGAATGATTTCCGCTTCCAGATTGGCAAGGGGTTTTAACTGTCCGTCCTGATCCAACAAGCGCAAAAATCCCCACAAATCTTCCCCCTTTTGTATTGTGATGGGGGTGGCAGGTGTCTCTGGCGGTGAGGCCGGGTTTTGTGTATTTGCCGATATTGCCGGACTATTTGTGGCGTTGATGGCTTGCGGCGTTATGCTTGGTTCAATGGCAGTGTTTGTTGTCTGTTCTGTTGGATGCGTTATGGGCTGATCATTGGCTTGTGCGCGTCTTGCTTCGATGATTGAGGCGCTATAGCTTTCAACCTGTGTGGCAATTTGCGGAAATTCCTCGATGGTGAGCTGATCGCCATCACACAGAACGACTGCGCGGAAAATGGTGTTTTCCAACTGACGTATATTGCCCGGCCAATCATAGATTTGCAGCATATGCATGGCGTCTGGCGCGATCTGCGCCAGATTTTTGCGTCCCTCTTCGGCGGCAAAGCGGGTGAGGAAGAATTTGGCCAAGGCCGGAATGTCGTCTTTTCTGTCCCTTAAAGGAGGGACACGAATGGGAAAGACATTGAGGCGGTAATAGAGATCTTCGCGGAATTTTCCATCCTTGACCAATTGGATCAAATCCTGATTGGTGGCAGAGATGAGGCGAAAATCCACCTTTATGGGTTTGGTGCTGCCCACCGGATCGATTTCGCCCTCTTGCAAGGCACGCAGCAATTTGACCTGTGTTTCCAGTGGCAATTCGCCGACTTCATCCAAAAACAGGGTGCCGCCATTGGCCTCCTGAAATTTACCGACATGCTTGTCGCCTGCGCCAGTGAAGGCGCCTTTTTCGTGGCCAAAGAGGATGCTTTCGACCAGATTGTCAGGAATGGCACCGCAATTGACTGTTACAAAGGGTTTGGATTGTCGCTCGCTGGCGGTCTGAATGGATTGAGCGATCAGCTCTTTACCAACGCCAGATTCCCCTTCAACCAGAATAGGAATGTGAGATTTGGCTGCGCGTTCGCCCAGATTGATCACACGGGTCATGGTTGGACTTGAGGCAATGATTGTTTGAAAACTGTGACCGGTCTTTTTACTGGCCCGTATGCGGGTGATTTCCTCTTCCAGCGCATTGACTTTCAAGGCATTGCGGATTGCGGTTTGCAGACGCTCTGGGGCGACGGGCTTGATGACAAAATCAAAGGCCCCGGCACGCATGGCATTCACGGCGGTGTCTATGCCGCCATGGGCGGTTTGTACGATAACCGGCAGACGTATGTCTGTTTTGCGAAGGGCTTGCAAAACGCCCATGCCGTCCAGATCGGGCATCACCAGATCCAGCACCATGAGTGCAAAATGATCGGGTTTGTTGTCGCTCAGAAGTGCAAGGGCCTGTTGGCCATTTTCAGCGCAAGTGGGGGTGAAGCCAAATTTGCTGATGGCATGTTCCAAAAGACGGCGTTGAATGGGGTCGTCATCGACGACGAGAATGCGGTCGCTCATGCATAGACTCAAATGCTGTGTCATTTTGAACCAAAATGGGGGGAGAATGTTAACAGAGCTTTAAGAGGTGAGTGAATTATCGCAAAAATTATGTGTATAGGCAGGGCGGTAAAGAGGTGGTGATCAGAAATGTTCCTTTGCAATTTTATCTTCTACTTCCTATCTTTAAAGTTCGTTGATTGATATCTGCTCGCATCGGGGCGGATTTGACAAAAGGTTCTTTTGATGTCTCGTCATATATCTGCATTTCGTCCTGTTGGTTCCAGCTCTCAGGCTCTTTCCCCGTTCTTGCTTGAAAAAAGCGCTGTTTTTTCTGCCAGTGAGAGCGGAGCCGTTGCGCATGATCTGACAGATTTGCCAGAATGGGATTTGACCGATTTATATGCCGGAATGGATGATGAGCGCTTGCAAAGCGATTTTTCCAAAATGGAAGAGGAAGCACGTGCCTTTGCCAAGGATTATCAGGGGCACTTGGCCGATATGCTGGCCAAGGCTGATGGGGGAGATTTGCTGGCCGAGGCTTTAAAGCGCTATGAAGCGATGCAGGATGGGTTGGGGCGGATTATTTCTTTTGCCGGCCTTGTTTATAGCGGCAACACGATCGATCCGGTCCGCGCGAAATTTTACGGGGATGTGCAGGAGCGGATCACGACGCTTTCGACCCTGTTGTTGTTTTTTGAGCTGGAATTGAACCGCATTGGCGATGATGTGTTGCAAGGCTGCATTCAGGCAAGCGAAGCTTTGGCCTATTATGGGCCATGGATTGAGGATTTGCGCAAGGAAAAGCCCTATCAGCTTGATGACAAGATTGAGCAGCTTTTTCATGAGAAGTCTGTGACCGGGGCCGCGGCCTGGAATCGTTTGTTTGATGAGACCATGGCAGGATTGCGCTTTTCTGTGGCATTGGAAGAGGGTGTGCAGGAGCTTGCCATTGAGCAGACCCTGAATTTGCTTACCGATGAAGATGAAGCCAAGCGCAAGGCGGCGTCTGATGCTTTGGCGACAACCTTTAAAGCAAATCTTGGCACCTTTGGTTTGATTTCCAATGTGTTGGCCAAGGATAAAGCCATTTCCGATCAATGGCGTGGCTTTGACGATGTGGCTGACAGTCGCCATCTGGCCAACCGTGTTGAGCGTGAGGTGGTGGATGCTTTGGTGGATGCGGTGCAAAAAGCCTATCCCAATCTCTCCCATCGCTATTATAAGCTGAAAGCCAAATGGTTTGGCAAGGATGTGCTGGAACATTGGGATCGCAATGCGCCGTTGCCAAAGGTTGAAAGCAAAGTGATTGGCTGGGAAGAAGCCCGGGCCATTGTGCAAGATGCCTATGGGGGCTTTTCGCCGCAAATGGCTGAGATTTCCGGGCAATTTTTTGATAAGGGCTGGATTGATGCGCCTGTGCGGGAAGGCAAGTCGCCTGGTGCTTTTGCTCACCCGACTGTGCCAAGTGCCCATCCTTATGTGTTGCTCAATTATCTGGGAAAGCCGCGCGATGTGATGACATTGGCGCATGAATTGGGCCATGGGGTGCATCAGGTTCTGGCCGCTAAACAAGGGGCGTTGATGGCGCCAACGCCTTTGACATTGGCCGAGACGGCTTCTGTTTTTGGTGAAATGCTGACCTTCCGCTCGCTTCTTGCCAAGGCGGAAGGAGTGGAGCAACGCCGTGCGTTGCTTGCTGGCAAAGTGGAAGATATGCTCAATACTGTTGTGCGTCAGATTGCCTTTTATCTGTTTGAGCGCAAGCTGCATAGTGCGCGCAAAGAGGGAGAGCTGACTGCGGACCAGATTTGTGAGCTATGGATGAGTGTGCAGGCTGAGAGTTTGGGGCCGCATGTGCGTCTTTCGGAAGGCTATGAAACCTTCTGGGCCTATATTCCTCATTTCATTCATTCGCCTTTCTATGTTTATGCCTATGCCTTTGGCGATTGTCTGGTTAACAGCCTCTATTCCGTTTATCAAAATAGCGATGAGAGCTTTGTTGAGAAATATTTCGATATGCTAAGCGCGGGTGGCTCCAAACATCATTCCGCACTTCTTGCGCCTTTCGGGCTGGATGCGAAAGACCCGGATTTCTGGTCTAAAGGCCTGTCTGTTATTGAAGATTTGATTGCGGAGCTGGAAGCCCTTGAAGGGCAATGAGTCTGTTTTTAAGAGGCAAATTTTCATGAAAAGATGCAGGGGGCCTTGGTCCCCTTATCTGTTTGTCCCGTATGACTTTATGTATCCGAGAATTGTTCAAAAGGATTGAACTATGACACCCCCATCTCCCCCACTTGATGACAAAGGGTCTGATCTGTCTGATGAGGAAAAGAACCGTCTTGGGGGGCGTGTCAAACGCTATGCCAAAGTTTCCTCTGGCATGGGGGGCTTTGTTGCGAGGGCGGCCAGCGCTCGTTTGTTTGGCAAAGAGGTGGATATGTCGCGCGAAGCGGCGGATTTGGCGCAAGTGTTGGGGGGGTTAAAAGGGCCTTTGATGAAGGTTGCGCAATTGTTGGCAACGGTGCCAGATGCTGTGCCTGCGGAATATGCTGCTGAATTGGCGCACTTGCAGTCCGATGCCCCACCTATGGGCTGGATGTTTGTCAAACGCAGAATGAAGTCCGAACTTGGTTCTGGTTGGCAAAGGCGTTTTGAGAGCTTTGAGCATGAACCATCGGCGGCGGCCTCGCTGGGGCAGGTGCATAAGGCAAGTCTGGGCGATGGCACACGCCTTGCCTGCAAGTTGCAATATCCAGATATGGCTTCTGCGGTGGATGCCGATGTCAAGCAGTTGAATTTGGCCTTGTCGGTGCATCGCACGATGCAATCGGCCATTGACACGCGAGAAATTGCCAAAGAAATTTCTGACCGGGTGCGCGAAGAGCTGGATTATGAGCGCGAAGGGCGGCATATGGCGCTGTATCGTGAAATCTTTGCCGACGAAGATCGCATTCGTGTGCCTGATCTGTATGAGGATTTGTCAACGGGCCGCTTGCTGACCATGTCTTGGCTGGATGGGCGTCGGATGCTGGATTATAAAGAGGCGAGCCTTGAAGATCGCAATCGTTTGACAGAGGCGATGTTTCGGGCTTGGTGGTATCCTTTCGCCCATTATGGAGTGATCCATGGAGATCCGCATTTGGGCAATTACACCGTTTTTGAAGAAGAGGGACGCCCCAAGGGCATCAATCTTCTGGATTATGGATGTATCCGCATTTTCCCGCCCTCTTTTGTTCAGGGAGTTGTGGATTTGTATCATGGTTTGCGCACTGATGATCGGGCGCGCATTGTTCATGCCTATGAAAGCTGGGGCTTTAACAATCTGTCCAATGAATTGATTGATGTGCTCAATATTTGGGCCGGTTTCATTTATGGGCCTTTGTTGAGCGATCGGGTGCGCTCCATTGCTGATGGAATCAGCCCAGCGGAATATGGGCGTGGACAGGCGATGAAGGTTCATGCAGAATTAAAACGCCTTGGCCCGGTGACAGTGCCACGTGAATTTGTCTTCATGGATCGGGCGGCTATTGGTTTGGGCGGGGTCTTTTTGCATTTGCGGGCAGAGATGAATTTTTATCAGCTCTTTAATGAGCAGATTGAGGATTTCTCGCAACAGCGCTTGATGGATGCGCGATCCGGCCTGAAGGCAGCTTCCTGGCTTGCTGATGCTCCTGCGGGCTGAGATTTATACCGAGGTGAAGAAATGCTCTTTACCTGTGCTCTTTTGTCGCGCTATGGTGTGGCCAGAGGTGAGAGCATATTCCCGAATAGTGTTTGCGGTTTTCGGACAAGAACATGCTTGAAAACAAAGACTAAGATCATTTGAGAGCGAGGGGCAATCAATGAGCGAAGAGCTGAATCCGGTGATGGATTATGAAGAGCATAACAAAACCTATAAAATGTTTGTAGGGCTGACCAAATGGGGCACAATTGCCTTGGTTTTGCTGCTGATTGTTATGGCAATGACGCTTTTGTAAGCTTTTGAGCGACAAGAGGACCATGATCAAAGCGCTCTTTTAAAGGGCGCTTTTTTCTTGGCCAGAGCAAGGGTATAGGGTTGCTTTTGCATCCTTTAAAAAGGGATGCTGTGTCAAAGATATATCAGGATTTGGGATAGGCGTTTTATACCAACGGCACGAAAGATTACCCATAGGATGCCTTGAAATGGCTCACTGAGCTGCGTTGTCTTTCTAGGGCGCGCCTCATTGAATTGTCTTGACAATTCAATGCAAAAGGTTCGCATCAAAAAAGAAAATGCCCCGGCATTGTCCGATCGAGCCGACGCC
>JAOXSH010000025.1 GCA_025800145.1 Cohaesibacter sp.
GACGCAGTCCAGGAAGCCAATAAAACCGGCCTTTGATGCCGTTGGTATTACACAAAACAGAGAGAAAGTTCAAAGGATACCCACCATGAACAAGCCAACCTTGACCGCAGCAACCCTTGCCGCTGGCTTGCTCTTTTTGAGCATCTTGGCAGATGTGACAGAGGCCAAGGCCACAGAACCCAAGGCCACAGAACAATGCGGCACGGCCTCTTGGTATGCCCTAACCTCCAAAACCGCATCCGGTGAATATGCCAATCCCGCCAAAATGACAGCCGCCCATAAAAAACTGAAATTTGGCACCAAAGTGCGCGTCAAAAATATGCGCAATGGCAAAAGCGTCATTCTGCGCATCAATGACCGTGGCCCTTTCATCAAGGGGCGCATCATCGATGTCACAAAAGCGGCAGCCGGAAAACTGGGCTTCATCAATGCCGGCATAACCCGCGTCTGCTTTACAATTATAAAATGATCCAAACGAGGCGGGCGAATACCAACGCTTACAAAGCCTGCAAGAATGGATTGTTTCTGCGCTCTTCGCCAATGGTTGAATGATTGCCATGACCACATAAAAAGGTCACATCATCACCCAAAGGCAAAAGTTTGTCACGAATAGAGGCCAGCAAGGTGGCATGGTCCCCCCCGGGCAAATCGGTGCGGCCAATGGAGCCATTGAACAACACATCCCCGACAATGGCAAAGCGCGCCTCTTCATTGACAAACACCACATGCCCTGGCGCATGGCCCGGACAATGCAACACATCAAACGCCATCCCGGCAATATCCACCTGATCCCCTTCGCTCAACCAGCGGTCCGGCTCACAGGGCTTGGCCGCAGGAAGACCAAATTGCACCGCCTGATCGGCCACCCGATCCATCAACATCCGGTCGGCCTCATGGGGGCCTTCGACATCCACATCCAGCGCATCACGCAAATCAACAGCGCCCCCCACATGGTCAATATGGCCATGGGTGATCAGGATCCGCTCAACCGAAATCTTTTCCTCTTCCAGAACCGATAAAATCTTGTCGACATCGCCGCCCGGATCAATCACCACACCTTTGCCGGTCTCTTCATCCCAGATCAGGGTGCAATTCTGCTGAAAAGGGGTCACGGGAATGATGGCAACTTTCATATCTCTATCCTGTCTGATGGCTTGTGTCCCTGCCATGCTTATCTCAGCTCTCAAAAAAATCAAACCCTCTTGCATCACAAATCAGCAAAGACAAGCCGCAAGTTGGGGTCATAGAAGGGATAGTCAAGACAAAGCCTTGCCAGACAAGAGCAAATAGCCGACGATGAACCAGATGATTCTGCTGGAGGAGAGATCGTCATGACGAAAGGCCGCATCGCCCCTCTCTTGGCTCTGCTATCTGGCATGGCCCTATCAGCCATGAGCTCTGCCAACGCTCAAGATCATGCAATTCCCGACATCCTGCTGGACGGTCATCGCCAGACCATGGGCTGCTGGCTTGCCGATATCGACAATCAGGAATTGCTGGAAAAAGCCCTCGTCATTGATTTGGGCGTGCATAAATTTTATGGCTTTGTCTGTTCCAGCGGCCTGTCAGGCGATTCCTATCGCTTTTATCAGGTCGAGGATGAGCGCCCCAAATGGGCCAAATTGCTCTCCTTCCCTCAACTGGATACAAAATTGGGCTGGTTCTCAACCACCCAATTGCAAAAGCCGGTCTGGGACCCCAAAAACAAATATCTGCGCTCAGAAGTGCCCAAACAGGGCGAGGCCAGCTCCTGCCGCCAATTCTCACTCTATGGCTGGCAAAAGGGCCATTTTCACATCATCCAGGTGGGCCTGTCCGGCGAATGTGAGGACAATACAGGCGGCGACAAAGACCTGATCATCTTCCCCTTTGTTGAAGAGGTAGAAAAAGGTCAGGCAGAAGCCAAAGCCCCCACCCCAAAAGACTAGCTCCAAAAGACTGGCCCCAAAAGACTGGCCCAAAAAGACTGGGACATAGACTCATAAATGTTTTGAATAACGACGTGTTTATTCAAAATGCCCTAGTCACAGGTTCCAACCGAGTGATCGGCGCAGACGCGGCCATCGGACCATGTTGCCCCGCCCAACAAAGCGGCGGTAAAAATCGCGCCCGTGACATTGGAGCCGGTCAAATCTGCCCCGCGCAAATCAGCATCCAGAAAATTGGCCCTTTGCAGATTGGCAAAACGCAAATTGGCCCGTTGCAAATTCACCGCGTGCAAATGCGCCCGCTCCAGATTGGCCAAGGTCAAATCGGCCTCTTTGAGATTGGACAATTGCAAAATGGTGCCAAACAGATTGGCCCGGCGCAAATTGGCACGATCAAGACGCATGGTCGGCATAGAGGCATAGCTCAAATCCTTGCCTTCCAACTGTGCCTCAATGCGCACAGCCCCCGTGCATTGACTACCAGCCGTCATCTCGCAAATCATATTCACATCCTGATCCGGCTTAATGACGTCCGTCCATGCCAAAGCAGACTGCCCCCCCATAAGCGAGAGCAACGCCCCCGCAGCCCAAACTCGTATTTTGTTCATGCCACCGACCTTTAAGTGAAGAAAACCCTATGGAACCATAAAAGCCAAATTTGCCAGAAACAGACTTAACCAACATCAATTTATAATTTCAAACAAAAGCAACTACAAAGTCAGATAGAAACATTTCATCGCCAAGCCAGAAGAAAAATAACCCGACCACCCTTTTCTATCTGCCCCTTTGCGATTATGGATGGTCCTTCAAACGCATCAAACCATCCCTGCCTGAAAATCTTAAAGGATCTGTCAGCCATGAATTATCGCCATATTTATCACGCAGGCAATTTTGCTGACATTCTCAAGCATCTGATCCTGACCCGGATTCTTCTTTATATGGGCAGGAAAGACAAACCCTATTTCGTGCTCGATAGCCATGCCGGGATCGGCCTTTATGATCTGCAAAGCGAGCAAGCGGGCAAGACCGGCGAATGGCAAGAGGGTCTGGGCCGCATCATGGGAGAAGAGGCCGCGCCAATCCCGCAAAAGGTCATAGAACTGATGGCCCCATTCATCGATGCAATCAAAGACTTTAACCCCGATGGTTCCCTGTCCACCTATCCCGGCTCACCAGCCCTCATTCAAGCGCTGTGCCGCGAGCAGGACCGCTTTACCTTTGTCGAAAAACATCCCGATGATGTGGAAAGCCTTCAAGCCAATATTGGCCGGGATCGCCGCGCCCATATCAAAAAAGATGATGGCTGGGTCTCCTTGCGCTCAGACCTGCCGCCAAAAGAGCGGCGCGCTCTGGTGCTGGTTGATCCCCCGTTTGAGGAAGAGCGCGAATATCAGCGCATGATCCACCATTTCCAGCGCGGCTTCAAACGCTTTTCTACCGGCACCTATTGCCTTTGGTATCCCATCAAGGCCAGACGCGATGTCGAGGAAGCCGCCCAATATCTCAAAGATATGGACCAACCCAATATTTTGCGCGCGGAATTGGTTATCCAGAAAATGGACAATGCCAAACGGCTCAATGGCACAGGGCTGTTCATCATCAATCCGCCCTATTCCCTCTATCAGGAATTACAAATCCTGTTGCCTTTCCTTGCACAAAGATTGGGGCAAAGCGCCAACCGCCATTATCTGGAGTGGATTTCAGAGCCAAAATAATTAATCTTGTCATGCGCGACTGACCCACGATCATGAGAGGCCACCATGCAACCATTGGCACGTTGTCTTATCGCTCTTTTGGCACATTTAGGCCTGACATCCCTTGCCACAGCGCAACAGGCAGGGGATTTTGACTATTATCTGCTCGCCCTGTCCTGGTCTCCATCCTATTGCGCCGATGATGGCAAAAAGGGCCGCGATAGCCTGCAATGCTATTCTGATCGCCGCTATGGCTTTGTCATTCATGGCCTCTGGCCCCAATATAACAAGGGCTATCCACAATATTGCGAGACCGGCCTAAAAAAACCGTCCAAAAAGCTGGTCGATCAAATGCTGAAATTCTCCCCCAGCCGTGGCCTGATCCATCATGAATGGAAAAAGCACGGCACCTGCACCGGCCTGTCCCCGCTGGACTATTTCCGCCTTGCGGTGAAAAGCTTCAAAAAACTCAACCGCCCCAAAAGCCTTGTCGGCCTTGATCGCCCGATCATGAAAACAACAGCCCAGATCCGCAAGGAAATTCTCGCCGCCAACCCCGATATGCCAGCCGATGGTCTGGTGATCACCTGCAAACGGCAAAAATTGCGCGAAATCCGCATCTGTCTGACCAAAAATGGCGAGTATAAACGCTGTTCCGCCTCTGCCTTGCGTGGCATGTGCCGCCAAAAAAACAAACTGCGCATTCTCTCTGCCCGCTGACAAACACCATGTCGCCATATCATAAATTTTGCCTCTCTTTTCCAAGGAAGTCTCATGAAACTGCGTTCTTCTCCCCCCTCTCCCTTTGGCCGCAAAGTGAAAATTGCCGCCAAATTGCTCGGCCTTTACGATCAGATCACAGTTGAAAATGGCGACACCAAAGACCCACAGGATGCATTGCGCCAGCAAAATCCCTTGGGCAAAATTCCCATCCTCATTCTGCAAGATGGCGACTGCATTTACGATTCTCGCGTCATTCTTGACCATCTGAACGAGCTGGCACAGGGATCGCTCATCCCCAAAGACAGCACAGAGCGCCGCAAGGCCCAGACCCTGCAAGCGCTGGCCGATGGCCTGATGGATGCCTCCATCCTAATTGTCTATGAAACCCGTATGCGCCCGGACAATGAACGCAGCCCCAGCTGGATTGACTATCAGAGCGAAAAAATCACCCGCGGCCTTGACCATCTTGAGCATCAATGCGCAAATCCTCAAAGCGGCCCTGAACTCAATCTGGAAACGGGCGTGCATGTGGGCCATATCGCCCTTGCCTGTGCGCTTGGCTACCGCGATTTGCGCTTTGGCACCGATTGGCGCACCACCTATCCCAATCTGGCCACATGGCTGGCCGCGTTTGAGGCAAAAGTCCCCGCCTTTGCACAAACCAAATTCGACCCAGACGCATAAATGCCCGATAGCATAACCCCAGCATAAGCCAATAAAGAGGCCCCCATGTCACTCAGCCGCATTCCCTCCATTCAATCCAACCGCCATGTCAAATCTGGCCAGATTGCCGATGATATCGATTTCGAGATCAAAGGCAGTGAAATGCAATTTGTCGAGATTGAACTCGATCCCGGAGAATCCGCCATTTCAGAAGCCGGTGCCATGATGTTCAAACATCCCGCCATCGAAATGAGCACCGTCTTTGGTGATGGGTCCGAGCAACAGGGCGGCTTTTTTGGCAAATTGGTCGGAGCAGGCAAACGTCTGATCACCGGCGAAAGCCTTTTCACAACCGTCTTCACCCATACCGGCACAGGCAAAGTGCGAGTGGCCTTTGCCGCCCCCTATGCCGGTCATATCGTGCCTTTGAAGCTGGATGAATTTGGCGGCACCATCATCGCTCAAAAAGACAGCTTTCTGGCGGCGGCCAAAGGCGTTTCTATCGGCATTCACATCCAGCAGCGCGTCATGACCGGTCTGTTCGGTGGCGAAGGCTTCATCATGCAAAAACTGGACGGCGACGGCTGGGCCTTCATTCATGCAGGTGGCACCATCATCGAAAAAGAGCTGGCGGCAGGCGAAGAGCTTCATGTCGATACAGGCTGTATCGCAGCCTATACCGCCGGGGTCGATTTCGATCTGGTGCAGGCAGGCTCGGTCAAAAGCATGATTTTTGGCGGCGAAGGGGTCTTTTTCGCCAAACTCAGAGGCCCCGGCAAAGTCTGGCTTCAGTCCCTGCCTTTCTCACGCCTTGCAGGCCGCATGTATATGTCCATGCCACAAGGCGGCGGCGCACGACAGGGCGAAGGCTCAATCCTTGGCGGCATTGGCGACATGCTCGACGGAGATTGAACAAAAACAGCAGACTTTGGTGATCAGCACAAAGTCTGCTATTTTTCAATTTAATCTGCGGATGCCGTGCAACAACGGTTTCAAAGCTCTGCCCAACCCCCTATATAAGGGCAAGACTCAAGGCATAAAACTCAAGGCATGGCGGATGACAAACCAGCTTGTCTGCCCAAAACCAGTGAAAAATGGACCAGTGCTGACACATGCTCATGTATTTTAGTTTGATTGGCGGGCTCGTGCTGTTGCTTGTGGCAGGCGATCTTCTTGTAAGAGGTGCCATTGCCCTTGCCACCCGTTTTGGCATTCCCCCTTTGATCATTGGCCTGACCATTGTCTCCTTTGGCACGTCCGCCCCAGAGCTGATCATTTCGCTAAATGCCGCCTTTGAAGACGCCCCCGGCATTGCCATAGGCAATGTGGTTGGCTCCAACATCGCCAATGTCTTGCTGGTTTTGGGTATGCCCGCCCTGATCCGTGTCACCCAATGTTCCGAAAGTGGCACCCGCTCATCCACCGTCTTCATGATGGCAGTCTCTATCATTTTCACCGCCCTGTGCTGGCAAGGCGTACTGGATATCACCGCAGGCGTCATTCTTCTGGCCTTGCTTGCCTTCTTCCTGTCATGGACCGTCTGGACCTCCCGCCGCACCCAAAACAGCCAGGGCAGCGATTTGCTGGATGAGGATTTGCTGGAAGAAGCCCCCAAAAATCTGGGACTGGCCATCCTGTTCACCATTGTTGGCATGATCGGCCTGCCAATTGGCGGACATTTCACCATTGAAGGGGCCAGCAGCATTGCCCGCACATGGGGCGTTTCTGAAGCAGCCATCGGCCTGACCATTGTCGCCATTGGCACATCCCTGCCCGAACTGGTCACCACAATGGTCGCCGCCATCCGCAATCAATCCGCTGTGGCAATCGGCAATGTGGTCGGCTCCAACATTTTCAACATTCTGGCCATTATGGGCGTCACAGCAACGGTGATTGACATTCCCGTGCCAGAGGAAATTCTGGAATTTGATCTCTGGGTCATGCTGGCAAGTTCGGCGCTGATGCTGCCTGTTGCTCTCTATTGTATGCAACTAACCAAAATACGCGGCATTGCCATGCTCATGGCCTATGCCGCCTATATCATACTGGTCTTTGAGCATTAGGACCAACGGCATAAGGGACTGATTTAAAAGTCAGATCACTCTGATGTGAAGGCAGCCGGAAAAAACCGGCTGCATTTCACCTTTTCTGTCTGTCAAATCCCGCATAAACTGGTGACATGAGCGAGCAGCCTGACAATATCCAAAGCAATCAAGACACAGCAACAGAGCCAAAACCAACCGGCTTTGGCGTGATTGCCGATTTTGTGCGCCACTTGCCAAACACGCCCGGCGTCTATCGTATGCTGGATGCGCAAGACACGGTGCTTTATGTCGGCAAGGCACGCAATCTCAAGCGCCGCGTCTCAAATTATGCCCGCCATGGCAATCAGAGCAACCGGATCTTGCGGATGATCCATCTCACCGCTTCGATGGAATGTGTCAATACAGCAACAGAAACCGAAGCCCTGTTGCTGGAAGCCAATCTGATCAAGCGTTTGAAGCCGCGTTTCAACGTGCTCCTGCGTGATGACAAAAGCTTTCCCTATATCGTCATTGGCAAGGATCATCCGGCCCCACAAATTGCCAAACATCGCGGCGCCCGCAAACGCGATGCAAAATATTATGGTCCCTTTGCCTCTGCCGGAGCCGTCAACAAAACCATCCATACGCTGGAAAAGGCCTTTTTGCTGCGCACCTGCACCGACTCCATGTATGACAGCCGCACCCGCCCTTGCCTGCAATATCAAATCAAACGCTGCTCTGGCCCCTGCACCGGAGAAATTTCCCTGCCCGATTATGCAGAACTGGTACAACAGGCCCACCAATTCCTCTCAGGCAGAAGTCAGGATCTGCAAAAGGAAATGGCCGATCAGATGCAAGTTGCCTCTGACGAGCTGGATTTTGAGCGCGCCGCCATTTTGCGCGATCGCATTGCCGCCCTCACCCAGATCCAGTCCCATCAGGGCATCAACCCCCAAAGCCTGCAAGAGGCCGATATCTTTGCCTGCCATCAGCAAGGCGGCCAGACATGCATTCAGGTTTTCTTCTTCCGCACCGGGCAAAATTGGGGCAACCGGGCCTATTTCCCGCGGGCTGACAAAAGTCTGGATGAAGTCGATATTCTCAGCCCCTTTCTGGTGCAATTTTACGACAACAAGCCCATCCCCCGGCAAATTCTTGTCTCCCATGATTTGCCCGAACAGGACTTGATCAGCGAGGCCCTCACCTCCCGTTCCGAGTTCAAAGTACAATTGCTCAAACCCCGGCGCGGCGAAAAAAAGGAGCTGGTCGAACAGGCCCTGACCAATGCCCGCGAGGCATTGGGGCGGCGTCTGGCAGAAACCGCCTCACAACAAAAGCTCTTGCAGGGATTGGCAGACATTCTGGATTTGCCAACGCCCCCCAACCGCATCGAAGTCTATGACAACAGCCATATTCAAGGCACCAATGCCGTCGGCGGTATGATTGTGGCAGGCCCTGAAGGCTTCATGAAAAACCAATATCGCAAATTCAATATCAAGTCAGACAGCATCACCCCCGGCGATGATTACGGCATGATGCGCGAAGTCATGACCCGCCGTTTCTCGCGCCTGCTCAAGGAAAATGGCCCCCGTCCAAACCAACAAAGCGAAGAAACAAACCCGGATCTGTCCCCCGCCAACGATGCCCCCCCATGGCCCGATCTGTTGTTGATTGATGGCGGCCTTGGCCAGCTGAATGCCGTCAAAGAGACATTGGCCGAGCTTGGCATTGAGGATGTGCCGCTGGTCGGCGTCGCCAAAGGACCGGACAGGGATGCAGGACGAGAAAAATTCTTCATGCCCGGACGCGACAGCTTCATGCTACCCTTACGCGACCCTGTTCTCTATTATATCCAACGCCTGCGCGATGAGGCCCACCGCTATGCCATCGGCAGTCATCGCACCCGCCGCTCCAACCAGATCAGCAAAACCGGCCTTGATGATATCCCAGGCATTGGCCCGGCCCGAAAACGCGCCCTTTTGCACCATTTTGGCACCGCAAAAGCGGTCACCAATGCAGCCCTGTCAGACTTGCTGGCTGTAGAGGGCATTTCTGATCAAATGGCCCGCACCATTCACGCCTTTTTCCAAAATGACTGATCTCTGCCCAATCCCAATCAGAAGATAACAATAAGTTATACAAAGCCTTTGATAAAAAACAGCTCCGTCCAAGAGCCTGTAACAAGTCGCATTGACCTGATCCATAGATCATGCTTTGAAGAAAAGCAGCACATTTATGAGTTTACGTCCTGATGAAAAAATCAACCACCTTCAGCCTGCCAAACATCCTGACCTATGGCCGCATTGTGGCAGTTCCTGCTCTGGTGATCTGTATGCTTTGGCCAGACTCAGACACCGCCCGCTGGACAGCGCTTGGTATTTTTGCCGCTGCCGCCATCACCGATTTTTTCGACGGATATCTGGCCCGCATTCTCAATGTTCAGTCTGCTTTGGGCAGAATGCTCGACCCAATCGCCGACAAATTGCTGGTCTCCATTTCCATTTTAATGCTGGCCGCCGCCGACACCTTAAAAGACTTTCACCTTTGGGCAGGGGTCATCATCCTGTGCCGCGAAATTCTTGTCTCAGGCTTGCGCGAATTTTTGGCTGAATTGCAGGTCAGTGTTCCCGTCACCCGCCTTGCCAAATGGAAAACCACCGCCCAGCTGGTCGCCCTTGGCTTTTTGCTGGCAGGCCCTGCGGGCGACAAGGTGCTGCCCTTCAATACCGAAATCGGCCTGACCCTGTTATGGATTTCTGCCCTGCTGACCCTTTATACCGGCTATGATTATTTCCGGGCAGGCATTCATTATTTGCTGGATGATTAGGACGTAGACTCATAAATGTGATGCATTTGGGTTGGTGGACGGCAAGGTGCAAAAAAGAGCGTTTGAATGGGCAACCAGCCCATCCTGCACACTTTTTCGCGCGATATCGGGCCATTTAAGCGCCAAATACACCAGATTTGTGAGTTTACGTCCTAATCTCAAGACAAGCGTTGTGAAAATGGTCTAAACTTAACGAAGCCTTTCAAAGGAGTGATAAGAAAAGGACCAGCTCATGAAATTGATCTATTTCGCCTGGATCAGGGAACGCCTTGGCATAGAAGAAGAAGACATCACCCTGCCGGACACAATCAAAACCGTGCAAGACCTTCTGACATGGCAGCAAAATCGCGATGAAATCTATGAAGGAGCTTTTGCAGATGCCGACACCATAAGGGTCGCTCTGGATCAGTTTCACGCCGAGCGGGACGACCCGATCGAAGGCGCAAGCGAAATTGCCTTCTTCCCGCCCATGACCGGCGGGTAAGACATAGACGCATAAATAGAGCCACAGATCACATGACAGTCAGTTTGCAAACAGGCGATTTCGACATCTCAACCGAAATGGATGCGCTGAGCAAAGGCGATACCAACATCGGGGCCGTGGTAACCTTCACCGGGTTGGTGCGCGATATGGTAAAAGATGAGCGCATTCTTGATATGACGCTGGAACATTATCCAGCCATGGCACAAGCAGAGCTGGAGCGCATCGAACAAGAAGCCAACAAACGCTGGCCCCTGAACGGCACACGCATCCTCCATCGCTTTGGCACGCTAAAACCCGGCGACCGGATCGTGCTGGTCATCACCGCCTCCTCCCATCGGCAAGCGGCCTTTGAAGCAGCGCAATTTATCATGGATTTTCTCAAAACCCGCGCCCCTTTCTGGAAAAAAGAAAGACTGGAAAAAGGCGATAGCGGCTGGGTAGAGGCCAAAGACAAGGACGATGCGGCACTGGAGCGTTGGCGCCTATAAGAGCCTGATTTCAAATCAACAAAAAGCCGCTAACCCAAAGGGAAAGCGGCTTTTTATCGTAAAATCCGATCTCTTATACAGCCTCTTATTCTGCGGCAACTGCTGACGGGTTCACCTCTGCTGTATAATCATCCATCAAGGCTTTGGTGATGTCGCCCGGCGTGAAATGATAGGCATCGATTGAGGCAACCGGCGTTACCTCAACGGCAGTCCCTGTCAGGAAACATTCTTCAAAATCGCCCAATTCTTCGGGACGGATTTTGCGCTCAATCACTTCAATACCGCGACGCTTGGCCAGATCAACCACCGTCTGGCGTGTGATCCCGTTCAAAAAGCAATCCGGCGTCGGGGTATGGATGGCCCCATCCTTGATGAAGAAAATATTGGCCCCCGTTGCCTCGGCAACATAGCCCTCAAAATCCAGCATCATGGCGTCATTATAGCCCTCTTTCTCCACTTTATGTTTGGAGAGCGTACAAATCATGTAAAGACCGGCGGCCTTGGCAACGCAAGGAATGGTGCGCGGATCCGGGCGACGCCAATCAGCCGTTTTCAGACGCAGGCCTTTCAACCGATCTTCGGGCGAGAAATAAGACGGCCATTCCCATGCAGCAACAGCAACATTGATTGTATTGGACTGCGCCGAAATGCCCATCATCTCTGACCCGCGCCAAGCAACCGGACGCAAATAAGCGTCGGTCAGCCCTTCTTTTTCCAAAATCTCAACCTGAACGCGGTTCAGCTCTTCTTGGCTATAGGGAATGTCAAAGCCAAGCAGTTCAGCCGATTTATAAAGGCGCTCGGTATGTTCTTCGAGTTTGAAAATTTTACCGCCATAGGCGCGCACACCTTCAAACACAGACGAGGCATAATGCAAGCCATGAGACAGAACATGCAATTTTGCATCTTTCCAGTCCACATACTCGCCATTGTACCAAATATGTCCTTCACGCTGATCAAATGATGGTCCAGCCATTTTCTCTCTCCTGGTACAGCAGCCCCTGTGTTCAAAGGGCAAAAGCGGCACAAACCATAGCAAAGGCTATGATCATGCCAGCTAGAAAACAAAACAAGACTTTTATGAAAGCGCAAGAAATCCAATAGAATTTTTGCATTCCTTTCGTAAAAGCTCGAAATAAGTAACAAACAAACCCAAATAAGTCAATAATGCTGACATATTTTTTTGACCCATAAGCCCTTGCTCACAAGTGGGGCATACAGATTCACGTTTATTTCAAAAAAGCCAGGAAAAATCATTCCCATAAAAAGCACAAGCCGCTAGGCTGAGGACTCAGTGCCCGATTTAAAAGTCTCGTTATGAGACTTTTAGGCTGCATCTCCAGCCCTCTCCCCCTCCCAACCGCCCATGAGGGGACCATAACGGGTGGTTGGGAGCGGGAGAGGGCTGGTTCAGGACGTCTAAATCAGGCTCTCATACAGTGAAGGTCCAAAATTTAAGGTCTAAGTTCATAAAGCATGGCAATGACAGAGAACGACCCCGATCAAAATATCGATAGGATCACCTTTCCCATGTCAGAGAAAGACGGGATTTCTTTTGAAATCATAGAGCTGCTTTTCTTCGCCTATCGCGATTTTGTTGCAGATCCCGATTCCATGCTGGCAGGCATTGGCTATGGCCGCGCCCATCACCGGGTTTTGCATTTCGTCAATCGCAAACCCGGCATCCCGGTTGCCCATTTGCTGGAAATTCTCAAAATCACCAAACAAAGTCTGGCAAGGGTGCTCAAACAATTGATCAAGGATGGCTATATCGCCCAGCAAACCGGCCCCACAGATCGACGCCAACGCTTGCTTTTTCCAACGCAAAAAGGTCGCGAGCTGGCCTTGCAACTCTCCCATTGTCAGGCAAAACGCATTGATCAGGCCCTTACCACCCTGCCCGACCAGACCAAGGAAACAGCCAAAGCCTTTCTCTATTCGCTGATAGAGCAGGATGATCGCCCATTGGTGCGCCAATTGAATGACACATCCCCAAAGCCCAACGCCAGTTTGTAAGAAACAGAAAGCTTTCGTGCTTTGACAGCACGGGCATAAAGCGTGCTAGGCTCAGGATCCATTAATTTGGCACATTCTGCGAGAGCAGTTTTGCGCAAGGACAAGGAAGAAAATCGCGACAATGTGGTTCATTTTCAAGATTTTATGAAGCAGTCATTGCGCAAAAATGCCCTCGCCCTTCGGGGTTATCTTGAAGCATCCATATATCGAACCAAGAGCTTTAAGCCGGGAACCACCCTTATTTTGCTCTTGGTTCTTCTATCTGAATACTTCAAGATAAACAGAATAGGCTAAATTAATGTCTCCTGAGCCTAGGCTCAAGTCACCAGACGACACAGGCCACCCCAAAATTAGGCCACCCCAAAATAGGCAACATCATCATGGCCCCAACAAAAACCCTGCCAGACAATGCCCAGCATCTGCTGGTGATTGACGATGACAGCCGCATCCGCTCTCTTTTGCAAAAATACCTCACCAACAATGGCTTTCGCGTTTCCACCGCCCAAAATGCCGCAGAAGCACGCAAAACCATGCAGGGCCTGTCTTTTGATCTTTTGATTCTTGATGTGATGATGCCCGGAGAAAGCGGCATGGACTTTGCCACCTCCTTGCGCAAGCAGACACACACGCCGCAAGACACCATTCCCATTCTAATGCTCACCGCAAGGGCAGAGAGCGAAAGCCGCATTCAGGGACTGGAAATTGGCGTCGACGATTATCTGGCCAAACCCTTTGAGCCACGCGAATTGCTGCTGCGCATTCAAAACATCCTCAAACACCATATGGCCAACAAGGCAACAACCATTGACGAAGTCTCCTTTGGCCCGTTCCAGTTCAAACTGGACCGTCAAGAGCTGCTCTGCGGCAATGACATCATCCGCCTGACCGACCGCGAACGCGAATTGCTGGCCCTGTTCGCCGCCCAGCCCGGCGCAACGGTCACCCGCACCGCTCTGGCCGGGGATGATGGCACGGGCGAGCGCACGGTTGATGTGCAGATCAACCGCTTGCGCCGCAAAATCGAACCAGACCCATCCAATCCGATTTACTTGCAAACAATCCGTGGTATTGGCTATCGTCTCCTGACTGATTAGGCTCAGGACTCAAACGGTAGCTATGAACAGCAAACACGGACATGAAACGCAAAGCAGGAAAGCGTCAACAGACAATGACAGCTTATCTGTGATGGCAAAAATCCTGCACTTTTTGCTGACCATCCGCCAGATTTGGCGAAAATTTGCCCGTTTCATCGCCCGTATGATGCCCAAAGGCCTCTATGGCCGCTCTCTTATCATCATTGTTGCGCCAATGGTGATTTTGCAATCTGTTCTGGCTTTCGTCTTCATGGAGCGCCATTGGCAAACCGTCACCAACCGCCTGTCAGAAGCCGTCACCCGTGATATTGCCGCCATCATTGCAGTGATTGAACATTATCCACAAGATCAGGACCATCAAACCATCATCCAGATTGCCAAAAACCAGATGGATCTGAATGTTGCCCTGCTGCCCGCTGGCCCTTTGCCCCCTCCCGGCCCCAAGCCTTTTTTCAGCTTGCTGGATCGCGCCTTATCGCAAAAAATCACCAGCCAGATCGGCAAACCCTTCTGGATCGACACAGTGGGCAGATCCAATCTGGTCGAAGTACGCATCAAGCTGGACACCGCAACCTTGCGCGTTTTCACCCGCCGCAACCAGACTTATGCCTCCAATTCCCATATCTTTCTCATCTGGATGCTGGGCACGTCTTTGGTGCTGCTGATCGTTGCCATCCTGTTTTTGCGCAATCAGATCCGCCCCATTCAGCGCCTCGCCTCTGCTGCCGAACAATTTGGTAAAGGTCAGGAAATCGCCAATTTCCGCCCCACCGGTGCGCGCGAAGTGCGTCAGGCCGCCCATGCTTTTCTGGAAATGAAAAGACGGATCGAACGCCAGATTGAACAACGCACCACCATGCTGGCCGGGGTCTCCCACGATTTGCGCACAGTGCTGACCCGCTTCAAATTGCAATTGGCCCTGTTTGAAGATGAACCAGAAGCCCGCGACATGCAGCGCGATGTCGACGAAATGCAGCATATGCTGGAAGACTATCTTGCCTTTGCAAGGGGAGTGTCTGCGGAAAAATCCGCCACCATCGCCATTCCCGATCTGTTGGCCGAATTGAGCAACGACGCCACGCGATCGGGCAAAGAGCTGGATGTCAGCCATATAGGCCAAACCAATGTTGCCATTCGCCCCCAAACCATGAAACGCTGCCTGACCAATTTGATCAGCAATGCCCTGCGCTATGGCAATCTTGTCAAAGTCCAGTCCGAGCAAAGCACCAATTGGTGGACCATCACCATTGACGACGATGGACCCGGCATCCCGCAAGAGGCATGGGAAACGGTCTTCAAGCCCTTTTATCGGCTGGATACGGCCCGCAATCAGGACATTTCAAGCACCGGCCTTGGTCTTGCCATTGCCCGCGATATTGCCCGCGGTCATGGGGGCGACATCAAATTATGCGACAGCCCAAAGGGCGGCTTGCGTGCAACATTGCGCATTCCTGTTTAGGCTCAGGACTCATCAATGAAGGCGCGATCCATTGGGCACAGGGCGCTCCAGCGCTGAGAGCACAATATCGCCATTCTCATCGCTATAGCCCAAGGTCAAAACCTCAGACATGAAAGGGCCAATCTGACGAGGGGGAAAATTCACCACGGCCATGACTTGCCGCCCGACCAAATCCTTACAGGAATAATGCACGGTGATCTGGGCAGAGCTTTTCTTGATGCCAATCTCATCCCCAAAATCAATTTTCAGCTTATAGGCAGGCTTTCTGGCTTGCGCAAACTCTTGCGCCTCCACAATGGTGCCTGCACGAATATCAACTTTGAGAAAGTCATCAAAACTAATCTCGGCCATCATCTCCTCCCGGCACATACATTCATAAAGTGCGATAGGAAGGCATGATCCGAAAAAGCATCAAAAACCTCAAGATGCAGGCGCAAGCTCTCCCCCTTCATCCACAACAGGCTCACGAGGGGCAGACATTTCGTCTTTTTTGGTAGAGCAACCACAAGAGGATTTGGATCGGCAAGAGCAACGGCTCAAACGCTTCAACCCACAAAACAGCTTTTCTGTTTTGCGCAAAGTCCGCTCCCCCCGCTTCAAGACCTTATCCAAAACAGCCATGGTCTTGGCCATATCCTCGCTGTCATCCTCAAGCCAGCAGGAAAAAGCACGACCATAGGCAAGCAAAGCCCCTTTGTTGCGAAGTTGGCCCATCACCCCGGCAGAGGAAATATGCGCCATATCCATGATCCATTCTGCACTCAGCGCCGACAAGGCACACAAATGCAACGCAAGCTTGGGGTCATAGCGCGCCGCTTTGGAGAGCGCCACAATCAAGGGCCTGTGCGGCTGCATCGCATCAAAACGCCCCATCAAGACATCAAACAGGCGCTCGCGCGCAGGCTCATCCGCCAAATCCGCGTCAAAATCCTCCAACATCGCCGCATCAATACGGCGGATCAAAGCGCTGACATAAGAAAAGCGGCTGGGATAATGACGATAGGCTTCTGCCAGCTCAATGTCGGCATCATGCGCAATGCGCGCACAGGATATATGCGCCCAACCATGCTCAAGAACCGCACGCTCAAATTGCTCAAACAAACGATTGCCAATGTCCTGCGTCATGATAAACCCTCCTGCCAGTCTGTAGAAATGATACGCCTGATATCTGTCACCAGATCAGATAATACCAACGGCATGAAAGATTGACCCATAGGATGCCTTGAAATGATTTACTGGCAAGACGTCGGCTCGATCGGACAATGCCGGGGCATTTTCTTTTTTGATGCGAACCTTTTGCATTGAATTGTCAAGACAATTCAATGAGGCGCGCCCTAGTTTGATGCGAACCTTTTGCATTGAATTGTCAAGACAATTCAATGAGGCGCGCCCTAGAAAGATAACGCTCTCAGTGAGCCATTTCAAAGCATCTTATGGGGTAATCTTTCAGGCCGTTGGTATCAATCTTTTGTCAGGAAAGGCACCAATAGGGTCAAGGTTTCTTCTGGCGCTTCTTCGGCGACAAAATGTCCAGCGGGCACGGTGTAACATTGCACACTTTCGCACCATTGTTCCCACAAATTTTGTTGGGCGTTGGCGTCCGAGGTGGCGCTGGCCGGGCCGGATATAATTTGAGTGGGTGCCTTGATCTTGCGGCCTGCTTGCAAATCCTGCTCATCATGGTCACGATCAATGCTCCAGCCCGCCCGATAATCCTGACAGGCATTATGCACCTGCTGCCTTGTGGCAAAGGTGGCGCGATAATGGGCTATGGCGTCAGGGTCAAAGGCGCTTAAGTCGCGATTTTTTGCCCAAGATGCAATGGTATGCTCCAGATAATAGGCGGGATCTGCCATAATCAATGTTTCAGGCAAAGGATAGGGTTGGGCCAAAAATTGCCAATGATAAGCGCTAACGGCCTTGGCGGCGGTCACTTGGTGCCACATGTCATAGGTGGTCAGAATATCAAGACAGACCAGTTTGCTAACCCTTTGCGGATGGTCCAGCGCCATGCGATAGGCCACTCTGCCGCCCCTGTCATGGCCAACCACTTTGAACGTTTCATGGCCCAAAGCCTGCATCAACTGAACCAGATTTTGTGCCATGGCGCGCTTGGAATGATTGAGGCCACCTGGATGGTCTTTCGGAGGCGCGCTATAACCATAACCGGGTAAATCGGGCAGGATAACCGTGAAATACTCGGCTAATTTGGCGGCTATTGTGTGCCAGCAAACATGATTTTGCGGATAGCCATGGATCAGCAAGAGCGCAGGCCCCTCGCCTGCCATGCGCACAAAAATGTCCTGATCCGCCAATTTGATCTTTTTGGCGGCAAAACCGGGAAACATATCTTTTAAAGCAGTATAAGCGCCAGGACTGGTCATGCTTGTCTCATTCGATAATCGGCAGGATAATCAGAAATAGGTGGCGGGATGGATCTAGGCTGAGGACATATTTCGAACTCACGCCAAACCAAGATGATAGTGATCATCCTTTCGCTTGTCTGCAAGTCGTCTTTGGTTTTATGGGAAAAATGGTCTGCAGGTATTTAGGGGCACTTTCAAACTATAAAATGCCCCTATCAGTTTATGAATAGTAATTGTTATTATTGCACAGCGGGTTGTGGCAATCGCCCTGCATAATTTGATAAATATACATCGCCCGGAACAATGGGAATGGTTTGGGCTTTTTCCTTTAATGCTTTTGCTTCATCAATCGGCAAGAAGGCCTGTTCACCGCCGACTATGATGGGATAATAGGGATTTCCCGGCTTTTGTTTGCCAACAAAGGCCTTGATTGTTGGATCTGCTTCATTGAGCACATCACGATAGTCATATGCCTTTTGCAAATCCTTGTAAGAGCCAACGATCACCCAATAGCGCAAATCTGACTCATCTTTCAGACCAAAGAGATATTGGAATGCCGAAACTTTGCCGGTGTCTTGCGTTATTTGATCTGCGCTCTCCTGCGCATAGGCAGAAGAGACAATGGCTGGACCATTCCATGCCTGCCCCCCTGAAGGTTGGCCTGCCAGATTGCCGGTTGTCCAAGGCGCGATCAAGGCTGGTGCCGCGCATCCAATGGAAAGCAATGTCATGGGTTTTGTTTCTCGCGAGGCCCAAGCCAGCGCAGCGCCCAGAAAAACAAGAATAGGACAAATAATGTAAAGGGTGACGCGCAATTGACTTGCGGCTTCAAAATCTCCGCTCATCAAAAAGGCGTCCAGCTGGCCAATATCCATCGCCAGTATTTTGGAAGCTGTCGCGATCAGTCCGCCCAATGCTCCTGCTAAAACACGTGTTATCGCACTCATTTCCTCCTCCTTAACCAAGTTTTAAGGAAGATATTATGCGTGGAAATAGATATATTTGCAACTTTTAGTTTTGGTCAGATCATTATCAGCCCAGCCAAATGCCTTGTTATGTCCCGCTCTCGCCGCGTCTTTGCTTGAAAAAATCCCGCAAAATATGCGCGCACTGGCTTTCACGAAATCCAGAATATACCTCCGGGGCGTGATGGCAGATTGGCTGATGATAGAGACAAGGGCCATTTTCAACGGCTCCGCCCTTGATATCCGCTGCACCAAAATAGAGGCGGCGGATGCGGGCAAAGGAAATGGCGGCGGCGCACATGGGGCATGGTTCGAGGGTGACATAGAGATCGCAATCGGGCAGACGCTGGCTTTGCAGTTTTTGGCAGGCCTCACGAATGACCAGAATTTCAGCATGAGCGGAGGGGTCATGCAATTCAATGGTACGATTGCCTGCGCGGGCAAGGATGGCCCCTTGATGCACCAAAACCGCGCCAATGGGCACTTCGCCGCGTTTGCCTGCCTTTTGCGCCTCGATCAGTGCTTCTTGCATATAATCCTTGGCGATGGGCTGGGGATTTTGATGCCTGTGGCCTGCATTTTTTGCATAGCTCATATGCAGATTGTCTCCCTTTGCCGATTTTTCTCGCCTTTTGATAGCCTATTTGATAAAGGCTGTCGCTATGGAACGTAAATCTGCTCACAAGGGACGCCGTTCTGCCGACGCGAGGTCGCCAGAGGGTTCCGAAAACGCGCGCCGCGATGGCGCCCGTAAATTCACGTCAGGCAACCGCGATGGTGCGGGGAAATCTGGCAAAGATGGTTTTAAAAAAGGCGGCTTTAAAGGCAAGTCTTTTAAAGATGGTGGTCATAAATCAGGTCCCCACAAGTCTGGATCCTATAAATCGGGCCCAAGACGGGACCGTTCGGATGACGATCGGCGCAGTCGCGGCCCGCGTGATGACGAGCGACGCGATGGTGGCTGGCGCAATGGTGGCAAGCGCGATGGTGACAATTGGTCTCCGCGCAGTGATGCCCGCAAGCCAAACCGCGAAGAGCGCGAAATCACCCGCGGTGAACGCGGCCAGCGCAGCGAGTTTAACAAAAAACGCAAATTTGGTGATAGAGATCAGTCTGAAAGACGGGGTCGCTATGAAGGACGGGACCGTTTTGAGGGGCGTGATCGTTCGGAAGGGCGGGATCGCTTTGAAGGACGCGGCCGTTTTGAGGATCGCAAACACTCTGATGAGCGTGGCCGTGGTCCTCGCCGGGATCGCTCAGATCGCCGGGATGATCGCAATTATGGCGATAAAAAACCCTTTAAACGTCGCGAAAATCCGGGGCCAAACCGCATTGAGGCGACAGGCAAAGGCGCATCTGACAAGGCCAAAGGGCCAAGCTATACCCCACCCACCCGTGCTCTGGAAGAGGGCGAGCGCATTGCCAAAATCATGGCCCGCGCCGGACTTTGCTCGCGCCGCGATGCCGAAGACTGGATCAAGGCCGGGCGCGTCAGCGTCAATGGTTCTGTGCTGGATAGCCCTGCTATCAATATCAAAGCTCATGATAAAGTCAGTATTGACGGCGAACCCCTGCCCGTGCGCGAACGCACTCGTCTGTGGCTGTATCACAAGCCTCGCGGTTTGGTGACCACAACCTCTGACCCAGAAGGGCGGACGACCGTCTTTGAAAAACTGCCCGAAGGCCTGCCGCGTGTGATCACCGTTGGCCGTTTGGATATCAATACCGAGGGCTTATTGCTGCTGACCAATGATGGTGGGCTGGCCCGTGTGCTGGAATTGCCATCGACCGGCTGGTTGCGTCGCTATCGTGTACGGGCCTATGGCAAAGTCACTCAGGAACAGCTGGATACATTGGCCGATGGTGTGGCCTTGGATGGTGTTCTCTATGGCGCTATTGATGCGCAGCTGGAACGCGAACAGGGCGACAATGTCTGGATCACCGTTGCCTTGCGTGAAGGCAAGAATCGGGAAGTGAAGAAGGTGCTGGGCCATTTGGGGCTTGATGTGAACCGTCTGATCCGTGTGTCTTATGGTCCCTTCCAATTGCTTGATCTGGAAGAAGGCGTGGCCAATGAAGTGCGTGGCCGTGTGTTGCGCGACCAATTGGGCGAGCGTCTTGTGGTGGAATCTGGTGCTGATTTTGATGCCCCGATCCTGACTGAAATGCCAAAAGAAGCGCCGAAAGCCAAGGAAAAGAAAGAGCGCAAAGGCTCTAGCGGTGGCGCCAAAGGCGGCTATATGTCTGCCAAGGAAGGGGCTCGTGCTTTTTCCCAAGGCAAAGAGCGCCGGGATGATCGCAAGCGTGATTTTGATGATCGCGGCAAGGATTTTGGTCGAGATCGTGATCGGGACCGTGATGGTAAGGGACGCGATTTTGACGCCCGCGACAGCAAATATGCTGAACGCAAGCCTTTTGATCCAACCGCGCCCAAGCGGACCAACTTCATCTTTCGTGAAGAGGGAGCCGATGGCAAAAAGGTAAGCGGCAAACATACACGCCGTGTTGGCGGCAAGCCCCATAAAACCGATTTGCTGGATCCCAATGCCCGTATTGAGAAACGCGGTCGCAAAAAGCCTTATAAGTCCGATGATTCGTCACGCGGGCCGTCTGGCTCTCGGCCACGGCGCGAGCGCTAGATTGGTACTTGTCATGCTCCACCCGCTCTGGGCTTGCCTCAGAGCGGGTTTCTTTTTATGCAGATCCAGACTTCACATTAAGGGCCATCATTATGCGTATTGTAGGGGGACGTTTCAAAGGCAAAGCTTTGGCAACGCCCAAATCCAATTCCATTCGTCCAACCACAGACAGGGTTCGGGAAACGCTGTTCAATATTCTGGCACATGGCTATGATCATGCCTGTGAAGACGCGCGCATTCTGGATTTGTTTGCTGGCACTGGCGCGCTTGGCTGCGAGGCGTTATCACGTGGAGCAGCTCATGTTACCTTTGTTGAAGAGGGCACAGAAGGCCGGGGGCTGATCCGCTCCAATATGGAAGCGCTGGGCTTGAACGGCGTTGCCAAAATTCTGCGCCGCGATGCCACAAAGCTTGGAGAGGCTGGCACCATTGCGCCTTTCACGCTGGTTTTTCTGGATCCGCCTTATCGCAAATCTCTTGGAGAAGCTGCACTTGCCAGTGCTGCATATGGTGGATGGCTGGTCGAGAATGCGCTTTGCATTTGGGAGGAAGATGCGAAAGCAAATCTGTCCATTCCAAACGGATTTGAAGAGCTGGAAAGCCGCGCCTATGGCGACAGCAAGCTGACTTTTGTGCGCTATATGGGCTGATTTGAGGCAGATCAGCTCATATCTGTGTTATTTTGTTATGGTTTCCATCATCGATTGCAAAACGAGATTATGCTATGCCTGCCAAAAACAAAATCGATTTGATTGCGGTTACCGAGACAGAATTTGCCAAACTTGATCTCTTGCTTGACAGCATTTGTGACGCTCAAGCGCTTTATCTGGAACCAGACGATCAGCAATCGATCAAAGATACCATTGCCCATCGCGCCCATTGGCTTGATCTTTTCTTTGTTTGGTATGAGGCAGGGCTTGCGGGCGAGGATATACAGACCCCTGCTCCGGGCTATAAATGGAACCAGCTTAAAGCCTATAATGCAGGTGTGATTGAGGCCTCCCGCTCACAAAGCTGGCAAGACATTCTTGCTGATTTTCGCGCAGGCCATGACAAGCTTCTGTCTTTTCTGCAAGCCAGCGACGATCAAATGCTTTATACGGCCAAGCTTTATCCCTGGATGAGAAACTGGACTTTGGGGCGTTGGGCAGAAGCCAATGGGGCCTCTCATTATCGCTCTGCCAGCAAATATATCAAAAAAGTGCTCAAGCATCAGGCACAACCGTCCTGATTTGTGCATCCTCCCTTCCAAAATATTGTTTGACGTAAACGTCAAAGCCTAGTAACTTTCCCTAGTAATTTCAGCCTATAAAAGGTTCAAGCTTGGGAGAGAAACATGCAGTTTGCGCTGAGTGAAGAGCAGGAGATGATCCGCGATGTCGCGGCCAAACTGGCGGCAGACCGGCTGGAGCCTTTGGCAGATCGTCTGGATCAGGGGGACGGTCGCGATGCGTTTCTTAACAATCTCAAAGAGCTGTCCCATAATGGTTTTATGGGTCTGAATGTTGCGGGCGATTATGGGGGCAGTGAAGCGGGCACCATTGGTTTTTCTCTGGCCATTACCGAATTGGCAAGAGCCTGTGCCTCAACCGCTGTGACGGCCTCTGTCACCAATATGGTGGCGGAAGTGATTCAGGCTGTTGGCTCGGACGAACAAAAAAGCGCCTATCTGCCCAAATTATGCGATGGCACTTATTCTGCCGGCAGCTTTTGTCTGACTGAGACCGGAGCCGGGTCCGATCCTGCTGGCATGAAAAGCAGTGCCGTCAAAGAAGGTGACTTTTATGTGCTCAATGGCTCAAAGCTTTATATCACCTCTGCCGAGTTTGCCGGTGTGTTTGTGGTCTGGGCCGTTACCGACAAAGAGGCCCCCAAAGGCAAAGGCATTAGCTGCTTTCTTGTGCCATCTGATGCGCCGGGTCTTGTGATTGGCAAAGCCGAGAAAAAGATGGGGCAACATGGCTCTGCCACCAATGAAGTGCATTTTGAAACGTGCCGTGTGCCTACCTCTGCGCTGATGGGCAAGGAAAATGACGGTTTTCGTATTGCTGTTGGTGAATTGGCCGGTGGGCGCATTGGGATTGGCTCGCTGGCGCTGGGCATTGGTTTGGAAGCCATGCATCGGGCGAAAACCTATATCATGGAGCGCGAACAATTTGGCACCAAGCTTGGCACCATGCAGGGGCTGCAATGGATGATTGCCGATGTTGAAACAGAGCTGGAAGCCGCCCGTCTGTTGCTGATGCAAGCTGCATGGCTTAAAGATGAAGGCAAGCCCTTTGCCAAAGCGGCCTCCATGGCCAAGCTTTATTCGACAGAAGCCGCGCAAAGAGCCACCTATACAGCTTTGCAGCTGCATGGCGGGGCCGGATATATTCAGGATTATCCTTTGGAGCGCTTTGCCCGCGATGCTCGCATCACCACCATTTATGAAGGCACATCAGAGGTCCAACGTCTGATCATTGCGCGCGAAGCGCTGGTTGATTATCGCTAGAGCCTTTTGAACAAAAGAACAGTTGTTTAGGGCGTAATACCAACGGCATGAACTCTTTTTCGAATATATTCTATAAACGAAGAGCCATTCCATTGGCATCAAACGCATGAACATGGATCTTTTGGATGGTAAGCCCGATGGTCTCACCACTGCGAACTGGAATATTGCCATGCCTGCGGATCAAGAGCAGTCCAATGCCTTCAACATCGGCATAGATATTGGTGTCGGAACCCAGATGTTCGACAACATCGGCAACAGCTCTGAACTGCCCTTTGTCAGGGTCAACCACATGAAAATGCTCTGGCCTGATACCAAGCTCTGTCGGAACGGCCTCTTTGGGTATATGCGGCAAGGTAAAAGCAGGTGCCTTTCCAACCACCATCTTATTGCCGTCGCTTTCAACAGGCACCACATTCATGGTGGGAGAGCCGATAAATTGGGCAACGAAGCGATTGGCAGGACGCTCATAAAGATCAAGAGGGCTGCCAATCTGTTGGATATTTCCATCATTGAGCACAACGATCCGATCAGCCAATGTCAGGGCTTCAACCTGATCATGAGTGACATAAATCATCGTGGCACTCAGCCTTTGGTGAAGCTTGGCAATTTCCAGCCGCATCTCGACACGCAAGGCCGCATCAAGATTTGAGAGCGGTTCATCAAACAGAAAAGCACGAGGGTCGCGAACAATCGCACGCCCCATGGCAACCCTCTGACGTTGGCCACCAGACAAGGCCTTAGGCAATCTTTTTGTCAGGGCACTTAGCCCAAGCGTTTCCGCCGCTTGCCTGATCCGTGAAATCCGGTCCTGTGTCGGCGCATTGCGAATCTCCATTGAAAAGCCCATATTGCGCGCCACATCCATATGCGGATAAAGGGCATAGGACTGAAAAACCATCGCAATATCCCGATCGCGTGGCGGCACATCATTCATGCGATTGCCATCAATCAGAAAGTCCCCACCAGAAATTGGCTCCAAACCGGCAATCATCCGCAACAGGGTCGACTTGCCACAACCGGACGGGCCGACCAGCACAACAAATTCACCATCTTTGATGTCGAGATTGATATCGCGCAGAACTTCAACGGATCCATATCGTTTGACAACATTGTTAAGTTTCAGATGTGCCATAGGAAGCCTCCTATCCCTTGACTGCACCAGCCGTCAGGCCTTGCACGAGATATCGTTGAATGAAGATGAAGAAGAAACAGCTGGGAATTAAAGCCAGAATGCCTGCGGCCATCATCTGTCCCCAATCGACCGAGAATTTTGACACAAATGTCAAAAGACCAACGGGGAAAGTCATGGTTTCATTTTTGGAGATCAGCATCAAAGCAAACAGCAATTCCGACCAGGCAGCCGTAAAGACAAACCCCAAGGTTGCCCCAAGGCCGGGCAATGTCAGCGGAAAGATAATTTTGCGCAAGGCTGAAAAGCGGGTACAGCCATCAACCATTGCCGCTTCTTCCAATTCTCGCGGGATTGCATCAAAGAAAGACTGCATAAGAAAGCTGGCAAAGGGAATATTGAAGGCCGTATAGACAATGATCAGTGACGTCAAAGAATTCAACAAACCAACAGAGGCAACAATTTTATAAATCGGGGCAATGATCATAAGAAGCGGAAACATCTGTGTGATCAGCATAAGCGCCACAATGATCCGCTTACCCCCGAAATCAAAGCGCGAAAAGGCATAGCCGGTAGCCGCTGCAATCCCGGTTGTAACAAGGGCTGTGCCCAGTGAAACAATCAACGAATTGCCAAAATATGCCACAAAATCTGTCTGAAGCACCACGATTGAGAAATTCTCTATCGTCATCAAGGATGGCCAAAGGCGCGTGCCTTCCGAGAACATCAATTTGTCCGGGGTTATCGCAATTTTAAGCAGCCAGAAAAGCGGAAACAGAGCAAAGACAAGATAGAAAGAGAGAGCCGCATATTTGCCAATGTGCAAAAAGTATCTGATAAAGAAAGATTGGTGCATCATGTCAACACCTCACACTTTAACCAGTTTCTTGCGCAACCACAGCAAAAAGACCGCATACATCATCAAAAGCACGAGCAACGCGACCGCAATAGCAGAGGCATAGCCAAAATCAAGCTTACGGAAGGCAGTCGTAAAGATGTAGGAACTAACAATCTGGGTCGAATTGGCAGGGCCGCCCCCCGTCATAACAAAAATCAGATCGGCAAAATTGGCAATCCAAATGGTGCGTAGCATCACCGTAATAGCAATCATGGGGGCAAGGAAAGGCAAAGTGATCTTGGTAAAACTTTGCCATGGGGAAGCCCCATCAATGGCGGCTGCTTCATAAAGCTCTGACGGAATGGATTGCAGGGCAGCCAGCAAGGTGATGGCAAAGAAAGGAATACCGAACCAGATATTGGCAACAATTGGCCCCCAAAGCGCCAGATCCGGGTCCCCCAGAATATTGTAAGGCTCAGACAATATGCCCAACCCCGCCATCCAGTGAGGCAAAGGCCCAATGACCGGATTAAACAGCCAAGACCAAGTGAGCGCAGAGAGAAAGGTGGGAACCGCCCATGGCAGAAAAACCAAAGCCTGAAACAAGCGCCTGCCGTAAAAATGGGTATTGAGCAGCATGGCAAGGCCCAACCCCAATGTGAATTGAAAGCTGATAGACAGGAACGTCCACCAAAAAGTATTTTCCAGAGCAAGCCAGACTTTGCGATCGCTCCATAAATC
Source organism: Cohaesibacter sp. (assembly GCA_025800145.1). Taxonomy (GTDB): domain Bacteria; phylum Pseudomonadota; class Alphaproteobacteria; order Rhizobiales; family Cohaesibacteraceae; genus Cohaesibacter. The sequence goes on from JAOXSH010000025.1 coordinate 26,573, forward strand.
AAGATAATTTTCCAGACCAATCCAGCCTGTATTGAACGGGCGCAACAATTCGATGGACTGGAAAGAATAGGAAATACCAATGATCAGGGGGAACATCATCACTCCCCCGATCAGAACAAAGGCAGGAGTCAGATAGAGATATGGCTCTACCATATACCGCCAATAAAATGACCGGTATGCCCGCTCTGATCCGGGCATTGCTCCATCTGACGCCTTATCTCTCACTTTTGGGCCTTCCATTTGGCATGTTCGTCATTGAGGAATTTGGCCCAATCATCAGCCAGCTCTTGTGCTGTTTTTTGCCCCAAAAGCGCTTCTTGCGCACTTTCGGTTACGATTGTGCTGGCAAAATATCCCCATCCTTCAAGATAGCTTGGCATGATGGTTGGGACATATTGTTTGCCATTCAAAGTATCGAACCAGTCTTTAAATTGCTCGGTTTTAAAGTGCGGATCCTGATCCGCTCCTTTGTGAATGGGAATCACCCCCACCCGCTTGGTCCAGGTGGCATTCGCATCAGGACTTGAAAGCTTGGCCACCAAGCCCCAGGCTTCATCTGGATGTTTGGTGGTCTTAAACACAGACCAACCAGAGAAGCCAATCGTTGGAAAGGCTTGGCCTGAGGGCCCGGTTGGCATCGGCACAACGGCAAAATCTTCAGCAGGCATCCGCTCTGCAATCGCAATCAACGCATCGGGATCTTGATCAAGAAAAGCACATGTGCCAGAATAAAAACCGGCTACAATCTCATTAAAGCCCCAATTAACACTGTCTTTGGGGGCATAATTCTTTTGATAGAGATCGAGAAGAAACTGAATGCCTTCCACAGAACCGGGCTCATTGATCCGGCTTTTGCCATCTTTGGTGAAAAATTCATTGGAGCCATTCATAGCCGCGGCCATCATGATCCAGCCATTGGTGCCGCCCGGGCCACCACGCAGACAATAACCGGATTTGCCCGGAAGTTTTGACACCTTTTGCGATGCATCCATAAAGTCTTGCATCGTGGCAGGTGGGCCGTCTACTCCTGCTTCTGCCAGGAGCTTTTTATTATAAAACATCGCGCGCAAATAGAAACCATAAGGGATCATATAGGCATCACCGGCCTGACGCGCCACAGCCAGTGTTTTGTCTGTCAGCGTTTTGCCATGCTCCCAATTGGCAATCCGCTCTTCCAAACTGGCCAATTTTCCAGCTCCAGCATAAAGAGCAAGCCATGTATCGGGCATTTCAACCACATCTGGGATATCGCCCCCAGCGACCATTGTTGCCAGTTTTTCGTAAGCCTGCCCCCATGGAAGGGAGATAATCTCGACCTTCACACCTGAATTTTCTGCTTCATATTGGTCAACAAGGCTTTGAAGAACTTTCGTCCTTTCTGGGCTGGTAATCACCTCTACAAATTTCAAAGTTGTTTCGGCCCATGCTTGCGGTGTCATAAGCAAGGCAGCAAGGCTCGCTGTTGCCAGTAATTTCTTCATGTCGTTCCTCCACTTTGTTATACATAGTCTTTCGACTATAGTTTGTTCGCTCCAAGGGTCAGCGCCTGCTCAAAATCGGTCCATAGATCCTCCCGATCCTCCAGACCAAGATTGACGCGCACCAGATTGGGGGAGACCCCAAATCGCTGGACAGAATTTTTATCCCCAGCTTGAGCCAGCGCGATACGAGCCGGAATAACAAGACTTTCAAAGCCCCCCCAACTCACACCCAGACGAAAGAGTTTCAAAGCATCTGAAAAGGCCGGAATATCAACATGATCGCTTAATTCGACAGAGATCAATCCGGCGCGCCCCATCAATCCGGGAGAGCTGTCCAGCTCCGGTGCATGAATGTTTGAGACAAGGGGATGCGCTTTAAGCCGTTTGATGAACAGCTCAGCCGTTTCTTCATGCTGCCTCATGCGGGCAGAGAGAGAGCGCAAGCCCCGGATCAGCAAAAAGGCTTCAAAGGGGGCCAGCTTTCCACCCAGCAAAGGCAAAGTCAGATCACGGATACGGGCAATATAGGCTTGAGAGGAGACAACCACGCCCGCAACCGTGTCCGAATGGCCAGAAATATATTTGGAGGCAGAATGCAGAACAATATCAATGCCAAAAGACAAGGGATTTTGAAAAACCGGGGAGGCCCATGAATTGTCGATCATGGTCAAGACACCATGGCGGCGTGCATGAGCAGCCACGCGCGCCAGATCCGTTGTTGCCATCACCATAGAAGTTGGGCTTTCGAGATAGGCAAGCTGTACATCTTTGAGCAAGTCCGGCTCATTCGCAAAAGCATCAACCGGATAATAATCAATCTCAACCCCGAACGGGCGCAACAAACGCTCCATCAAGCGATATGTATCTGGATAGACATGTTCAATACAGGCAATGCGATCACCAGCTTTGATGAAAGCAAGAATCGTGGATGAAATGGCCGCCATACCAGAGGCAAAGCCAACCGCAGCCTCCCCTTTTTCGGCTTGTGCCATCAGGTTTTCAAAGGCCGCAACGGTTGGGTTCTGGACGCGCGTATAGAGCGCTTCGTCAGTCTGGCCAGCCATCCGCGCTTCAAAGGCGTTATAATCATCAAAGGCAAAAAGCGAGCTTTGCACGATTGGAGGATTAACAGCCCCATGTGGATCGTCCATCACTTGCGCCAGCAAGGTTGCCAAACTGGATGTCTCAATCATCGCTCATTTCCATAATCTGATGTATTTCTGTTTCAACCAGATTGAGGATTTCCTCCATAATGGCTGCGGCTTTGTTTTCCTTGCGCGAAACAACTGCATGAGCGAGGTCAGAGTGCAGCGGGATCGAGCTTTGGCCCAATTGAGGGCGACCAAATGGCGCTTGATAAATCTCGTAAAAAGCTTGCTGAATTTGCTGAATCATCTGCCCAAAAAGCGGATTGCGCGATGCCTCATACAGGGTGGCATGAAAGCGATGATCCGCAGGGCGCCAATCTTCTCCCGCCTCAAAAACCCGCATCAAATCTTCCATTCTAGACAAGGAGACGCTCGCCTGATCATCCGTAATATGGCGGGTTGCATAGCGAACAGCCTCAATTTCCAAAGGGCGACGCACCGCATGGGTCCGAAGCAGGCTTTCCGCTTCAATCTTGATGCTCAAAGGCAAGTGGATCGCATTGGCCGTCACTTCAGCGGCAAGCCTTGTGCCAGCTTTTTTATTGCGCGTGACAATGCCCATATTCTGCCAGGCAACCAGCGCTTCGCGCACCTTTGCGCGGCTGATACCAAGCCGCTGGGCAATTTCCACTTCAGGGGGAAGATGATCTCCAATGCATAAATTGGCCGCCTCAATCATATGGATCAGAGCATCAAGCACATCCCGACTGCTGCTGCCTTTTCCCAAAGGCTTTAGCGCGTCAGCGGCACTCTTTAGGGTCTGAAATTTCTTTTGTTGCTCTGTCACGTTTCACATCTCGGTTGATCAGTGAAAGCAATCTAACAATAATGTCAGACAAAATCAATTATTATGTCTGACATTAAATTTTACGTGCAATCTCCCACCTATCCGGAAAGCCATGATTTGGGCAATGAACAAGACTGGATAGCCACCATCAGATATATGATCACGATGGGATTTTAGCGAAAACAAGAAGGCAAATGCCTACCGCAACCAAAATGTGGAACACTTTACCGGATCAAACGTCCACAGCGCGCCTCGGCGCTTTTGCCCTTGACAAAACCGCTCTGATCCCTGCTGAGAGCCTGATTTTAACGTCCTGAGCCAGCCCTTTGCAGCCCGCTCACGGGTCAGCGCTGACATATTCAAATTGACAGCGGCTTCCTCTCTTTTCTTTATGTTGCAATATATTGATTGGGTGTTTGATCCCTATCAAAGCAAGTGGGTGTGGCATTTGGTCATATAAGGCTGAAGACCAGTCTTGGCACCATGCGGGATGGATGCCGTTGAACGACAATGGATTGCTGATCATTATGTTTGAACAGCAATTGCAGGTCACATATGTATAGGGCCTTAAGGGAAGGAAGCCAGACGATGGCAATCAAGGATATTGTAACTCTGCTGGACACCGAAACCGATCTGACAACCGCTCCGGTCCAGATCGCCAATGAGATTGCTGAAAAGCTGGATGCCCATATTACCGGCATTGCACCTTTGGTCGAACCGATTGTGCCTGCTTTGATGGTGCAGCCTGTTCCAGATCAGTATATTTCTGATGCGCGTGCCCGCGCCGATGACAAAGCCCGCTCTGCATTGGAGCGCTTTGCCGATTATTCAGACCGTGTCGGTACCCGTTTTGAGACCCGCTTAATGGATGTCACACCCGGCGCTCTGGAGACATTTGTCAATCACACCCGCATGTGCGATTTGATTGTTGTGGGGCAGGATAACCCAGATCGCCCGGAACCTTTGCGCACCGATTTGATTGAAGCTGCTCTGTTTGATTCCGGTCGCCCTATTCTGATGGTGCCTTATGTTGGCACGGAAGCCTTCTCTGCCAAGAAAATCATGGTTGCATGGGATGGATCCAAGACAGCTGCGCGCGCCATTCATGCAGCTATGCCTATTTTAGAGCTGGCGGAAGAAGTGGAAGTGGTGATGGTGGATGCAAAGAAACTGCATTTGCCTGGCGATCCAGGGGCTGATCTGGCCGTTTATCTGTCTCGCCACGGGGTAAAAGTCTCGGTTGAGAAAATTCCTGCACCGTCTTCTGGTGTGGCTGATGCCTTGTTGAACCATATTTCTGACAACAGCATTGATCTGGTTGTCATGGGGGGCTATGGCCATAGCCGCGTTCGCGAATTTATTTTGGGTGGAGCCACACGTGGTATGCTCAAAGCAATGACTGTGCCTTGCATCATGGCTCACTAAACGCGCCTTCTTGCATCACATCTTGATGAAACCGGCCTTTCTCTTGAAAGGCCGGTTTTTATTGACCAAATGGAAAAGCCCCCGATCAACAATCGGAGGCCTGGTTGTTTCCATAGATCAGCTCACCATTAGGCGGCTTTGACCCTGGACAGGAAATTGGCAATTTCCTGACGCAGACCGTCCATATATCCAGTTAGCTCGCTGGCGGCCTGTTGCATCTGGCTTGCCGAATCGCTGGTTTGTCTAATACCAACGGTATAATTTCTTCCACACCGGGACAGAAAGCCGCATAGATCAAAGATAAATCTTGCTGACTGCTTTACCTAAAAGTCGCAAAGCCCCGTTAGGTTTTGAATTTTGAGGCCTGATCTTTTGATCATGCTGTTATGTCAGACCGAATGCCCGCGCCAGCTGCGGGATTTCAGACAGAGCCATCTGCACTTTTCTCCTCCCAAAGTGCCGCATGGCCCAGAGGATAGAATGAGCAGTTACAATCTAGACGTCTTTTTTGCCCCCAAGACGGTTGCCGTCATTGGTGCCAGCGCACGTGTGGGCAGTGTTGGTAATATTCTGGTTCGCAATCTTCTGGATGGTCCCTATAAGGACAAGCTGATCCTGATCAATCCCAAAGGAGGCGAGACCGAAGGCTTGCCGCTCTATCCCTCCCTTCAAGATGTGGATCAAGAGGTTGATTTGGGTGTGATTGCTGTCGCGCCCCCCTTTGTGGCCGCTGCTATTGAAGCTTTGGGGCAAAAAGGGGCGCGCGGTGCTGTGGTGATCACCGCAGGCTTGGGCTCTGGTGACGGCTCTATTTCGCAAGACTGCCTTGATATTGCAGCCCGCTTTGGGATGCGCATTGTTGGTCCCAATTGTGTAGGGGTTCTCTCGCCGCGCGCCGGGCTCAATGCCAGTTTCTGCCATTTGCCGGGCAAACCGGGCGATCTGGCGCTGCTTTCGCAATCTGGCGCGATTGTCACGTCCGTTGTGGATTGGGCTGAAAAGCACAATATTGGCTTTTCCGGTTTGGTCTCTATGGGGGACAAGGCCGATGTCGATTTTGGCGATTTGATCGATTATTTTGCCATGGATCCCCATACACGGGCGATTTTGCTGTATATTGAAAGCATCAAGGATGCGCGCAAATTCATGTCTTCGGCGCGGGCAGCGGCACGGGCCAAACCTGTTGTTCTGATCAAATCTGGCCGCCATGCTGATGGCGCACGGGCAGCGGCCTCTCATACCGGGGCATTGGCCGGGGAAGATGCCGTTTATGATGCCGCATTTGATCGGGCTGGCTTGTTGCGGGTTTATGATCTGGACGAGTTTTTTGATGCTGTTGAAACCCTGACCCATGTGCGCAAACTTAGAGGCCCTAAATTGACCATTTTGACCAATGGCGGGGGCGCTGGTGTTTTGGCTGTGGATGATCTGGTGGATCATAATGGCCAGTTGGCGACATTGACGGATGAGACCATTGCGGCTTTGGACGAAGCTCTGCCTGCCACATGGTCCGGGGCAAACCCGGTTGATATCATTGGTGATGCGGGTGCAGAGCGTTACAAAGCTGCGCTGAATATCTGTATGGATGACAAAAACAGCGATGCCATTTTGGCTATGGCCTGTCCAACGGCGCTTGCTTCCACTGAAGAAGCCGCCCATGCTGTGGTTGAAGTGGTGGAAGAGCGCAAAAAGCTCGGCAAACGCCGTCCTCCGGTTTTTGCCGCATGGCTGGGTGGGGATGACCGGATCTCAGAAATTTTCGAAAGTGCTGGCATTCCGCATTATCCAACACCGGCAGATGCCATTCGCGGCTTTATGTATGTTGTCAAGCATATGGAAGCGCAGAATTTGCTGATGCGTATGCCCCCTGCTCTTCCAGAGGTCAAGCCGGATCTGGCAACCGCCCGTGAGGTGATTGAAACTGCTCTGAAACGGGGCAAAAAATGGCTGGATGCCGTTGAGATTACCAAGGTGCTGGAAGCCTATGATTTGCCGATTGCAGCGGCTCGTGCCGCTGCAAGCCCAGATGAGGCCGCAGAGCTTGCCAAACCTTTGATTGATCAGTTTGGCGCGGTTGTTGTGAAGATTGACAGTCCTGATATTCAACATAAATCCGATGTTGGGGGCGTGGTGCTGGATTTGAACAGCCCTGAACAGGTTGCAAAGGTCACAAAAGATGTCATCGATCGGGCCGCGCAGGCGGTGCCCGGCGCTGATATTCGCGGTGTTACCGTGCATCCGATGATCCGCAAACCTCATGCCATTGAATTGATTGGTGGGATGACGGTTGATAAATTGTTTGGCCCTGTCATGGTCTTTGGCCGGGGCGGCACTGCGGTGGAAGTGATCCGCGACAAAGCGCTTGCCCTGCCGCCACTGGATATGCTCTCTGCCAAAGATATGATGGAGAAAACACGGGTCAATCGCCTGTTGGGTGGCTATCGGGATCGGCCAGCTTCTGATCAGGAAGCCATTGCCAAAATCATGGTCAAATTGTCTCAGATTACGGCAGATTTCCCACAAATTCAGGAAGTGGATTTCAACCCTATTCTGGCTGATCATACCGGCAGTGTGATTACAGATGCGCGTGTGCGCATTGCGCCTGCTGGCGCAGGGCATCCACATAAGCGGTTTGCGATCAAGCCTTATCCTGCGGAATGGGAGCATGAAATTGCGCTCAAAGACGGCCGGGCTGTTTTGGTGCGCCCGATCCGGCCAGAAGATGAAGAGCTGTATCCGCCTTTCTTTGAGCAGGTCACCGACGAAGATTTGCGGCTGCGCTTCTTCTCTGCGGCCCGATCCATGAATCATGCCTTCATTGCCAAACTGACCCAGCTTGACTATGCGCGCTCCATGGC
>JAOXSH010000061.1 GCA_025800145.1 Cohaesibacter sp.
AAGTTGTGATTCAATCGTCTTTGTCTGAAAGATGGAGGATCACATGCCTTGGGATGATATCGCTCGGGTTCAATAGAACCGCGACACGCTTCGCTATCCAACAGATTTACCGACAAAGAATGGGAAATAATCGCACCCTTCTTGCCGCCAGCTCGGTCAGGCGGACGACCACGCACCACACATATGCGCGATAGGATAGATGCGATCCTGTATGTTGGGGGCAGCGGTTGCCAATGGCGGATGTTGCCCAAGGGTTTTCCTGCGCTCTCAACGGTTCGCGGATATTTTTATGCATGGCGCAATACTGGCTTTTGGACCCGGATCAATCATCTCCTGGTTATGGGGTGCCGAGAACTGGAAGGGCGAGAGGCCAGTCCGACGGCTGGTGTCATTGATAGCCAAAGCGTCAAAATGACAGAAAGCGGCGGCATTCGGGGCTATGATGCGGGTAAAAAGATCAAGGGTCGCAAGCGCCATATCAAGCGTCATATCATTACCAACACCCTTGGCTTGATGCTGCATGTTGTCATCCATGCCGCTGAT
>JAOXSH010000067.1 GCA_025800145.1 Cohaesibacter sp.
AAGTAGACCAGAATGGCAGTGACCAACAGCAATGGAGACAGCAAGATCAAAGCCGCACTACTCAATGTAATATCAAACAATCTTTTCATAACACCTGTCACCAAAATATGATGATATCCCTTTGTGTTAGGGGCGCTTTGCGTTTTTATTTGTGGCGCGCGCCTCGTTTAAATGACTTCCAAAATGGCCCGCACCTGATGATGCGGTGATTATCTCAAACGTTAAAAATGCCTTATATTTTTGGTTGTATTAAACTCAGTATTATTAAGGAGTCAAGTGCAAGATGCGTGACACATCCATTTGTGTCATAGATGGTTATTTTATTTAATATATTGAATTTGCTTTGTTATTTTATAGAATGCACGTTAGAGATACGTGTTTCTGTGTAAATCTATGGTTAATTTCAGAATTCAAAGATATGTAAGATGGTTGTAACAACTAAGATGCATGACGAGGCAAGGCCTCATGGCAAAAACAAAAGTGGGACCCATATTCGGCGGGCAGGACAGTGGGGCATCTACAGCGCATTGATCTTGGGCTTGCTGATGTTCGGCGCCGTCCATGATTTGCCCAAGCTGCTTGTCGCCTTTGTTATCACCATCACCTTGATGATTGCTTCCTGGGCACCCATCAAACGCGGGAGCCTGAACCATCTTGCCAAACAGAGCTGGATATTGCTCGGCATTCTGGTTGCTTATGTTTTGCTGCAATCCTGGTTCTTTGCAGGCAACCCGCTGGCCCATTCAATCTGGCAAACAGCCGGTGAGCTGATATATTTCGAGGGCGGGGCTATTTCTGTCGAGCCGTCTCTGTCTCGCTGGGGGCTTTTCTCACTCATCCCCCCCTTTTTGCTTTTCATTGCCATATTGCATGCGTTTCAGGGGGATGACGAAGCCTGGAAGTTGATGAGCTTTTTAGGCGGCTTATCTTTGGTCTTCATCCTTTATGGCATCATACAGGCACGGATTTTTCCCGACCATATTCTGATCCGTGAACTGGAACGCCCGGACCGTAGCTTTCATGGCACGCTGATAAACCGCAACAACGCAGCGACACTTGTCGCGCTTTCCAGCCTGATCTTTCTGGCCCTCATCATCCATAAGGCAAAAGGCATTCCACTGCTCAAATTCCCCAAAGCGGTTTTCTTTCCATCACGACTGCCAGTGAAGCGCCGGGCTCCTCTTATCATTTGGTCTTTGGGGCTTTTCTTGAGCTTCATTGCTCTGTTCATGACCCAATCTCGCGGTGGCCTTGGCGCAACAGTGATCGCATGGGGGGGTCTGTTGCCGCCTCTTTTGGCGCGCGCCTTGTCGCAATCCAGCCAAGGACAAACAGGCTTTCTGACAGAGAGAGATTTTAAACTTAGACGCGTGCTGTTCTTCATTCTGGTCAGCATCGTCGCCGTTGGCTTCATCTCCATCTATGCGGAAGGAACGCTCTTTCGCATAGCTGATACAAACACCGAGGTAGGGCGTTTTTGCAACTTCCCATCCATGTGGCAGGCAGTTCTGGACAATTGGCTCTTTGGGTCTGGGTTTGGCACCTTTGAGGCCATTTTCCCTCTATATCGCAACCCGGAATGCGGCGTATGGGGTATCTGGACACAGGCCCATAATTTCTGGCTTGAAGGGCTGATGGGATTTGGGATCTTTTTCCTGGCCTTCGCAGGTTACGCTCTCTGGCAGCTCGCCCAATGCTATCGGTCCGGGATCAAGACGCGCCGTTCTCTGCGCTTTGTGTCCCATATCGGACTTTCTGCACTTATTTTGATCTTCCTGCATGGCCTGGTGGAGTTCTCACTGCAAATCCCGGGTGTGGCTCTCTATGCATCGGCCCTTCTTGCGTGCTTGTGTGTTCTCTCCATGCAACGTTTGTCGTGGAAAAGGTGATGTTTGAGATAGGTGTTTGTCGGCACAACGCAAGAGGGAGTATTGAATCTTGAGGCAGTATTGTTGTAAAAGTGCAACTGAATCAAATTAAACATACTTTCAGGTTTTATTAACCATTTTTTTGCAGCGTATTTGTGGCACAACGACTGCGAGTATTTTTTTGGATGGGGCCCTCCATGCGACATTATGTAAAACATTCCCGTAAAGCTATTTTGGCGACCGGCATTTCTCTAGCCTTGTCTGGCTGTGCTGTTCTGCCTCGCTCTGGCCCCGATGATGGTGCTATCGCGCGTGGCGCGGAGACAACCTTGTCTTCTGCTGAAGTTCAGGCACTGAAGACAAAATATGCCTTGCTTGATATCAATAATTCCGTCTTGCCATATTTCAAAGAGACTTTGCTGACGAGCTTTGCTCCCGGCTTTAAAGGCGGTCGTACACAAGCACCGGCCATTCCGGTCGGCATTGGTGATACGGTCAAGGTCACCATCTTTGAATCCTCTTCAGGTGGTTTGTTCATCCCTGCCGAGAGCGGCTCTCGTCCTGGTAACTTTGTTGAGCTTCCAGATCAGACCATCGATCGCTCCGGTACGATCCGCGTGCCTTATGTTGGTCGTGTTCGGGCAGCTGGTTATTCTGCTGGTGCGATTGAGAATGCAATCGTCAAGGCTCTGCAAAACCGCGCCATCGAGCCTCAGGCCATGGTGACCATTTCCAGCAGCCGTTCCAGCCAGGTGACAATTCTTGGTGATGTTGGGCGCTCCCAGAAGATCGATATCAATGCCAATGGCGAACGCATCCTTGATGTTTTGTCTCGCTCCGGTGGCATCTCCGGCCCTGCTGAAGAGGCTTACATCACTCTGACCCGCAAAGGGCGCAAGAGCCGGGTTCAGTTCAAGACCATTATCGATAATCCGCGCGAGAATGTGTATGTCTATCCTGAAGACAATATCTTCGTGGACCGTGAGCGCCGTACCTTTGTTGCCATGGGTGCAACAGGCCTGCTTGGTCGCGTAGACTTCAAGGAAACAGATCTGACATTGGCAGAAGCCATTGGTGAAGTGGGGGGCCTCAATGATGAGCGGGCCGATCCTGCCCAGGTCTTTGTTTATCGCCCTGTCCATCGCAAGACCCTGCTGAAGGCTGGCGCCGATCTGGAAACCATTGATGAGACCATGGTCCCAACCGTCTTCCGTCTCAATATGCGTGAGCCTGGCTCTCTGTTCCTTGCCCAGAAGTTTGCCATGCAGGACAAGGACATTCTCTATGTTTCGAATGCGGATTCCATCGAGATCTTCAAAGTGCTTGACTTCATCTCTGGTGTAACCGGCGCTGCAGCCAAAACGGTGGGCAATGTCAACGCCACCAAACTGAGTGCAGAAAGTCTGGCCAGATAAGAATTAAGAATGTTACCCGAAAGTGATCGCTTTCAGGCAGCATTCCTGTGGACACAAATAGGCATATATACTATAGCTAGTGTTGCTGATTGTTTCTGTGTCAGATTGTATATATTGATAGATGCACATCTCATAAGATAACGGGCTTGTTTGTCTGTTCTGGAGGGGCATCAATTATGGATTGGTGCAATGACAGGGCTGAGTGTAGCGCTGGAATTGCTGTAAATTGCTAAAAAGAGCGTTGCTTATAGCCTTCAAGTGCCAAAGGTAAACGCTCTGGATGAGATCAATCATCCATTTATGGGCGAGGTATTGTTATGTCAGTTAAATTCTCAAAATTATCGATGATGACTGCCCTGTCGCTGGGTGTGTCTGTCTTTGCTTTCTCATCCAGTGCGATGGCAGCCTCTTGCCTGTCGGGGGCTTCCCAGGCCTCGCCAGCAGCGTCAGCGGATTTCCAGAAAGATCCAGCCAGCCTTTTGAAAGCAAACCCGGCTTCCGGCTTGTCACTTTCCAATGCAGTTCGGTCTCTGGCAGGCTCTGATAGTGCCAATCTTGCCGATCTGGTTGCGCTGGCCGAGAAGGGTACCACCGCTCAGAAGACGGCCATTGCAACAGGGTTGTCACGGGCAGCATCGGCTTGTAAAGATATCGACCCTGACTATGCCCTTAAGATTCAGCAAGCAGTGGCTGGATCTGGGAATTTGGATATGATGATCGCCTATCGAACCGCCAGCAATGATACCTTTACCGCAACGATTACACCTGGTGGCGGGGCTGGCAGTGGTGGAGAGGCCGGGGCTGGCGGCGGCGGTGGAACTGGCGGCGCTGTTGGCGGTGGCGGTGGCGGTGGCGCTACTGGCGGCACAGATGGCGGCGGTGCTGCGTCTGGCGGTGGCGGCAATGGAACATCGACCACCACAAGCAATGCCAATACAGGAAGCAATTTCTCTGGTGGTCGCACAGGCACTGCTGTGGTTAATCGCAATGTGAGCGGTTCCAGCTAAACGTGACTAAAGGTCAAAGCAAATGACATGATTGAAGCCTCATTCATAAACCCGGATGAGGCTTCTTTGCCTTCGAACAGGCCTTCAAAGAATGTATAGTGAGTATGATCGAGCAAAGCGGCAACCATCAGGGACAGCAACCATCGCAACAGGTCTTTAATCAAGCCCCCCTTGATGACGATGACAGCATCGATCTGGATTTCCTGATTGCAGCTGTTCAACGCCAATGGAAAGTTGTTGCCGCATCTGCCGCCATAGGCCTGGTTCTGGGTCTTGCCTATTTGCTCAGCGCCACACCGCTCTATACCTCGTCCACCCGGATTCTCTATGATCAATCCCAAGGCAAGGCCGTTGACGAGCTTACCGACATCAGTGGCGTCTTTGGTGACCAGTCCGAATTTGAATCCCAGCTTGAACTGATCAAGTCCGAGCGCATCGCCAACAAAGTGGTCGACAACCTCAATCTGCATCTCAGTGATGATTTCCTGGATGAAGGAACGTCAGGTATCGGGGCGGTCATCTCAACCATCAAGTCCGTTGTCGATGTCACAAGCTGGTTCTCTGATGTGGAACTTTCCCAGGCCGAGATTGATGGGCGCAAACGATCAGCTGCCAAGATCTTGCAGGATAACGTCTCGGTTTCGCGGATCAAGCGAACCTATATCATCGAACTCAATTATCGATCCGAAGCGCCTGCCCGTTCAAAGCAAATTGCAGCGGCCTTTGCCAAATCCTATCTCGATGATCAGCTGGACAGCAAATATGATGCAACACGCCGGGCTGGTGAATGGCTACAGACCCGCATTGCAGAGCTGAAGGACCAATCGCTGGCAGCTGATCTGGCAGTGCAGCGCTTCAAGGCCGAGAATAACCTAATCAATTCCGGCGGTACTGGTCAGAACCTGGCAGAAGCCCAATTGGCTGGGGCCAATGCTCAGTTGATTGCCGCTAAAGGACAGGTGGCGGAACGCAAAGCCCAGTTTGATAAGCTCAATTCTGCCATTGAATCTGGCGATCTGTCCGTTGCAGTGGATGCTTCCCTTGATAGCCAGATCATCACCTCCATGCGCGAGAAGTTTCTCGACCTCTCAAAGCAGCATGCAGAATTTCTGGCCAAACTTGGTGCCAAACATGTCAAGGTCATCACTTTGCGCAATGAGATGGCCGAATATCAGAGACTGATGTTCGAAGAGCTGGGCCGTATTCGCGACAGCTCCAAAGGCGAATATGAGATCGCTGTTGAGCGGGAGAAGGCGCTGCAAGTCAATCTGACACAAATGATCTCTGAGACCGCATCAGCAAACAAGGAACAAGTGCGCTTGCGCGAGCTGGAACGAGAAGCTGCCACTTATAAAGCGCTCTTGGAGAATTTCCTGCAAAAATATCAGGAATCCATTCAGCAACAATCCTTCCCGGTTAATGATGCCCGTGTGATCGAATTGGCCAAGAATCCAGAGAATCCAAGTCACCCTCGCAAAGGCATGTCTCTTGCTCTTTCTCTGATCCTGGGGGGCATGATTGGCACGGGCATTGGTGCCTTCCGCGAGTTCCGCGAGCGCTTCTTTCGCACCGGCGATCAAATTCGCGATGCCCTCAATCTCGAGTTCCTGGGTCTCATTCCCAAAATTGATCCAACCAACAGCTGGGCGGCCAAA
>JAOXSH010000079.1 GCA_025800145.1 Cohaesibacter sp.
CATTCCAGCCATGTGATTGGTCAAGACGCTCATATATTGGGCAAAAGCCTGCATCCAGAGCTAAAGCGCTAAAAGTGTTATAATCCAAAAACAAAAAACCGCACCTCTATTAGAGAAGCGCGGTTTTTTTATAAACAAAACAGTCCAAGATAAACGTCATACATCATAATACCAACGGCAAATTAAGCGACACCATAAACCGCATCGGCACGCTGCTCAAAGGCAGTGGAGAATTTATGGAAGGCCTTGTCAAAAACAGCCCCCATGAGGCCAGCGAGCATACGATTGCGAAATTCATAATCGATATAAAATGTCACTCGACACATATCCACACCAACAGAGGCCTCACCTTCATCTGGATTGTTGAAAGTCCAGCGATTTTCCAAATGCTTGAAAGGGCCATCCAGATATTCAACCAAAATCTCATGCCCCTTGGGGCGCAGGGTGACTTTGGAAGTGAAGGTCTCGCGGATCATCTTATAAGCCACCGTCATATCGGCAACAACGATCTCTTCATCACAAATCGCTTTGCGCCCACGAATATGCAATGCCTGACAAAGAGGCACAAATTCGGGATAGCGCTCAATATCCGCAACCAAGGCATACATACGCTCTGGTGAATGCGTCACCAAATGGCTGGTTTCAAATTTAGGCATGGCGCGTCACTCTATGTCTTGCCAATCAATGGCCCAATTTGGCCTGCCGCGCCGCTTTAAGTTTTGCAAAATCCTCTCCGGCATGGTGAGAAGATCGTGTCAAAGGACTGGCCGAAACCAACATAAAACCCTTGGTATAGGCAATGGTCTCATAGCCTTTAAACTCTTCCGGCGTCACAAAACTTTTGACCGGATGGTGCTTTTTGCTGGGCTGCAAATATTGGCCAATGGTCAAAAAATCAACATCCGCGACCCGCAAATCATCCATCAATTGCAACACTTCATTGCGCTCTTCTCCAAGCCCAACCATGATGCCAGATTTGGTAAACATGCCGGGATCAAGCTCCTTCACCCGTTGCAACAAACGAATGGAATGGAAATAACGTGCACCGGGCCGCACTTTCAAATAATTGGAAGGCACAGTTTCCAGATTGTGATTAAACACATCGGGCTTGGCCGCCACCACAATCTCCAGCGCTCCGTCTTTGCGCAAGAAATCAGGCGTCAGCACTTCAATGGTTGTCTCTGGAGACGCAACACGAATGGCCTGAATAACCTTGGCGAAATGCTCCGCCCCGCCATCGGCCAAATCATCACGGTCAACCGAGGTAATGACCACATGTTTCAGGCCCATCTGAGCCACGGCTTTGCCAGTATTTTCCGGCTCATTCTCATCCAGTTTGCCCGGAATACCCGTCGACACATTGCAAAAAGCACAAGCGCGGGTGCAGATTTCACCCATAATCATGAAACTGGCATGACGCTGAGACCAGCATTCCCCCATATTGGGGCATCCGGCCTCTTCGCAAACCGTGACAAGGTTATTTTCTTTCACGATACCGCGCGTCTCTTTATAGACGGGAGAGCCGGGAGCCTTGACCCGGATCCAACTCGGCTTGCGCATCACCGGATTATCAGGCTTATGCGCCTTTTCCGGATGACGCAACCGCTCAGAAACCGGCTTTGTCTTTCCGCTTGAAACGGTATCGATAAGTGTAACCATGCCTAATTCCTAACCCTTTAAAGGGGTTTAAAATCAGGAGATCAGCCTTTCGGTCCATAAAGGCTGCATCCCCTCATTTTTTGGTCAAAATCTGAAACGCAACAGCGCCTCAGACTAACTTTTGATCTTCTGATACACAAACAGAACCAAAATCGCCCCGACAGTGGCAACAATCATGGTATCGATAAAACCGCCAGCCAATTGCAACTTCAAAATATCAGCCAGATAGCCACCCACAAAGGCACCCACCAGACCAACGCCCAAATTTGTGAACAGACCATGATCTGACTTGGTTACCTTCTCAGCAACAAAGCCAGCAATGATACCAATAATAATCCAGCCCAAAAACCCCATGACCGCATTCCTTATCTATGAAACAAAAACAGTACCCGACCCAACCCAATTTAACCAAACCTTACATAACATCTTTTACGCAGGGTTCAAGAAAAGCCATTCTGCGCCTCACAGCCATAAAGAAAGCAAAGCGCAGAAAAAGGGGTAAAATTATACCAACGGCACGAAAGATTAACCCATAGGATGCCTTGAAATGGCTTACTGAGCTGCGTTGTCTTTCTAGGAAAATGCCCCGGCATTGTCCGATCGAGCCGACGCCTTGCCAGTAAACCATTTCAAGGCATCCTATGGGTCAATCTTTTATGCCGTTGGTATTACATATGGATCACGCGATCATAGGCATCCATCACACTTTCATGGATCATTTCAGAAAGCGTTGGATGGGGGAAGATGGTATGGATAAGCTCTTCCTCGGTGGTCTCCAAATTCATGGCAATCGAAAAGCCCTGAATAAGCTCGGTCACTTCCGCACCAATCAAATGAGCCCCAAGCAACTGACCGGTTTTGTTATCAAAAATGGTCTTGATCAAACCATCCGGCTCGCCCAAAGCAATTGCCTTACCATTGCCAATGAACGGGAAACGACCCACACGAATGTCATGTCCTGCTGCTTTTGCCTGATCTTCGGTCAAACCAACTGAGGCAATTTGCGGATGACAATAGGTACAACCGGGGATTTTGTTTTTATCCATGCCATGAACATTTGGCAGGCCTTTGATTTTCTCAACACAAATCACGCCTTCATGTTCTGCCTTATGGGCCAACATTGGCGGGCCTGCCACATCGCCAATGGCATAAAGACCTGACACATTGGTGCGGCCATACTCATCGACCACAACGCAGCCACGGTCGGTTTTCACACCTAGTTTCTCAAGGCCCAAATTTTCAATATTGCCGACAACACCAACGGCAGAAATGATCCGATCCGCTTTGAGCGTCTCGGTCTTGCCACCTTTTTTCTCAATGGTCGCGACCACATTATCCGGCCCCTTGGCAACGCCGGTCACCTTGGCTTCGGTCAAAATTTTGATGCCCTGTTTTTCAAGGCTCTTGCGCGCCATAACAGCAATTTCCTTGTCTTCGGCAGGCAAAATCTGCGGCACCAGCTCAACAACGGTCACATCCGCACCCATTGTTTTGTAGAAACTGGCAAATTCAATGCCAATGGCACCAGAACCAACCACCAACAAGGATTTGGGCATTTTATCCGGGTTCAAAGCTTCAAAATAGGTCCAGATATGCTTGCCATCTGGCTCCAGACCCGGCAGAATCCGAGGCCGCGCACCAGTCGCCAAAATGATATGCTTGGCTTTATAAGTCCCGGCATCATCACCCTTGACGCTCAAGCTGCCTTGTCCAGCAAGTTCGGCTGTGCCCTTAATCACCGTGACTTTGTTTTTCTTCAGCAAAAAGCCGACACCGGTATTCAACTGTTTGGAAACCCCGCGCGAGCGCGCCACAACAGCTTTCAAATCAAAACTGGCATCCTTCACCGACAGACCATAGTCAGAAGCATGATTCATATAATGAAAAATCTCGGCAGAGCGTAAAAGCGCCTTGGTGGGAATACAGCCCCAATTCAAACAAATCCCGCCCAATTCGCCTTTTTCAACGATTGCGGTCTTAAAGCCCAATTGTGAGGCACGGATCGCAGTCACATAGCCCCCCGGGCCAGAGCCCACAACGATCACATCAAATTCACTTTGTGCCATATCCCAGATCCCTCTATACTGCCTGTCTATTGCCTCGTGCCAATTCGGCCCGATTCTCTAACCTGTCTATCAAATCAGCAAGGCCTCAAACGCCCCTGCCCGTTTTTTGTTTGGCCAGACCTCAACCTAAAATTCTCGCCTTCAGGTAAATCAGTCATGCCGCTTGCCACCTTCTTTTCAGCCAAGCCCAGATCGCTCATTTTGCTGTGCATCAGTCAGGTTGCCGTTCTGTCCTTGTGGTTCTCGGCCTCTGCAGCTGCGCCCAGCCTTGCCAGAGACTTCAATCTGAGCGGCGGCGATATTGCATTGCTCTCGTCCATGGTTCAGGCTGGCTTTGTGATTGGCTGTTTGATCAGCGCAAGCCTTGGACTGGCCGATCGGACGGACCCACGCTTGCTCTATGCTATCTGCGCGCTGTGTGGTGCTGCCGCCAATTATGCGTTTATCTATTCCGAGCCCGGCTCCAGCCTCTCCATTGCCTTGCGCTTGCTTACCGGCGCTGTCATTGCGGGCGTCTATCCCGTTGGCATGAAAATCGCCATGAGTTGGGCGGGCAAGGATGCAGGCCTTCTTGTCGGAGCGCTGGTCGGCTCCTTGATGCTTGGCTCTGCCGCGCCTCATCTCATTGCCTTTTGGGGCGATGTTGATTGGCGCCTGGTTTTGAGCGCAACCAGCTGGATTTCCGGCCTTGGTGGCCTTGGCATTTTGCTCGTCGCTATTGGCCCCAATTATGCCAAATCGCCCAAATTCCAACTTGGCCTTGCTTTGCAGGCCATCACCAACAAGCCAATTCGCTTGGCCAATTTCGGCTATTTTGGCCATATGTGGGAGGTCTATGCCATGTGGGCCTGGATTGGTATTTTCCTTGGTGCCAGTTTTCAGCAGGGGGGTCTTGAAAATGCCCAAAGCTGGGCCTCTTTGATGGCATTTTTTACCATTGCTGCCGGTATGCCCGGCTCGATCATTGGCGGCATGATCGCTGATCGCATTGGCCGCACCTTGATGACATCCATCGTGCTGGCCATGTCGGGTCTGTGCAGCCTGATCATTGGCCCGCTTTTTGGCGGATCCATCATTCTGGTGAGCCTGATTGCCCTTCTGTGGGGCGCAACCGTCTCGCCCGACAGCGCGCAATTCTCGACATCCGTGGGGGAATTGTCCAAACCAGAACATAGAGGAACGATGCTGACCATGCAGACAGCCATCGGCTTCACCCTTGCTCTTGTTTCTGTTCAACTCATGCCACATTGGATAAACCTTGTCGGCTGGCAATGGGCCTTCACCCCGCTGGTCGCAGGCCCAATTTTCGGCATCATATCCATGTTAAGACTGAGAAATCTTCCCCAGTCTCAACAACTTGCAAATGGACGGCGCTAATCATCCTCTGGACTTGGCAGCTCGTTCATGATTGACAATAAACAAGCTGCAAATCCGGGTAAAAATACCTGTTTTAAACCAGCATCCCCATTGGATTTTCCAGATAGCCTTTGAAGGCCGCCAGTAGTTCCGCACCCAAAGCACCATCGACAACACGATGGTCACAGGAGAGCGTCACCGACATCACTGTCGCAATTTTCAGCTCATCCCCATCGACGACCGGGCGCTTTTCACCAGCCCCAACAGCCAAAATGGTGCCATGGGGTGGATTGATCACAGCTGAGAAATTTGTGATACCAAACATGCCAAGGTTCGAAACCGCTGTGGTGCCACCCTGATATTCTTCAGGAGCCAACTTTTTATCACGGGCGCGGGAAGCCATATCTTTCATCTCATTGGAGATAGCAGACAGGGACTTCTGTTCTGCCTTGCGAATAACCGGCGTGAACAATCCATCAGGAATAGCAACCGCCACACCAACATCACTATGTTGATGGATAAGGCGAGAGCCTTCCGTCCATGTTGCGTTGGCCATCGGCACTTTTTGCAAGGCCAAAGCCATGCCCTTGATGATGAAATCATTGACGGACAACTTGTAAGACGGCTTGCCATTCTCACCAACCGGTGCTTGGCCATTGACTTGCGCGCGCAAGGCCAGCAAGGCATCCAGCTTCACATCCACACTCAGATAGAAATGCGGAACGGTCTGCTTGGATTCTTGCAAACGCTTGGCAATCACCTTGCGCATGCCAGAATGAGCCATTTCCTCATAAGTGCCCTCTTCATAGAGCGCCTTGATGGCCTCATCAGACGGAGCAGATGGTGCAGGCGCTGCACTGGGCGCAGCAACCGCTGGCGCAGTTGGCGCAGCGGCGGCAGGCGCACTGGCGCTGGCAGTGCCAGCGGCAAGAGCCGCATCAACATCGCGTTTGACAATACGCCCCTTGGGACCGGTGCCTGCAATCTTCGACAGATCCAAATCATTGAGCTTGGCCAAACGACGCGCTAGGGGAGAGGAGAAAATCCGGTCTCCACCAGCAGATGTCGCGACAGGACCGGCTGCAACATTAGACGCATCACCAGCCGCAGCAGGCGCTTGAGCCGCCTCAGTCGCAGTGGGTGCAGCTTCCTGAGCAGGCGCAGGAGAAGTCGCGGGCACAGCATCCATAGCGGAAGCATCCTCGCCCTCTTCCAGCAAAATGGCAATCACTTCATTGACCGGCACAGCTTCTGTGCCTTCTGCAATCAAAATCTTGCCAATGGTGCCTTCATCAACAGCTTCCACTTCCATGGTGGCTTTATCGGTTTCAATCTCGGCAATCACATCACCAGCAGAAACCTCGTCACCTTCCTTAACCAGCCATTTGGCCAAATTGCCGCTTTCCATGGTTGGAGAAAGGGCAGGCATCGTAATAGAGATGGGCATAATCTTTCTCCTTAAGCGCTATAGGTAACCGCTTTAACCGCAGCAATCACTTCGCCAACATTGGGCAAAGCCAGTTTTTCGAGATTGGCCGCATAAGGCATCGGCACATCCTTGCCCGTCACACGGGCAACCGGCGCATCCAGATAATCAAAAGTCTGCTCCATGATACGGAAGCCAAGCTCGGAAGAGATAGAACATTGTGGCCAGCCTTCTTCCACGGTCACACACCGGCCCGTTTTGATCACAGAGCGCAGAACTGTATCCATATCCAGCGGACGAAGGGTGCGCAGATCAATCACCTCGGCATTGATCCCCTCTTTGGCCAGCTCTTCTGCCGCCTGCAAGGCATATGTCATGCCAATACCAAAAGAAATAATGGTGACATCATCGCCTTTGCGGGCAATCCGTGCCTTACCGATTGGAACAATATGATCCTCAATATCGGGCACATCAAAGCTGTGACCATAGAGAATTTCATTTTCAAGGAAGACAACCGGATTTTCAGAGCGGATCGCTGCTTTCAGCATCCCCTTGGCATCCGCCGCAGTATAAGGCTGCATCACGATCAGACCGGGAACTTGACTATACCAAGCCGAATAATCCTGACTATGCTGGGCCGCAACGCGCGCCGCTGCCCCATTGGCTCCACGGAACACAATCGGATTGGTGATCTGACCACCAGACATATAAAGCGTTTTTGCAGAAGAATTGATAATATGATCAATCGCCTGCATGGCAAAGTTGAAGGTCATAAACTCAACAATAGGCCGCAAACCGGCCATCGCCGCACCAGCCGCCAAACCGGTAAAACCATGTTCGGTGATGGGGGTGTCAATCACGCGTTTGGAACCAAATTCGTCCAGCATCCCTTGTGTGATTTTATAAGCACCCTGATATTGCGCCACTTCCTCACCCATAACAAAAACGCGATCATCACGACGCATTTCCTCGCTCATCGCATCGCGCAAGGCTTCACGAACGGTCAGAGACGTCATAGGCGTTCCTTCAGGAATTTCAGGTTCGTCCTGCACATCATCCAAAGTAACAGGCGCCGCAGGCACAGGTGCAGCGGCATCCACCACTGATGCGCTCTGCTCAGCCGCAGCAGCCGGAGCGCTGGCCGCAGCATCAAGCGCAGAGGCATCTTCGCCTTCTTCCAAAATCAGGGCAATCAGGCTATTGACCTTCACGCCTTCACTGCCTTCCGGTACCATGATTTTGCCAAGAGTGCCTTCTTCAACGGCCTCGACTTCCATAGTCGCTTTATCGGTTTCAATCTCGGCAATCACATCACCAATGGCAATGGCATCACCTTCTTGCTTGACCCACTTGGCCAAGTTGCCCTCTTCCATTGTTGGGGAAAGAGCTGGCATCAAAACTTGAATTGGCATGTCTTATGTCCTTCTCTTCACACCTTAGAGGGTTTCTTCCATCACAATATCAGTCCAAAGCTCTGATTCATCCGGCTCCGGATCCGTCTGGGCAAATTCCGCAGCTTCTGACACAACCGCGCGAATTTCCTTATCAATCGCTTTCAGATCAGCTTCACTGGCCAAACCGGCATCAATCAGGCGCTGGCGCACCTGCTCAATCGGGTCATGATCATTGCGCATTTTCTGCACTTCATCCTTGGAGCGATATTTCGCCGGGTCAGACATGGAGTGGCCACGATAGCGATAGGTCATCATTTCCAGAATATAAGGCCCTTTGCCTTCCCGCGCCCATTGAATGGCCCGCTCGGCAGCGGCCATCACCGCGCGCACATCCATGCCATCAACCTGCTCGCCCGGAATACCGAAAGAAGCACCGCGCTCGGACAAATCCGTATTGGAAGACGACCGTTCAACAGAGGTCCCCATACCATATTTGTTATTTTCAATGACATAAATGGCAGGCAGATCCCAGAGTTTGGCCATATTGAAGCTCTCATAAACCTGCCCCTGATTCGACGCGCCATCGCCAAAATAAATCATGGAAACATTGTCATTGCCGCGATAACGGTTGGCAAAGGCAAGGCCAGTGCCAAGCGCCACTTGTGCCCCGACAATACCGTGACCACCAAAGAAATTCTTTTCGCGGCTAAACATATGCATGGAGCCGCCTTTGCCTTTGGAATAGCCACCCTTACGACCGGTCAGCTCGGCCATAACGCCCTTGGGCTCCATACCGCAAACCAGCATATGACCGTGATCGCGATAAGAGGTAATCACCTGGTCGCCTTCTTTAGAGGCCATCTGCATACCAACAACAACGGCTTCCTGACCAATATAAAGATGGCAGAAACCACCAATCAGGCCCATGCCATACATCTGGCCAGCCTTTTCTTCAAATCGACGAATCAACAACATTTCGCGGTAAGCGTGAAGCTCCTGCTCTTTGTCGAATTCTACAATTGTGCGATTGATTGCGGGGCGAGCGCCCCCTTTTGCGGCGCTTTTTTGAGCGCCTCCAGATGCGGATGCTGGCATGTATATGTGCCCCCTTCAAGCGTTTCCCTTGCGGAAGAGAATAAAACAAATTCCCAATCCCTGCAACGCAGAAAATGACAGCAACACTTACCCATATTGAGAGTTAAAACACAGAAAAGATTGACGAAATAAAAATAAACTCAAATTTAGTTAATTTAATAAAATAAACTAAAATCAAGTTAATTATTTAAAATTACAATTTCGTCAGGATGGGCCATATTCACATAGAGGCGCGCCCGCTCGTCCATCATATCAGGATCAAGGGTCTCCCGGCGAAACAGGGCAATGCGATGTTCATTCAACTCGCGCTGTTGACGCAAAGTCAACAGATCAGCCTCCAAGACATCCGCCTTTTGCTTCATATCAGCAAGCGCATAAGCCCCATAGCCACCATTCAAGGAATGATAGACAAAATAGCCAATCAACAAAAGGAAGAAAAATGGAAGCACCATCTGGCGCAATACAGAATTTTTTCTCTGGCGAGTAGCCATGCCGCACACCCTACACTTTCGGCAACCAGAGCGGTACGCAAAACCAAACCCGCCCGGCTCAAGACCTATTTAGCCCTGTCAGCGTTAACAAACACTTTCAGAAAGTCAAAAATGACAAATTTTTTGGTATATAAAATATTAACAAAATCAATATGTTAAAGAAGTGTATAGAAGAACGATCATCGAAAGGGCAAAGCCATGGCTCGACCTTGATCATTCCTCTTACCTCGCGACATCACCACTCTCACGCATCAGTATAAAAGAGAGCGCCACGCTCCATCGCACCAAACCGGTCTTTGCCACACTGCAAGATTTTCTCGACTATTGCCAAAGCCCAAATGCCCTGAAAGTCATTGAAGCTCCTACTTCAATGCATTTGGAAACAACAGACTTACAACGCCGCTTTTCGGAACAAAAAGGCCCGGCCCTATTGCTGAAAAGCCCAATACTAGAGCATTTTGAATAAACACGTCGTTATTCAAAATACTCCAACCTTTGTTTCTAAGCATATTTTTGTCCGAAAACCACGCGCACTTTTCGAAAAATATGCTCTAGCCAACGACCAGCCCAGCACAGTCCCGATCATACTCAATCTGTTTGGAGCCATTGATCCTGTCGCTTGGGGCCTTGACTGCAATCCGCAAGATTTAAAAAGTTTGGCGACTTCCTTGCCTTTTTACGCCAAGCTGCGCCACCGGAACGCTCAGAGCTGATCCAAAGCGCCACATCGCTGCTCAAGGCTGCTGGCCAGAAGAACCAGCCCCACTGATCACATGACCAATTGTCATCACACGCCACCACCCAACCGCCCGCGAAAAAGAAGGCTTGGACAACAAGGACAGCTGCACCAAACAAAGCATAAAACCTATAATTGGGGCATTTATCGCATTCAGAGCATTGGCGAAAATAAGGCAATAAAGCGTCAGCCTCACTCACAGGACAGAACAATATACAATAATTCCATAATATTTCACTTGCAATGAATTAATTAAATTTCATTGCAAGTGAAATATTATGTTAGCTGGTCATGGTGGAACGAACAAACCACGCGACAAAGACAGATCAGAATGAAAAGAGAAATCGCTTTACCATTCATACCAACGGCACGAAAGATTGACCCATGATAGCGATCATCAAGGGGCAACAATCCAAAAGAGCCAAAAGCCTCTAAGCTCAAGACACCCACATTTGGCATTGGGTTGCATCGATCACATCAATGTCACAAGGTCATATAAATCAAGACCATATAAATCAAAATCGGAGAAAAGAGCTACGCAATGTCCTGAGCTACACGCTTGCCGCCAAATGGCATTTTATCAAACCACAGCATGATCAGGCGGATCACAACAAAGGTAAGAAGCAAACGCCCAACAAGCAGCATCCAGATATCTCCACCAAGTGCAACCATAATCGCCGTATCTTCAATCAAACTATGACAGAGAGACAGCCAGCAAAGAGAGTAAAATTTCGCGTCCCTTGATAAATTGCTGTCTTTGGCCTTGGCAATAATCAAACCTCCCCCATAGGAAAGCCCCAGCAAAACACCAGTGGTCGTGATCGGTGTAACAGATGGATCCAGACCGGAAAGACGTAAAATCGGATTAAGCATCTTATTGATTAAATTGGTAATTTTTAAAGAATCCAAGATATCGAGCAACAGCATAAGCACCAGCAATATGCCAAACAAAAGCCCTAATGCATAAAAACTCGACAGAGCCCATTCCAGATGCCCCACATCCGGTTGCCCCAAATATTTGAAATGATCAATGGACTGGGGAGCCAACAAATAGCCTGTGAGCTGAGAAAAAAGCTCAATCAGCCAACAGGACAAAAATCCCACAGAAATGCGCAGAAACACGGTGCCCCAAAAGCTGCCGCCAGCCTTGCGCACAATGGCCTGCTCTATCGGCAAATTATGAACAATCAAAATGAACAGGCAAATGGACGTCACCTGCGCAGCAGTCATTTCATAGCCAACCAAAACAGGCAATGTTGCCGTAGCGCCATAAACCCCCATCAAGGCCGAGGTAATGAAAACAATCGCAGTCTCAGCCGGAAGATTGATAAGCCCCATAACTGGCTCAAACACCGGACCAATCGCTTCAATGACCCCAAATTGATCGGCCACGCGCAACCCAACCATAATTGGAATCATAATCACAATAAGATCCCAAAAGGTGCGCAAGCTTTTTTGCGTCAATCCGACAAGATAAGAGGCCATAACAATGCTCATATTTCAGAAGAAAATGCAGGTAGGATCTGTCACATGACAAATCACACTGAAAAAGGCAAGCCTTATACCAACGGCACGAAAGATTAACCCATAGGATGCTTTGAAATGGCTCACTGAGCTGCGTTGTCTTTCTAGGGCTCGCCTCATTGAATTGTCTTGACAATTCAATGCAAAAGGTTCGCATAAAAAAAGAAAATGCCCCGGCATTGTCCGATCGAGCCGACGCCTTGCCAGTAAACCATTTCAAGGCATCCTATGGGGCAATCTTTCATGCCGTTGGTATTATTGATAAAAGCCTGATCGGATTTTGCCACATCAATAAAAAGAACCGGCACCCACGAAAGTGAATGCCGGATCAAATGATCAATCAAAGCCAAATATAATGAAAGGCTTAGTCACGCACTTTCAAAATAGAACGGCCAGCATAAACAGCCATCGGGCCAAGCTCTTCTTCAATACGGATCAGCTGATTATATTTTGCCAGCCGGTCAGAGCGGGCCAGCGAGCCGGTTTTGATTTGCCCGCAATTGGTCGCAACAGCCAGATCGGCAATGGTTGAATCTTCAGTCTCACCAGACCGATGAGACATCACAGCGGTATAAGCAGCTTTATGCGCAGTTTCAACCGCGTCCAGCGTTTCGGTCAAAGAACCGATCTGATTCACTTTCACCAAAATGGAATTGGCCGCGCCCATATTGATGCCATCACGCAAACGAGCGGAATTGGTTACAAACAAATCATCACCAACCAACTGGCAGCGATCACCAATTTTCTCGGTCAGCAATTTCCAGCCATCCCAATCATCTTCGGCCATTCCATCTTCAATAGAAATAATCGGAAATTTATCGACAAGAGCGGCCAGATAGTCAACCATACCGGCGCTATCGAGCTCTTTGCCTTCGCCTTTCAGGTGATATTTGCCCTCAGAGAAAAATTCGGTAGAGGCACAATCAAGCGCCAGATAGATATCTTCACCCGCTTTATAACCAGCATCTTCAATGGATTTCATAATGAATTCCAAAGCCGCTTCGGTGGATTCGATATTGGGAGCAAAACCGCCCTCATCGCCAACATTGGTGTTGTGACCGGCCTTCTGCAAACCTTTTTTGAGAGTATGGAACACCTCTGCGCCCATGCGAATGGCATCAGAAACACTCTCGGCCCCCACAGGCATGATCATGAATTCCTGAACATCAATCGGATTGTCCGCATGTTCACCACCATTGATGATATTCATCATTGGCACAGGCAAGGTGCGCGCATTAGTGCCGCCAATATAACGATAAAGCGGCAGGCCCGCCGCATTGGCCGCAGCTTTTGCAACAGCCATGGATACACCTAGAATGGCATTTGCACCCAAACGCGCCTTATTGTCCGTGCTATCCAGATCAATCATGGCTTCATCAATCTGGATCTGATTTTCAGCTTCCAGACCAATCAGGGCATCAAACAAATCATCATTGACCGCTTCAACAGCCTTGCGAACCCCCTTACCCAGATACCGCTCTTCGCCATCACGCAATTCAACAGCCTCATGCGCACCCGTAGATGCACCTGATGGAACGGCAGCACGGCCAAAAGAGCCATCTTCCAGAATAACGTCAACTTCTACGGTCGGGTTTCCGCGGCTATCCAGAATCTCGCGCCCCAGAATGTCGATGATAGCGGTCATGAAATATATCCTCAATTGCATGGAAAAGGGAATTCAGATGTCTGCTATCTAGCCAATCTTGGCCGGGATTCATAGGGAAAAATACAATTTTTCAAACATCATACCCATCTAGCCGCCAGTAGCCGCCAGATCAGTCAAACCAGCCGCTTATGAAGAACATCCAGCCTATCGCCGCTGTCTGGATGCAGCATTTGATCCTGTCCATGAAAACCAAGTTTCAAAAGCAAAAAGATAGAGGCTTGATTCTCTACTGACGTAATAGCCATAACATTTTTCAACTTCAAGTCATCGACAGCATGAGACAAAACCATCTGACAGGCCTCAAAAGCATATCCACGTCGCCAATATCGAGAATGAATGGCATAGCCAATATCAACGTCCTCAAGCCAGTCGCGCTTGAGCAAACCACAAAAGCCAACAGGCGTTCTGTCTGCATCTTTCATACCAACGGCACGAAAGATTGACCCATAGGATGCCTTGAAATGGTTTAATGGCAAGGCGTCGGCTCGATCGGACAATGCCGGGGCATTTTCTTTTTTGATGCGAACCTTTTGCATTGAATTGTCAAGACAATTCAATGAGCGCGCCCTAGAAAGACAACGCAGCTCAGTGAGCCATTTCAAGGCACCGAAGGCCGGTTTTATTGGCTTTGTGGACTGCGTCGCTCTTGCTTTGTGGTCAACCAGACCATGGCAGCAAAAGCGTCTTACCAGAAAGCCAATAAAAT
>JAOXSH010000081.1 GCA_025800145.1 Cohaesibacter sp.
TCTCCGCCACCCGTAATGGTATCAGGAAAGACAGCTTCAACCTCATAGCCTTTCAGGCGGGCATGTTCGCGACAACGGGTTTCCTGACTTTTGGAGGAAACGCGGCAATAAATGAGAGCTTTTCCAGCTTTGAGTGACATGCTGGCCTCCTTTCTTATTCAGGCTTGTTGGTAGAGGATTTCAGATATTTTACCACAGCAAGAATGCAAGGATTAAGTTGTTTAATTGTCTGACCTTTTCGCTCTTATCGGGGTCGGGAATAGGTGCGTGATACAGCTTGATCCTGTGTGGGATGAGCATAATACCAACGGCATGAAAGATTGACCCATAGGATGCCTTGAAATGGTTTAATGGCAAGGCGTCTTTCGACGGACAATGCCGGGGCATTTTCCTAGAAAGACAACGCAGCTCAGTGAGCCATTCCAAGGCACCGAAAGCCGATAAAATCCGGTCATATGGGTTAATTTTTCATGCCGTTGGTATAAGGGGATGATCATTCCGTAGCAAATTGATCATCAAAGCTATAGCCGGATCCACGAATGGTACGAATGGGATCCTTGCTCTTGCCCCGATTAATCGTTTTGCGCAGGCGGCCCACATGCACATCAACCGTGCGCTCATCCACATAAACATCATGGCCCCACACGCCATCCAGCAATTGCTCGCGTGAATAGACCCGACCAGGATTTTGCATCAAAAATTCCAGCAGGCGATATTCTGTTGGACCAAGATTAACCTCGCGATTGGCGCGTTTGACCCGATGGGTCTCACGATTTAGCTCCAAATCCCCCGCCTTTAAAACGGTTGCCACCAGATCAGGGCTGGCTCGGCGCAAGATGGCGCGAACACGGGCCATAAGCTCCGGCACAGAAAAAGGCTTGACCACATAATCATCAGCCCCCGTGGCAAGGCCACGAATACGCTCGGATTCTTCGCCGCGCGCAGTTAGCATGATCACCGGCAATTTCTGGGTTCTTGGCTTGGTGCGCAACCGGCGGCACAATTCTATGCCAGACAGGCCGGGCAGCATCCAGTCAAGCAGCAAAAGATCAGGCAAGGCTTCATGAAGGCGCTCTTCCGCTTCATCCCCACGAGACACCACTTCCACATTATATCCCTCAGATTCCAGATTATACCGCAGAAGAAGGCTAAGGGCTTCCTCATCTTCTACAATCATGACCTTTGGAGTCATCAGTCCAGATCCAGCTGTTCGTTTTCTTCAAAATGGCGATCTTCCAAAGGAAGGCCGGTTTTGAGATAGTAAATGGTCTCGGCGATATTGGTTGCATGATCGCCGATCCGCTCCAGATTTTTGGCACAGAACAAAAGATGCGTGCAGAAAGAAATATTGCGCGGATCTTCCATCATATAGGTCAAAAATTCACGGAACAGGGAATTATAAAGGGCATCGACCTCACGATCTTTATGCCAAACCCCAATCGCGGCCACATCATCGCGCCCGGTATAGGCATCAAGAACCGTGCGCAATTGCGTAAGCGCCAGCTCGGCCATATGCTCAATGCCATGCACCAATTGCTTGGGCTGCTTTTTGCCCTCCAGTGCCAATGTGCGCCGGGCAATGTTTTTGCCAAGATCAGCAATCCGTTCCAGATCGACCGAAATCCGCAAAGCCGAAATAATTTCGCGCAAATCATGCGCCATGGGTTGGCGGCGCGCGATGGTCAGCACGGCTTTTTCTTCAATTTCCTGATCCAGACTGTTGATGATGGTATCTTTTTCGACAGTCTCGGACGCTTTGACCATATCCATACGCACCAAAGCAGCAATGCTGTCTTCTACCAATCGTTCAGCACGGCCACCCATTTCAGAAATCTTGCCGGCCAATTCTTTCAGATCATCATCATAGGATGTAACAATATGATCAGACATGATTTTGTCTCTCCTGTCATACAGGCAAACGGCAAAGACCAAGATCAAGCAGCCGCACCTGATGATATGTCCCAGACCCGTTGGTCTGATGGCGATTAGCCAAAACGGCCAGTAATATAATCCTGCGTGCGCTGATCCTTGGGCATTGTGAAGATCTGTTCTGTCGGACCTTCCTCAACGATATTGCCCAAATGGAAAAAAGCGGTGCGCTGCGAGACGCGAGCGGCCTGTTGCATGGAATGGGTGACGATAACGATGGTATAATTTTCCCGTAATTCGTCAATCAGCTCTTCCACTTTTGCTGTGGCGATTGGGTCAAGCGCAGAACAGGGCTCATCCATCAAAATGACTTCCGGGCTCACTGCAATGGCTCGGGCAATACAAAGCCGCTGCTGCTGACCACCGGACAAACCGGTGCCCGGCTCATCCAGACGATCTTTGACCTCGTCAAACAAACCAGCCTTTTGCAAGGAAGACACCACCACTTCTTCCATATCGCTTTTGTCACGGCAAAGACCATGAATGCGAGGACCATAGGCAATATTCTCAAAAATGGATTTGGGGAAGGGATTGGGCTTTTGAAACACCATGCCAACGCGGGCGCGCAGCTCCACAACATCTACTTTGGGATCGTAAATATTGATATCGCCGAGCCTGATTTGACCACCAACGGAACAAATGTCGATGGTGTCATTCATTCGGTTCAAACAGCGCAGAAAGGTGGATTTGCCACAGCCAGAAGGGCCAATCAGAGAAGTGACCTGATTTTCTTCAATATCCAGATCCACGCCAAATAAAGCTTGCTTGGCACCATAATGGACGGTGACCTCTTTGGCTGAAATTTTGATGGCGCGGCGCTCAGAGGCTTCGGCTGTGTTGATCGGTGTCATATCCTGCATGATCAAGGCCTTTTGTTGAATGTCAATCTTTCTTGCCAACCGGCTTTACCAGCGGCGTTCAAACCGGCGCCGCAACAGCACCGCAGAAATGTTCATGATGGCAAGAAATGCCAGCAAAATCAGAATGGCAGCAGAGGTGCGCTCGACAAAGGCACGCTCCGCAGCACCCGCCCACATATAAATCTGAACAGGCAAGGCCGTTGCAGGATCCAATGGACTGACCGGAATATCCTTCACAAAGGCCACCATACCAATCATCAGCAAGGGGGCGGTCTCTCCCAAAGCCTGAGCCAAACCAATAATGGTGCCGGTCAAAATCCCCGGAGAGGCCAAAGGCAGCACATGATGAAAAATAGTTTGCGTTTTGGACGCACCCACCCCAAGGGCTGCCTCACGAATGGAGGGAGGCACCGCTTTCAAAGCCGAACGTGTGGCAATGATGATGGTCGGCAAGGTCATCAGCGTCAGCACCAGCCCGCCAACAATCGAAGCCGAGCGGGGCAGTCCGGCAAAATTGATGAAAACAGCCAAACCCAACAGACCAAACACAATGGAAGGAACCGCTGCCAGATTGTTGATATTGACCTCAATCAGATCGGTCCATTTATTCTTTGGCGCAAATTCTTCCAGATAAATCGAAGCGGCAACCCCGATTGGCAAAGCCAGCACAAGCACAATGCCCATCATGAACAGCGAGCCAATCACTGCAACCCCAATTCCGGCAGTCTCTGGACGTGAAGACGCACCAAAGGTAAACAGACCGCTATTGAATTTCTTGTCCATAATGCCTTGGTCAAGCAAGGCATCAATCCAGGCAATTTGCTTATCCTTGATCTGGCGGCGCTTTTCGTCTGTCTGTCGGGAAATTTGCCCTTTGACGAATGAATCCACATCCCCTGAGGCCAAAATCCAAACGCTCTGAGTGGTGCCAATCAAATCTGGATTGTCCAGCACCATATCGCGCAATTCAATGGCCGCTCCGCGTGAAATAATCTTCTTGGCCAGTTTGCGATCGGCCTTTTGCGCCTTGTCTTTTGGATCCAGCCCAATGGCTTGATAAAAAGCCGGTTCAATAATCTTGTTATACCGAATGGCTTTGGCCAATTGTTTGGGATCACGCGTGCCTGCGGGATCGAGTATCTTTTCATCCAATGTCAGCGAGAGCTGAATTTTGGTTTGCTCAAAGGCCGTATAGCCCTTGGTGATGATCGAGACAAACAACAGCGTCAGGAACAAAAGACCCATGCCAATGGCAATCATACCATAAAGCTTGAAGCGTGCTTCACTGGCATAGCGTTTTTTTAGCCCATAATCACGTGGCATCTGTGCTGTACTTTGGGCTGGAGGAACACTTAAATCAGTCATCAGTCATACTGCTCCCGATATTTGCGCACGATATGCAGGGCAAACACATTCAGCCCCAGCGTGATAAAGAAAAGGGTGATCCCCAGAGCAAAGGCCACAAGGGTTTGCGGGGAATTGAACTCCAGATCTCCGGTAAGCTGGGAAACGATTTTTACGGTGACCGTGGTCACCGCTTCAAACGGATTGGCGGTCAGATTGGCGGCAATCCCGGCGGCCATCACCACAATCATGGTCTCGCCAATGGCACGAGAGGCCGCCAGCAAAATAGAGGCCACAATACCGGGCAAAGCAGCGGGCAAAATCACCTGTTTGATGGTTTCGGATTTGGTGGCCCCAAGACCAAGCGATCCATCCCGCAAACTTTGTGGCACGGCGCTAATGATATCGTCAGACAGAGAGGAAATGAACGGGATCAACATGATCCCCATAACAAAACCGGCTGTCAAAACCGAATTGGCAGAAATGGAAAGCCCAATGGACGCACCGGCATCGCGCAAGAAAGGCCCAACAGTGACCAGTGCAAAGAAGCCGTAAACAATGGTCGGAATACCGGCCAGAATTTCCAACATTGGCTTGGCAACAGCGCGAATTGGGCGGGTTGCATATTCTGCCATATAGATTGCGGCAAACAAACCGATGGGCACAGCTACCAAAAGCGCGACAAGCGAAATGAACATCGTGCCCCATAACAAGGGCAACAAACCAAATTGGCCCCCTTCAGAGGAAACCTGACGCCCGACAGACTGAAAACGTGGATCCCAGACCGTACCAAAGAAGAAATCAACCAAAGGCACATGATCAAAGAAATTCAGCGCTTCAAACAACATCGACAAGACAATGCCAACGGTGGTCAAAACAGCGATGGAAGAGGCAATGATCAGGGCAATTCTGATATTGGCTTCAACCAAATTGCGCGCCCGAAGTGCAGGGCGAATGCGCAAATAAGAACCAAGGAAGCCTGCCAGTAATAAAATGCCCAGACCACCATAGAGAAGAAAATTGGCCCGGCTGCGCGCATCGTTCAGACGATAGGCGGCACTGACAATCGGCGCGCTGACATCTTCAGCCAGCGCAATGCCTTTTTGCGCCATCATCGGACGAATGGCAACAAGACCGGCCCGCAATTTTGTCAATTCATCCTTGTTCAGAAGTGCAAGGCCATCTGCAACATTGCGCACAACCCCTTGTACCAGATCCTGCCGTGTTTCCAGATCGCGAAACTCGATCCAGTCGCGGCAGATTTGCGGCGCATTCTCATCACCGGCTTTCAGGATGGCAGCATTGCTTTTGCCAAAACTCAAACTGCGTTGGCATCCGCTCTCATAAGCGCCAAAGAGATGATCATGAACCACAGAGCGATTGAAGAAAGGCTGGGCAATCAGCAGAGCGGCCATAAAAAGAGCTGCTGGAATCGCCGTCCAGATAAAGACATAAGACCCGTAATAACCGGGTCTGGAATGTAGGGTGGAGACCTCGCCATCGACAGCGCCAATCGCGCGCGAACGACCAAGGATGGCACCAGTCAAGGCCACAATGAAAATGACAGCCAAAAGCCAAAGAGGGCTCATAGCGACCTTCCTCTATGTTCTGCGGGGATCGCGCGGTTAAGAAAAATCTCTCCATTCAAACCAAAAGAGACAAAAGCCTCATAAGGATCGACAAAGAGAATGCAGTGTGATGCAGGTCAGTGGTCCTGAAAAACCTTGCGCGGACATTCAAGGAGTGTCCGCGCAAGGCCAAAGAAATTTTAAAGGGTTTTGCCCTTTGCAATGGCGTCATTGACGTCCTGACGCTCAGCCGCAGGAGCAGGCACCAGACCATAATCAGCAGTTGGAGAACCTTCGCCTGTCATGTCATCAGACATGAAGAACTCAACATAATCTTTCAGGCCAGGGATAACGCCCAAATGCGCCTTTTTGACATAGAAGAACAAAGGACGGGAAACAGGATAGCTACCATCAGCAATCACAGAAGCATTAGGTGTGATGCCGGAAACCGGAGCCACTTTCAGTTTGTCTGTGTTGTTTTCATAGAAAGCAAGACCGAAAACGCCGATGCCGGTTTTATTGCTGTCGATGCGTGCAAGGGTCTCGGTATAATCACCATCAATGTCAACAGCCTTGCCGTCTTTGCGAACCTTGTAGCATTCTTTCTTGGCAGGTTTCTTTTCCAGGCCAGAAGCAACATATAGATCCAGCGCACCAGCAGCCTTACAGCCAGCAGCCAGAACCTTGGTCTCAAAAACTTCACGGGTGCCGTGCTTTTCGCCTGGAATGTAAGCCGCAATTTCCCAATCCGGGAAAGATGGATCAACATCAGACCATTTGGAGTTTGTATTGTCGACCAGCTTGCCATCTTTTACAATCTTTGGAGCCAGAGCATTGAACCAGTGAATGGGCTCAAATTTGAAATCAGCGCCATTGATGTCAGACGCGAAAACGATGCCATCATAGCCAATTTTGACTTCGATGATTTCTTTCACGCCATTTTCGGCACATTTCTTGATTTCTTTTTCTTTGATTTTGCGAGACGCATTGGCCACATCAATGGTGGAAGGACCGGTGCCTTTGCAGAATTCTTTCAGACCAGCGGAAGATCCACCGGATTCAACGATTGGAGTTTTGAAATCAGGATAATTTTCACCAAATGATTCAGCAACGATGGTTGCATAAGGCAGAACGGTGGAAGAACCGGCAACCTGAACCTGATCGCGGGCCTGAGCAGCGGTGCCTGCGAGAATGGTGGATGCTGCAAGAACAGCGACACTAGCAAAAGATGCGAATTTCACTTGACCTCTCCATAAGTCAGTTTTCCGGCGATCTCATCTCTTCAAGATTGTTCGGATCGCACTTGGCAAATGTGCCGATCTCCTCATGTCTGAGACAGATCGGTCGAGACACCGGCACACTAAGCCTGCCATGTGATGGATATATGACAGTTATATTTCAGTATTATGACAATTTAAGTTATTGGAATATAAGGAATATGGAGAGTTTTATTATATTTGTGTCATCATTTGACGTTACTTAATGAGAGTTTAGGCCGCATGTCCATCTCTCTCCCCCTCCTAAACCGCCTTTGAGGCGACCATGACGGGTGGTCTGCTAGAGCATATTTTTCGAAAAGTGTGTGCTGTTTTCGAGAAATATGCTCTAGGGCAGAGAGATGTCTCAGGATTTCTCAATCAGGCTTTTAAAGGCAAGCGTACCTGAAAGGTTGTGCCTTTGCCGACAGAAGATTCCACCATCAAGCGCCCTTTGTGGCGGGTCAGGATATGTTTCACAATGGCCAAACCAAGGCCTGTGCCCTTCTGTTCGCGGCTGGTCGCCACATCCACGCGATAGAAACGCTCGGTCAGGCGCGGCAAATGTTCCGACGGAATGCCAGGTCCATAATCGCGCACCTTGATGGCATAAAACGGCGCCCCGCTGATGGCATCTTTGATGGGGGCAGAAGAGAGCAGGATTTTCTCGCCATCCTTGCCATATTTAATGGCATTCTCGACCAGATTTTCCAGAACCTGAACCAGTTCGTCCCGATCACCGGCGACCATTTGGCTGTCCTGGTCATTTTCGATGTCAGTTTCGATGATAACGCCCATTTCAAGCGCAAGAGGGCTTAGGGCATCGGCCACATGTTTGACAATTTTGACCAGATCCACTTTTGTTTCGGGATGCATATGGGCCTTCATCTCAATGCGGGACAGAGACAAAAGATCGCTGATCAAACGCGACATGCGCTCGGCTTGATCCAGCATGATTGCTAAAAAGCGCTCATGCGCCATCGGATCATCCTTGGCAGGGCCTTGCAGCGTCTCGATAAAGCCAATCAGAGAGGCCAAAGGTGTGCGCAATTCATGGCTGGCATTGGCAACAAAATCTGCTCGCATCCGCTCAATATTCTTTTGTTCGGTCTGATCATGAAACAGCAGCAAAATAAAATCCGGCTTCGCTGGCTCTTCATCTGGCGTGTGGGCATGGTCCCGTTGCAAATGAATTGGGGTGAACCAAGCCTCATACAGACGTTCAGAGCGCATTTTGTGGGAAAATTCTACCTTTTCAATGCTTCCCCCCGCCATCACAGCATCCAGAGCGGCCAGCATATCTGGCTGGCGAATGCGAAAACTAATGGGATCTCCATCTTTTACAGCACCAAAAATATTGGTGCCTGCCTGATTGGTGAAACGCACAATGCCGCGCGAATCCAAAATGAAGCAGGGATCAGGCAAGGCCGCTGCCAATTTGCGCATATGCAAATCAGGCATATGGGTGCGCCGACGTGCTTGCACCTTTGCGCGCAGTCGGGTGACTTTTTTGCGGCGGGGAAACAGCATGGTGACAACCAAAACGGCGATCATCACCGCCACGCCACGCCAATAAGTCTGATCGCTTTGATGAATGATCCAGAAAAGACCGATAGCGATGGCCAACAGGCTCCAACGCGCATGATGCAGGCGATGAAGTGGCCCGGTTTCTAGCGAACGGTCAGGCAAGTCGTGCAAATGGCGCTGTTTGGCCTCAATATTGGGAGCCTGAAGATCAGTCATCTTTGTCTTATTCCATCCAGAAGCGTGGCATGAAAAGCACCAAAACGGTCAACAATTCGAGTCGTCCCAACAACATACCAAAGGAAAGCAACCATTTTGCGACATCATTCAAAGGTTGAAAATTGCCCGCAGGACCAATGATATCTCCCACGCCGGGGCCGACATTGGCAATCACGGTTCCGGCCCCCGCCAGCGCGGTAACAAAATCCAGCCCTGTCAGCTGCAACAAAATGCCCAATCCCAGAAAACTGCAAAAATACAGGAAGAAAAAGCTCATCACAGCTGCGGAGACATCGTCCCCCAAAGGCATACCATTAAAGCGTTTGACAAAAATGCCATTAGGAAAAACGATCCGGTTGATATGCTGTTTCAGGGTTTTATACATCACCTGAATACGAAAGATTTTCAGTCCACACGCGGTTGACCCCTGACAGCCGCCAATGAACATGATGGCAAAGAAAAAGCCGACAGCAAACGGCCCCCATGCCGTATAATCGGTCGAGGAATATCCGGTGCCGGTCATGATCGAAACCACATTGAACATGGCATGGCGCACGCCATCAAAGCCCGGTTCTTGCCCATAGCGAATAGCATAATAGCTGGCCACCGGAATGAATAGAGCCAAAAACAACAAAAATGTTCTGATCTCGCTGTCAAAAAACAATTTGCGCCATTGGCCGCGCAAGGCCTGAATATAAAGGATGAACGGCAGCGATCCCAAAATCATGAAAACAATGGCAATCATCTCAATGCGGGCACTTTGGAAATAGCCAATAGAGGCGTCATGAGACGACAGACCACCCGTTGCCACCGTGGTCATGCCATGGATCACAGCATCCAGAACATTCATGCCCGCCAGATAATAAAAGATTCCGCATAAGGTGGTGAAAAAGATATAGATGCCTGTCAGACCGGATGATATCTGCGTTGCCCGAGGCAGAATTTTCTCTGCTGTATCAAAGGCCTCTGCTTGAAAAAGCTGCATACCACCGACTTGCAGCATGGGCAGAACGGCAATCGCCATCACAATCACACCCAGCCCACCCAGCCATTGCAAAATACCGCGCCAGAGCAGAACGCTGGCAGGCATCTGGTCCAGCCCGGACATAATGGTGGAGCCTGTGGTGGTGATGCCGGACATGCTTTCAAAAAAGGCATCGGTATAAGTGGGCGCGGCACCAGACCAATAAAGGGGCAGAGCGCCAAAAGCGGCAAGGGCAATCCAGGACAAAACCGTCATCATAAAAGCTTGCCGGAGTGAGAATTCCACCCGATTGCCGCGGGTTGCCATCCAGAGGCCCCCGCCCACATAAACGGTCACACAGCCCGCCACAGCAAATACCCGCCATGTGGGATCTTCCAGCCCCAGATCCAGCAAGGCAGGAATGAACATGGCCAGCCCCAGCACACTGAGCAAAGTCCCAATCACCAAAAAGACAGGTCGAAAATCCAGCATTATGTCAGGCTCGTCGTCTCAAATCCCAAACAGGCTCAATTAATCACTTTGGCCTGATTTGGCAAATCAAGCGAGAAAGCGGGAATTTCCACCTTGAAATATCGGCCTTGCTCATCTTCCATCTCATAATATCCAGACATGATGCCTGATTCACTTTGCAAAGGGCAGCCGGAACTATAGCGATAACAATCGCCCGCAGCAATCACCGGCTCTTCGCCCACCACTCCGCGCCCGGACACTTCCTGCACGCGACCCTGACCATCAATGATATGCCAATAACGACGACGCAGCTGGATATCGTGCTGGGATAGATTGCAGATCTCAACCTCATAAAGCCACACATGCTTGCCCTGATAGGGACTGCGCTCGGCTTTTGAATAATGACGTTGATAGTCCGGCTTGACCTGAACCTGAACAGAATGGGATATGGCTTTATAAATCATGGAAAGACGGGCCATTCAGGCTGTTTGAGTGTTGATCCACACCTTGCTGACCAGCGCATCATGACCCAGCTTTTGCGCTGCTGTCAAAAATGTGAGAAGCCAAACAGGCAAAAATAGGGTAGCAGAGAAGAACCATATTTGCTCTATGGTGCCATTATATCTGCCATATTACGAGATATTCGCTTACCATGTTTGATGCCAAATTGCGACGCCTGATTGATCCCCCCATGAATCAAATGGGACAGACCATGGTCTCATGGGGCATTTCCGCCAATCAGGTGACAAGCTGCGGGCTTGGTTTGGGGGCGCTTGCCGCTCTTCTCATTTCCCAACAATTTTATATCTGGGGCTTGATCTTTCTGCTTCTCAGTCGTCTCATGGATGGGCTGGATGGCGCTGTGGCCCGCGCCAGCCAAAAAACAGATCTGGGCGGTTATCTCGATATTGTCTTTGACTTTATTTTTTACGGCCTGATTCCCTTCAGCTTTGCTTTTGCGGACCCGGCACAAAATGCTCTGGCGGCCTGCCTGTTGCTGATGGCGTTTTACGCCAATGGGGCCAGCTTTCTGGCCTATGCGATCATGGCAGAGAAAAGAGGAATCTCGACCCAGAGCCATGGCTCCAAATCCCTCTATTTCACCGGAGGCCTAGCTGAAGCTGGCGAAACCTTTGCTGTTTTTGCAGCCTTTTGCCTGTTCCCCACAGCCTTTGCATGGATTGCCTATGGCTTTGCCGCTATCACTGCGATAACAACCATCTCACGCATTGCACTTGCCATGCAGGTCTTTCGGGATCTGCCCGATCAAGACGCAGATCACTAGAGCATTTTGAATAAACACGTTGTTATTCAAAATGCTCTAGTCTTTGTTTCTAAGCATATTTTTGTCCGAAAACCGCACACACTTTTCGAAAAATATGCTCTAATCGCTTATTCTTTCAGAAGATCCCAGCCTGTTCCATGACAGATTCTATGACTGATTCCATATGACTGACGGATTGACATTTGCTTTTTACAAAGCCAGGGGAAGTTGGCAAAATGCCTTGGTGCGTCTTGGCACGCGCTCACGCTATTCCCATTGTGAGGCCATTTTTGTGCATGCCGAATTGGGCGAGACGGTCATGTGCCATTCTTCATCTTCCATGGATGGTGGGGTCAGAAGCAAGGTGATCACATTGCGTCCGGATTTTTGGGATCTGGTGCATTTGCCAGCCTGCTTTTATGACGAAGCCCACGCTCATGCCTTGCTGGAGCGGACCAAAGGCGCCTATTATGATTATCCCGGAATTTTCATGAGCCATATCTTGTCTTTCAATCGCCATTCCGAGCATCGCTGGTTTTGCTCTGAATATTGCGCTGAATTGATCAAGGTGCCAAACCCGCACACTTATAGCCCACAAGCCTTCTATGATCTGGTCTGTTATCTGCATGATCGCTTTCAACAGCGTGATCTGTGCCAGCATGAGAAATAAACGCTTTTATTCCAGCACCAAATGCCCATCTTCGCCAATGGGAAAGGCTCCATGGGCAACGTCCCATAGATAGCCATCCGGGTCGGCAAAATATCCGCTATAGCCACCCCAGAAAGTCTCACTTGCCTGTTTTTTGATGGCCGCGCCAGCGCCTTTGGCTTTGCTCAGGATCACATCAACCTCCTGACGCTCCCTAACATTATGGGCCAGCGTGATACCGCAAGACCCAGCTTTTGGAGCAAAATCTGGATCAGGCAATTCGTCTGCGAGTTTATCAATCGGATAAAGCGCAAAGACGGTGCCAGCTGTTTTGAAAAAGGCAATGCCTTGCCCTTCTTCAAAATCTGTAGGCCAGCCAAGACCATCCCGATAAAAGGCAATGGAGCGCGCGAGATCTTCAACGCCCAAAGTGATGATAGAAATACGCGGATCCATGTTTGTCTTTCTTGTAAAGTGAATAAGAATTGAAAAGGCTATCAGAAAATCGGGTAAAGAAAAGCCCGGCAGAACCGGGCTTCTTCAAAAGTCTCAAAGTGTGGCCAAAGCCTGCTCGAAATCATCCCACAGATCTTCAACATCTTCCAGACCAACAGAGAGCCGTAGCGTGCCCTGTTTGATCCCCGCAGCGGCCAGCTGATCATCATCGAGGCGCTGATGGGTGGTGGTGGACGGATGCGTGATCAGGCTTTTGGCATCGCCCAGATTGTTGGAAATCTTGATGACATTGAGAGCATTTTCCAGACGGAAGGCCGCTTCTTTGCCACCGGCAATTTCCAGCGCAATCATGGTCGAGCCAGCTCGCATCTGGCGGGCAACGAGATCGGCCTGCGGGTGGTCAGAGCGCCCCGGATAGAGCACGCGATCAATGGCTTTATGCTCGGCCAACCGATCAGCCAAAAAGGCTGCACTCTGGGTTTGATGCTTGACGCGCAAAGGAAAGGTTTCCAGACCCTTGAGCATGATCCATGCATTGAAAGGCGACAGGGACGGGCCGGTATGGCGATGAATATCCTTCATCTCTTCTTCGATGAATTGCTGGCTTGCAAGCACCACACCACCAAGACAGCGCCCTTGCCCGTCAATATGTTTGGTGGCGGAATAAATCACCACATCCGCCCCAAGCGCCAAGGGAGATTGCCACAGCGCGGTGGCAAAGACATTATCAACCACCAGTTTGGCTCCGGCGTCATGGGCGATATCGGCAACAGCAGCAATATCAATCACAGAAAGGGTCGGGTTGGTCGGGCTCTCCAGAAAACAGGCGCGGGTATTGGGGCGC
The DNA here is from genome assembly GCA_025800145.1 of Cohaesibacter sp. Taxonomy (GTDB): domain Bacteria; phylum Pseudomonadota; class Alphaproteobacteria; order Rhizobiales; family Cohaesibacteraceae; genus Cohaesibacter. Next base: position 13,349 of record JAOXSH010000081.1, read on the forward strand.
ATCGCTGCTTTCCATTGTGCCAGATCGGTGCCATCCACCAATGTGCATTCAACCCCGAAGCGTGGCAGCAATTCGTTGACAATATAAAGGCAAGAGCCAAACAAGGCACTGGCTGCGACCACATGGTCCCCGGCTTTGACACAAGACAGCATCGCCGTGGTCACCGCCGCCATGCCAGAGGCCGTGCCACGGGCCGCTTCCGCACCTTCCAGCAAGGCCATGCGCTCTTCAAACATCGAAACGGTTGGATTGGCATAGCGTGAATAAACATAACCCGGCTCATCCCCGCTAAAGCGCGCTTCTTGCTGTTGCGCGCTCTCATAGATATAGCCCTGGGTCATAAACAGCGCTTCGGATGTCTCACCCCATTGGGAGCGGGTCACACCGCCATGCACCATTTGTGTTGCAGGGCGCAAGCTGGAAGGGGCGAAAGGCTTCTTATCATTTGGCTCAGACATGACCTTTTCCTGTCGATCTCACTTATACAAACAAACGCTGATTGGTTTCGTGCAGGCATAATACAACAAAACCCAGCAGTGCGCTGCACAGCCGGGCTTTCATCAATCCCCCGACCTTTTAGCAACGTTTTTTAACGTGGCGGCAAGCCGGCCGGCTCAAATGACCACAAATCTTGCTGATCTTTTAGGCTCTAATACCAAAGACGTCAATTGCCAGAGCAGAAAAACAGACAGGCCGCACGATAACAGCCATGAAAAGCAGCCATTGCCCCACTGAAATATCCCTGATAAACAGCAAGCAACAATCCGTTCCATATGACCTGTTCGGGGGCTTCTTATGACCAAGTCTGTGAGTTTTGAGGGGGCTGGTATCCTCAATGATGTCGATATTCACCAATTGGTGGACACTGGCGCCATTGATTATGCCAAGCCGCTGGATGAGGACCAAATCCAGCCAGCCAGCCTTGATTTGCGTCTTGGCACAACTGCCTATCGTGTGCGGGCCAGTTTTTTGCCTGGTCCCCGGCGCAGCGTGCGGGAAAAGCTTGATCATCTCCAACTCCACCAGATTGATTTAAGCGAAGGGGCAGTGCTGGAGACCGGCTGTGTCTATATTGTCCCGCTGATGGAAAGCCTGATTTTGCCCGATGGCATTGCCGCTGCGGCCAATCCCAAAAGCTCAACCGGGCGATTGGATATCTTTACGCGCCTGATCACCGACAAAGCCCAGCAATTTGATAAAATACCTCAAGGCTATGATGGCCCGCTTTATCTGGAAGTCAGCCCGCGCACCTTTCCCATTTTTGCCCGTGCCGGATCGCGCCTGACACAAATTCGCTTCCGTCAGGGCCGTGTGGTGCTGACAGATGAAGAGCATCAGGCCCTGCATCAGGCCCAAACTCTGGTGGCCTCAAGCGAGCCCTTCATCTCCAATGGCATTGCTGTGTCAATTGATCTGGCGGGCGAGGACATCATTGGCTATCGCGCCCAGCGTCACGCGGCTGTGATTGATGTCGACAAACGCGACGCGCAAGAGGTGCTGGATTTCTGGGAGCCGATTTACGGCCATGGCCGTGGTGAGCTGATTTTGGACCCGGATGAATTTTATATCCTCGTCTCCAACGAAGCTGTGCATGTTCCTCCGCTTTATGCCGCCGAAATGGTGCCATTTGACCCGCTGGTCGGGGAATTTCGTGTGCATTATGCCGGTTTCTTTGATCCCGGCTTTGGCCATTCAGCCGCCGGGGGCACAGGTTCGCGCGCAGTGCTGGAAGTGCGCAGCCATGAAGTGCCGTTCATTGTCGAACATGGCCAAATCATCGGGCGGCTGGCTTATGAGAAAATGCGCGCCCGCCCAAGCGAATTATATGGCATGAGCATTAGCTCCAATTATCAGGCACAGGGCCTGAAATTGTCCAAACATTTTAAAGCGGTAAACTAGCTTCATGGTGTTGTATACGCTGGAGCAAGAAGCGTTTGCCGAGCTGGAAGAAAAGAAATCCCGCTTTCTGGCGTTTCTCGTGCCCATTGATCATTTTCAGAAGCGGTTGGATGCCTTGCGCATCGACCATCGAAAAGCCAATCACCATGTGACAGCCTTTCGACTGATTCATGACGACGATCAGATCGAAGAAGGCGCCAAGGATGATGGCGAGCCGGCAGGCACATCGGGTATGCCCATGCTCAAAGTTCTGATTGGTCGCAATCTGATCAATATCGGTGTGATTGTCGTGCGCTATTTCGGTGGCACAAAATTGGGGGCAGGGGGCCTTGCAAGGGCCTATTCCGGCGCTGCAAGCAAAGCCATTGATGCAGCAGAGCTTGTTCTCTGGCAACGGGTGCTGGAAAAGACGGTCAGCTGCCGCTTCGATCAAATGTCTGAACTGGAACGACAAATCGCCCTGCTTGATCTGAAGGTTTGTGATCGTCTTTATACGGAAAGCGGTGTTGATATAAAAGTAAGCGGTCCCGTTGATCAGCTACAAAGTTTGCAGGACTTTATGGCCGATCGAGAGCACTTATAAAGCAAAATCATACTTCTTGTTTCTGCCCAAAGATCGTCACCGGATCTCCCTCTTGCCAGACAGGCCATTTGCGAAAAATTGTGGCAAAAAGCGCAGAGCTTTCATGACCCTTTAGCCAATGCACGACCATTGAGGGCGCGGCCTGATCAAACCAGTCCCGATTGGTATTGGCAAATTGGCGCACAAAAGGAAACAGCGCAATATCGGCCAGACTGACAGAATTTCCAAACAATTGATTGGTGAGTGAGAGACGGTCTGCCAGTGGCGTGAGCGCCACCAGCGCCATACCACGCTCAATCAGCTCATCTGCATCCTTATAGCGCGTGGCATATTTATAGCGATCCAAATGGCGCTTGAAATCCCCATCCATCACGGCAATCAAATCCAGCATCTGGGCCAAATTCCCCTCTGGCGGGGTGAGCCAATTGTACGGGTCATGCTGCTCCAAAGCCCACAGCATGATGTCCAGACTTTCGTCAATCACGCTCCCATCTGGCAAAATCAGCACCGGCACCGTGCCTTTGGGGGACATGGTCAGCATATGGGCGGGTTTGTTGCGCAAGACAATTTCGCGCAAAACCACCGGCCTTGACGCGGCATAAAGCCCCATCCTGCCGCGCATGGCATAAGGGCAGCGCCGAAAGGAATAGAGAAGTGGCAAATCAGAGCCGGTTTTTGGCGCATATTCTGACATCAGGACGAGCTGCCATCTTGGCTGGTTTTGGCTTGCGCAACAAGGAGCGTTTTCAACTCCGCCACCTCAGCCCGCAAGGCCTTGACTTCCATCGTCACACTCTCTGTCTCTTCATGCAAGGCGGCCCGCTCTGCCTCTGCCGTTGCTTCATGCTCTGACTGCATGGCCGACACAATGATACCGATGAACAGATTCAGCACCGTAAAGGAGGTCGCCAGAATGAAAGGCACAAAAAACAGCCAGGCAAGGGGGGCATAATCCATAACCGGCCTGACAATGCCCATAGACCAGCTTTCCAACGTCATAACCTGAAACAGGGTATAGGCAGATTCGCCAAGAGTGCCGAACCATTGCGGAAAGGCATCGCCATAAAGCTTGGTCGCCATCACCGCAAAGACATAATAGAGCAGCCCCAACAATAAGGTGATGGAACCAAGACCGGGAAGGGCTTCGAGCAGGGCCCCGACCACGCGGCGCAAGCTTGGCACAAAGCTTATAAGCCGCAACACACGCAACACACGCAAGGCCCGCAAAACCGACAAAGCCCCGGAACTTGGCAAAAGCGCAATAACAACAACGGTAAAATCAAAAATCGACCATGGATCGGCAAAAAAGCGCAAGCGATGGATCATCAATCGTAAGCCAATTTCCACCACAAAAATCGTCAGAATGGCTTTGTCCAGAAAATGGAAAAAGCCGCCAAAATGCTCAATGGCTTGCGGCCATGTTTCCAGCCCCAATGTGATGGCGTTCAGAATGATAAGGGCCGTGATGCCCAATTCAAACTGGCGAGAGGACAGAAGCTTTTCCAGTCTTGCAAGCATAAAGTCAGGATCCATAGATAGACAACAAAAGAAGTGCCCTTTTTTGTCCCCAAAGCATGGCGATTGCAAGACCCTAGGCTCAGGACTTTTATAGAAAAGCTCTATCCAAAGAACAAAGCAATCAGCCAGAAGGGAGCAATCACTTGGGGAGCCAGCCTTCAAGCATCTTGCCTCTGACCCAAAAGATCGATAGAGAAGAGCAGCGCAAGCGGGTGTAGCTCAATGGTAGAGCAGAAGCTTCCCAAGCTTAAGACGAGGGTTCGATTCCCTTCACCCGCTCCATTCGCCGGATCGTCATGCCGGAAAAGATTTTCGACAAACACTATCTCTATAGTGTCGATGCAGAGCATGAAAATCTGATGGAATTATGTTTGGCAAGAAAAGCCGATGATGCCGTTGGTATTAGAACGTTTTGACTGAACATAAAAAAGACAGGAAAAAAGCGGCCTTGGCCGCTTTTAAATTATGGCAACCCTACCAGATGATAACGCCAAAATCCTATAAAATAGGTGGCTTGACGTCATCGGGAATGGGGCATTCATAGGGTGTTTCTGCCAGATGGGCCTGATGCTGGTTTTTTGCAGCTTCAATCAGATCAGGATCTTTGATCATACGCGTGGCCGTAGCAGCCATGACTTTGGCGGCATAAATCATGCCTTTATGAGCAGCCGGGGCCTTGCCTTGGGCAACCGTTTGCCAGGTATGAAAAGGCGTGCCAATCGCACAAGTCGCAACCCGCGCCTGAACCGTTGGCACAGCCCAGCTGACATCGCCAACATCGGTGGAGCCTTCCCCGCCATCGCTTTGGCGATCAAGGGGCGCCACAAAATCACATAGGGCAAGCTTGGGGTCGGGTTTTTGGCCGATGCGACGGAAGGTATTGGCAATATCGTCAGGGGTCAGGGTTTTGCGAATTTCATCTGCAAAGACAGTGTCACTCTCATCAAAAGGCACAGGTCCCAACAGATCCATTTCCGATTGCATCGCTTCTTCCAGTGCGCGATTGCCCAGCAAATTGGACACACCGGAGAAAACCTGACTCTCCACTTTGGTTTCTGTCATCAGAGCCGCGCCATCGGCAATTTTTTTGACCCGCGTCACCAGATCACGCAATTCAGGCAGTGTCCCGGCGCGGATGAGCTGGCGAACGGTCGCTTTTGCCTGCACCACATTGGGCGCAACGCCCCCGGCATCAAGATAGGCATAATGCACCCGTGCATTATCGGGGATATGCTCACGCAAATAATTGACGCCAATATTCATCAATTCCACGGCATCAAGGCCGGAGCGGCCAAGCTCAGGGGCCGCCGCCGCATGAGCCGCTTTGCCATGAAAGGTAAAATCAATGCGTGTATTGGCTAGGGAAATGGCTTCATTGACAGCGGTGAAAGTCGCTGGATGCCAAGAAATAGCCGCATCCACATCGTCAAACAATCCTTCGCGCACCAGATAGGTTTTTGCCGCCCCCCCTTCTTCTGCCGGACAGCCATAATAGCGAACACGGGCTTTGATATGATTCTCCTCCAGCCAGTCCTTGACCGCCGTGGCAGCAAGCAGCGCCGCAGAACCAAGCAAATTATGGCCGCAACCATGGCCATTGCCGCCTTCTTCTAACGGTTGATGCTCTGCTACCCCGGCAGCTTGGCTCAAATATGGCAGGGCATCATATTCTCCCAAAATGGCAATCACAGGCCCTTTACTGCCCGCTTCTCCAATCACCGCAGTGGGAATGCCAGCGGCATTTTCAGTGATTTGAAAGCCCTGTTCCTCAAGCATGCGTTTATGCTCGGCAGCTGATTTAAACTCTCCATACAACGTCTCTGGTGTATCAAACACACGGTCAGACAATTCGATAAAAGAGTCTCGATGCTGATCGACATGTTTCCAGATTGGATTGGTATTTTGCATTCTGTTTTCCTCGATTATAGAATTGGCCGCGTCAGGACCGCGGCAATAGTGTCTCGCAACATGGTAATAGGACCACTGGTTGCTTTAGCCTGTCTGATGCTCCAACAAACAGGCTGTGAAGCGGGCATCGCGACCTTGCTGTAAGGTTGGCAAATCCTGCTTGCATATCTCGGCAGCCAGCGAGCATCTTGGATGAAAGGCACAACCGGGCGGCGGATTGAGAGGGGAGGGAATCTCACCATCAATCGCATTAAATTCCTGTTGTCTGCGATCCAGCCGCGGCACTTCATCCAGCAAAGCCCGGGTATAGGGATGACGCGGATTTTCGAACACCTCATCAGAAGAGCCAATTTCCACCAATCGTCCCAAATACATGATGGCAACACGATCGGCGATATGTTCAACCGCCCCCAAATCATGGCTGATAAAGAGATAGGCAAAGCCAAATTCGGCCCGAAGATCCTCAAAAAGATTGATAACCTGCGCTTGAATGGACACATCAAGCGCAGAGATTGCCTCATCGCAAACAATCAATTTGGGCCGCAAGGCCAGCGCGCGCGCAATGCCGATCCTCTGGCGCTGTCCACCTGAAAATTGATGCGGATAGCGCGAGAGTACATCTTCATTCAGCCCAACTTTTGTCAGCAGGTCCGCGACATAATCCCGTCTTTCAGATTTCTTGATAAGGCCATGAATAACAGCCGCCTCTCCAACAATCTGTTCAACCCGCATCCGTGGGTTGAGCGAAGCAAAAGGATCCTGAAAGATCATTTGCACTTCCAGTTCCCATTGCCGCCTTTGTTCGGCTGTCATGTCTTCAAGGGCCACGCCACGCCATGCCAGCGTGCCGCCATAAGGGGTCTCGACCCCGGCAATCATCCGCCCAAGCGTGGATTTGCCACAGCCGGATTCGCCAACAAGGCCGATCACCTCGCCTTCTGCAATGTCAAAGCTGACGTCATTGACAGCCCGCACCTGTGTTTCCTCATAATTGGCACCAGCCAGATTGGCAATGCGTTCCGCCAGATCAAGGCCATTGACATAGGTCTGGGACAGAGCCCGCAAAGAAAGAAGATCTGTCATGAGGATACCTCGCTAGGGTGAAAGCAGCGCAAGGTCCGTGCAGACCCCAGATTTTCCTGTTCCGGGCGTGCGGAAAGGCACTGATCGCTGGTTTTGGGGCAGCGCGGTGCAAAGGCACAGCCTTTGGGCAGATTGATCAGGCTGGGCGTCATGCCCTTGATGGGCACCAGGCGCTGACCACGGGGCACTGAAGAGGGGATTGAGGCAATCAGACCTTGGGTATAGGGGTGAGCAGGATGATCCAACAGAGCATCAACCGGCCCTTGCTCGACAATTTTCCCGGCATACATAACCGCCACCCGATGCGCCAGCCCTGCAACAACCGTCAGATCATGGGTGACCCAGATCAGCGCAGTCTGGCGTTCTGCCAGAAGTTTCTGCATTTCAGACAGGATTTGCGATTGAATGGTCACATCAAGAGCCGTCGTTGGCTCATCCGCAATGATCAGATCAGGCTCCAGCATCAAAGCAATGGCAATCACCACACGTTGACGCATGCCGCCAGACATTTCGTGCGGATAAGTGCGCACCCGCTCGGCAGGCGAGGGAATGCCAACCAGTCCAAGTGCTTCAATGGCCATCTCCCGCGCTCTGGCTTTGGAGACATCACGATGTGCCCGAATGGTTTCAATCATCTGGGTATCAATCCTGAGCACAGGATTGAGCGTCATCATCGGGTCCTGAAAAATCATGGCCACCCGATCTCCGCGCAATTTGTGCAAATCAGGGGGAGACAATTGCCGCAAATCTTGCCCATTCAGCACTATTTGGCCACCGGCAATGCGGCCCGGTTTGTCAATCAGGCCAAGAATAGAAAAGCCGGTAATGGTCTTGCCAGAGCCACTTTCGCCAACCAGTCCCAAAACTTCGCCGGGACCAACATCAAAGGAAACATCATCTACGGCGGTCACGATACCGGCGCGCGTTTCAAACTGCGTCACCAGATTTCGCACAGAAAGAACAGGATCACTCATCGCTGCAACCTCGGATTCAGGATGTCGCGCACTTGATCGCCGACAATATTAATACAGACAAGAGTGGCCAGAAGTGCCACGCCCGGATAGAAACTGATCCAATAGCGACCAGAGAGCAGATAATCGAAACCATTGGCAATCAAAAGGCCAAGAGAGGGTTGCGTGATCGGAACTCCGACCCCCAGAAAGCTCAAAGAGGCCTCAATGGCAATCGCATTGGCAATTTGCACCGTGGCAATCACCATCACCGGAGGCATGACATTGGGCAAAACATGGCCAAACAGAATGCGCGATTGCGGCAAAGCGGCAGAGCGCGCTGCCATCACATAATCTTTTTTGATTTCGACAAGCGCTGCGGCCCGCACTGTGCGGGCAAAATAGGCCCATTGTACCAGAACAAGTGCAATGATCACCTTGTCAATCCCTTTGCCAAGGGCAGCCAGCAAAAGCAGCGCAACAAGCAGCGCCGGGAAACTGAGCTGAATATCGACAATGCGCATGATCAGGGTTTCCACCCAACCGCCACGCCATGCCGCCAGCAAGCCCAAAACCATGCCAACCGCCACCGCAGCAGAGACAGCAATGAAGCTGACGCTCAGTGACACACGCAGCCCATAAATCATGGCGGACAGCATATCGCGACCCTGCTCATCCGTGCCAAGCCAGTATTTAAAGCCCGCATAGCCTTCGGTTCCGGGCTCAAGAGAGCCATCCAGAACATCAATCTGGGCAAGATCATAAGGATTTTGTGGTGCAACCAATCCGGCAAAAATGGCAAGAAGAGCAATGGTCAAAAGCCCAATACCGCCCACAAGGGCACCCGGACTGCGCAGAAAATCGGTCACAAAACGGCGAAAAGGAGTATCAGTGGCCAACATTATGATTTCCCCCGCTTCACCCGCACACGGGGATCAAGAATGGAATAGGCAATGTCCACCACCAGATTGATCATGACGAACAAAAAGACCGTCAGCATTAAATAGGCAACAACAACAGGCCGATCGAGCAAGCCAATGGAATCGATCAGCAATTTGCCAATACCAGGCCATGCAAAAACGGTTTCGGTGACAACGGCAAAGGCAATCACATTGCCGGTTTCAAGACCAAGAACCGTAACAACGGGGATCATGATATTTTTCAGGATATGGACGCCAAGAACCCGCGCCGGGGATAGACCTCTGGCCCGCGCATATTTGACATAATCCTGCAAGGCAACCTCAGAAGCGCCTGCGCGTGTCAGACGAATAACAAGGGACATTTTAAAAATGGCCACATTGATCGCGGGCAAAATCAGATGACCCAGACCATCCCATGTCAGGAAACTCACCGGAATGCCAAACAGATCAACCGTTTCTCCGCGACCACCCGCAGGCAGCCAACCCAAAAAGACCGCAAAGAGCATGATCAGCATCAGCCCTTGCCAGAAATTGGGCGTCGAAAAGCCAATCACAGATCCGGTCATAATGACCTTGCTATAGGGCGCATCGGGCTTCAAACCTGCAATCATGCCCAGCGGAATACCAAGAATGACAGCAAGCAAAATACCAAGAAAAGCCAATTCAAGGGTCGCAGGCAAGCGAGACAGGATAAGCTCCAAAGCCGGGCGATTATGCACAAAGGAGGTGCCAAGATCTCCTTGCGTCAATCCGCCCAGAAAATAGCCAAACTGAACATGGACGGGTTTATCAAGCCCCAGACGGCGAATGGTTTCTTCTTGTTCGGCAAGGTCTGCCTCCGGGTTGATCAGCAGATCAACCGGATTGCCGACGGCATAAAGCCCGAAAAAGACAATAGCGGCCATCACAGCCATAACAAGAAATGCCTGGCCAAAACGGCGGATGAGATAAGCAAGCATGAAAGAGGTCCAAAATAGGGGCTGGTGTCAAAGTGACACCAGCCTGTTTTGATGATCAGTTTGCAGGACGCACAGAGGTGAGAACGGTATGCTGATCAGCACGCGGGGTCATGGTCAAACCGGCCTTGAGGGCCCAAGGGGTCACTTCGAAATGAAGCGGCAAAATGGCGACATCATCCACGATAATCTTGCTGGCTTTTGCAAGCAGGGCCTGATGAGCTTTTGGCTCAACAGTTGCCAGAGCTTCTTCAATCACAGCATCAAGTTCGGGATTGGAATAGCGCCCTCTATTGGTGCCACCCAAGCCTTTTTCTTTATTCTGTGAGGCAACAAGCGCCCGCAAGGGAGAGGCCATGCCAGCACCGGAAGAGCCCCAACCCGCCAGATAAAGCGAAAATTCATATTTGTTGCGACGTTTGAAGAAAACGCTGGCCGTTACGGCATCCACATCGGTCTTGATACCGGCACGGGTCAACATTTGCGCAACAGTCTGTGCAATTTTCGAATCGTTAATATAACGATCATTCGGCGAGCCAATGGTCAGCGTAAAGCCATCTGGATATCCGGCCTCTGCCAACAAACGTTTGGCTTCTTTCATATCCGGCTTTTCCAGTTCGATGGATTTGTCAACCCCCACCATAAAGTCAGGCACAAGCTGACGGGCAGGAACAGCCAGACCACCCATAATCCGGTCAATGATCAGGGGGCGGTTAATGGCCAGCGAAATAGCCTTGCGAACGCGCACATCTTTCAGGGGATTTTTGCCATCGGTCCCGCCAATGCCGGGTGTCGGCTCACCTGCATGGTCAAAATGCAAATAAATCACGCGGCTGGAAGCCCCTTGAACCACGTCTACTTTCTCATTCTTGCGCAGGCGGTCAAGATCTTGCACAGGTGGTTTTTCAATCACATCAACATCGCCAGCCAAAAGAGCGGCAACACGCGCCCCGGCATTGGTAATGGGGCGAATGGTGATCGTTTCCCAATGGGCTTTCTCTCCCCAATAATCGTCATTTCGCTTCATGACGATGTTCTCGCCCGGCACGAATTTGACAAATTTATAAGGGCCGGTGCCAATGGTCGCACTGCCATCATTATAGGCTTTGGAATCCAGATAACTCTCAATGCCGGGGCAGCCTTCTTTTTTATAGCTGACCGCGCCGCTATGCCCATTGGCAGAGGCGGAAATGACGCCAAAGCTGGCAAAGTCTGTCAAAAGCAAAGGATAAGGTGCAGCTGTTGTCACAGTGATGGTATGATCATCCGGTGCCTCGATTGATGTGGCGCGCTTGATAAAGCCGGCCATGGATGATGGACTGTTTGGAACATTGGGAATGCGGCAGGCAGTGTAAAGAAAATCGCGGGCAGAAAATGCACCGCCATCATGGAATTTTACACCTTTGCGCAAATTAAACGTCCAGGTCAAACCATCTTCTGATGTTGTCCAGCTTTCTGCCAGTTTGGGAATGATTGCCAGATTTGGCCCTTCTGCAATCAGCGATTCGAACATATGCTTTCTTGTCGCGTTATTGGGTCCCAAATTGTGATAGAGCGGATCAATGGAGCTTGGTTCAGAAGCAAAACCGGCCACCAGTGACTGCGCGCAGGCAGGAGCTGACAAGGCGCCAAGTGATAATGCTGCGGCTAACAGACTTAGTTTTTTCATAACTTTCTCCCAGTTAATGCGCCCAGCAAAAAACAAAAAGCAGCAAGCTGCAATCTTATGAAGATTTGGAAGAGAAGGTATTCTGATACGGAATAGGGGGTTAGATAATATCGATTGGAAATTTCAGGGATGCGGATTTCGATTCGAGCTCGGAAATCAGGCACTCTATAAAAAGCTCTGTTTTTTCAGAACGTTTATGTCCCATCGGCTCTACAAGGGCGACAGTGTGATGAATATTGGGAATGAAAGGCTTGATCACCAGATTGGGAATGGAAGAATAGCTGGCCATCATTCCATCAAGAATAGCAATGCCCAACCCATTGGAGACGCAGCGGCAGGCCGTTGCAACATTGGAGGTGCCAATATGAATATTGGGCACCAGACCAGAGCGCATAAAAGCATCATCAATCAATTGTCTGGTTGGCAGTCGGCGCAGGAGCAAAATCATTTTTTCATCCCGCAAATCGGTCGGATGAACCAGATCATTTTCCACAAGCGCATGATCATCTCGCATCACAGCACAGCTAATGGTTCTGAAAAGCGGGGTCACGGTCAGCATGGGATGGGAGACGGGCAGCGTGACAATCGCAAATTCTGCTTCTCGCCGGATCATGGCTTCAAGGGCTGCTTCTGCGGTTCTGACATCAAACTGAATCCGGGCCTCAGGCCGGGCTTTGGAATAATCTGCCAGAACGGAAGGAATAAGAGTATAGGAAAGTGAAGGCAGGGTAACGAATGTAAAGTCATTGCTCTCAGAATCTGCACTGGATGAAATGGCTTGCAGCGCAGACACCCCTTCCAAAATATCCTTGGCCTTGAACAAAACCTTGTTGGCTTGGTCTGTCGCGCTCAGCCGACCATTGGCGCGGATGAACAAATCAAAGCCCAAACTGGCCTCAAGACGCGCCAAAATTCGACTGACAGCAGATTGGGTTAACCCGATTTCGCGCGCCGCAGCAGAAACCGAGCCAGAGCGCATGATGGCTTCAAAAACTTCGAGCTGACGAAGGTCCAAGTCGTTATCCTCGATCGATATAATTTTGTGTGCTGAGGATAACTCTAGGCCCATGTCTCAAGAGAGTCTATCTTTTGGTCCAATATGACAAATTCGCATTTTATGCCGTTGGTATTATTCCTGTTGGGAACGGACAACAGATGCATTTGTCCTGCTTGATAAGGCAAAGAAAAACGGCCCGAAACAGGCCGTTTGATCAGTCTATGTCCTAATCTTGTGCCAGATTAGGAGACCATGCTGCGGTCTGGAACACGGCATCTGTCTCGGTACTTGCGACATGATTGGTATAATTGGACAAAACCTTATAGGCAGTGCCCAAAATGACCTCCAGAACGGTCTGGCGGCTATAACCGACAGCAAGCAGAGCCTCAATCGAGGACTCTTTGGGCCAGCCACGGCTCTCATTGATCTCAATGGCAAATTGCCGCAGGGCTTCCAACTTGGGATCTTGAATAGATTGATTGGTCCGCAAAGCCTCAATCACATCCTCCGGCACTCCGCCTTTTTTTGCGATCACACTATGAGCGGCCATACAATAGGTGCAGCCATTCAAGCGGTTGTTGCTCATAGCAATAATCTGCCGTTCAGTCTCTGATAGCGATGTTGTTGCAAAGATCTTGGATAAGCTCAGATAAGCATCCAGCAAAGCAGGGCTCTCTGCCATATTACCCAGCAAATTGGGCACAAATCCATTATACCAACGGCATAAAAGATTGACCCATAGGATGCTTTGAAATGGTTTACTGAGAAGGTATCTTTCGACGGACAATGCCGGGGTATTTTCCTAGAAAGATAACGCTCTCAGTGAGCCATTTCAAAGCACCGAAGGCCGGTTTTATTGGCTTTCTGGACTGCGTCGCTCTTGCTTTATGGTCAACCAGACCATCACAGCAAAAGCTTCTTACCAGAAAGCCAATAAAATTCGTCATATGGGTTAATCTTTCAGGCCGTTGGTATCAGCGTACCAGACCATTCCTCAACAACCATAATCAATGCCTCCCTATAGAGACAAAGAATCACAATAAAGAACAATATGCAACTGTAGTACTAGCTGAATTCGCGTGCCCATTTCGCTCTATTTGTGCCTCTTTTGATATATTCATTTGGCTTGGGCGGCCTATTGAGGATATTTGGCAGAGGGCAAGGCCAATTCCTGTTTCAGGCTGTCTTTGAGCAAATCCAGAAAGGTGATGGCAATTTGCGAGCGCACGCGAATGGAGGGTAGCAAGACCTGATATTGGTAGTAAACCAAAGGCGTAAAAGGACGGATCTGGATATTGAGGGTCTGGGCAAAGCTATGGGCGGTGATCGGGTCGATGATAGACAGCCCGGCCCCTTGGGCAACCATTTGGCAAACGGCAAAGGATAGCTGGGTTTCGATCTGCATTTTGCGCTCTATATTGGCGGCGGTGAAAATGGCATCGATGCGGGTGCGGGTGGGGTAATTGCTGCCAAAAGAGATATAATTCTGGTTGGCAAAATCGTCCGGCTCCAATTGCTTTTTATAACAAAGGGGGTGCCCTGCGGGCAAAATGGCGACCATGGGCGCTTCTAACAAAGGCTCGGTGATAACGCCGTTATGGTTGGTTTTGATCTCTGCAAAGCCCAGATCAAATTGTTGAGACGCGACATATTGTAGGACTTTTTGAGAGGAATGAATTTGAAGTGAGACCGAAATATCGGGCCGGTCTGCACAAAATTGCGCAATCACTTTGGGCAAAAATCCAAGGGATAAAGCTGGCATCCCCGAAATATGCAAGGCCCCGCGTCGATAAGAGCCGATCTCGCGGGCGGCTTCGCCAATTTGCTCCAGGCCGATGAAGGATTTTTCCACTTCTTCAAACAAAGCAAGGGCTTCTGGGGTTGGCATCAGGCGCTTTTTTTCGCGCACAAACAGTGCGAATCCGACATTATGCTCCAGATCAGAGAGCAGTCGGCTGGCCGCAGGCTGGGTGACGGCAATGCGGTTGGCGGCCTCGGTCACGCTGCCGGTTTCGATCATAGCGCGAAAGGCTTCCAATTGTCTGTGATTGAGTTTCATCCTGAGCCGATTGCCCTTTTGTTGCTCATTTTCGTGAATATAGTATATAATATTTTGTAATGTTTTTGTCAAAAAATTGAATTTGATTTATGAACTAGATGCGGTCTTTCTAAGGCCAGCAACACCCCCAACGGAGGATCTTATGCGTTCACTCATTCTAGGAACATCGCTTTTGGCTCTTGGCCTGAGCTCTGCGGTCGCTGCTGACAAGACCGTCTATCTGGCCGCTTATGGTGGCTCGACCGAGACTTTGTTCAAAGAGGTTATCATTCCAAAATGGGAAGCCAAAACAGGGGCCAAAGTGGTTTATGTTTCTGGCAATTCCACAGATACCCTTGCCAAATTGCGCGCCCAGAAAGGCGCTCAGGAAATCGATATTGCCTTCATCGATGATGGCCCAATGACCCAAGCCATTCAGTTCGGTTTCTGCGATACCGTAAAAGAAGAGACCTATGCTGATCTCTATGACAATGCCCGCATGAAAGACAACAAAGCGGTTGGCATTGGCATTGTGGCAACCGGTCTTGCCTATAACGCTAAAATGTTCAAGGACAAGGGTTGGGAGGCCCCGACATCCTGGAGCGATCTGGCGGACCCAAAATTCAAGGGCAAAATTGCCATTCCCCCTATCACCAATGGCTATGGCCTGCATGCCCTGATTGTCAGCGCCCAGCTCAATGGTGGTGGCGAATCCGATATCGAACCGGGCTTCAAGGCGTTTGAAGACAAGATTGACCAGAATGTTCTGGTTTATGAGCCTTCTTCCGGCAAAATGTCCGAATTGTTCCAAAATGGCGAAATTGCCATGTCCGTTTGGGGCAGTGGCCGTTTGAAGTCTCTGGCAGATCAGGGCTTCCCCGGTGAATTTGCCTATCCAAAAGAAGGCGCTGTCAATCTGTTGATCGCCGCTTGCCCGGTGGTTGGCTCAGATGTGCCGGAATTGGCTCAGGACTTCCTGCAATTCATGACCACGCCTGAAATGCAGTCCTATTTTGCCATTCAGAAAGGTTGGGGTCCGGTCAACAAGAATGTGGAACTGACCGACGAGCAAATTGGCGCTCTGCCGGTTGGCCCGGATCGCGTCGATAAGCTTATCAATATCGACTATACCTTGGTCAATCCCGCACGCGGCGAATGGACCAAACAATGGACCCGTCGCATTGAGCGCTAAGGCGCGCTGATTGACTGTCCATATATGATATGATGGCCCGGTTATCACCCCCCCCTGAGACCGGGCCATTTTTCCCTTTGAGGCAGACAGGTTGCGACCCTTTTATGACCTTGGACCTCTTCTGACCCCCCGGCCCTCTTTTGAGCAAAGAAAAGCATATCCCGCCATGTCCTTTCTCACCCTTGAGTCTCTTAACAAACAATTTGGTGATTTCACCGCTGTCAAAGGTCTTGATCTTTCCATCGAAAAAGGCGAGTTCATTTCCCTTCTTGGGCCATCTGGCTGCGGCAAAACCACAACCTTGCAAATGATTGCCGGATTGTTGACGCCAACCAATGGCCGTATTCTGCTGGATGGCAAGGATATTTCCCACACCCCTCCAAACAAGCGCGGTCTTGGCATTGTTTTTCAATCCTATGCCCTGTTCCCTCATATGACCGCGACAGAGAATGTGGCCTTTGGTCTGGAAATGCGCTCTGTTGGCAAGGCTGAGAGGCTGGAGCGGGCGCGTGCGGCGCTCAAGCAGGTCAAGCTGGATCAGTTTGCCGACCGCTATCCAAAGCAAATGTCAGGGGGGCAGCGTCAGCGCGTGGCTCTGGCCCGCGCTTTGGTGATTGAGCCGCCGGTTCTGTTGCTTGATGAGCCTTTGTCCAATCTTGATGCAAAATTGCGCGAAGATATGCGCATGGAATTGCGCCTGTTGCAGCAGGATATCGGCGTGACCACCATTTTGGTGACCCATGATCAGGAAGAAGCGCTGTCTATGAGTGATCGCATTGTGGTGATGAAAGAAGGGCAGATGGAACAGCTTGCCAGCCCGCTGGAGCTGTATGAGCATCCGCGCAATACCTTCGTCTCTGATTTTGTTGGCAAAACCAACCTCATTCGCGCGACAGCCCATGCCAATGATGCAGCCGGGGCGCATGTTTTGGTTGATGGGGAAATGATCACGCTGCCCGGCCATAGCCTTGAAGAGGGCCGTGATTTGACCATTTCCATTCGCCCGGAAAAATTCCACATGTCTGACGATGCGTCAGGCCATGAGGTGGAAGTGCGCGCTGCGATTTTCCTTGGCTCCAGCTGGCTCTATCGGGTCTCCAGCAAAATGGGCGATCTCTTCATCACCCAGCCCAATAATGGCTCTGCCGGATATAAAAAGGGCCAGAGCGCCTATGTGCGCTGGTCACAGGATGCCGTCACCCTGTTTGAGGAGGGCAAATAATGTCTGATCAGGCTCATGCGGGTCCAGGTGCTAAAGCTGCGCCTTATTGGATGACCGGCCCCGGTGTCATTTTCTTCATCGCCCTGCTTGGGGCCCCGATGATGATGACCTTTTTGCTCAGTTTGCATTCCTATGACTTCACCCTTGGCATTCAGGATGACTGGACCCTTGCCAATTATATCGAGGTTTTGGGAGATCCCTATTTTCACAAAATTTTTGGCCGTACATTTGGCCTTGCGCTTTTGGTGACGGTCATTTGTGTGGCTATTGGTGCGCCTGAGGCCTATGTCCTCTCGCGCCTGTCCAATCCATGGAAATCGGTCTTTTTGCTGGTCGTTCTGGGGCCATTGCTGATCTCTGTTGTGGTGCGCACCCTTGGCTGGGCGCTGTTTTTTGGCGGCAATGGGGTTTTGACCATGACAGCCCAAGCCTTGGGCTTTGGCGAGGAACC
Organism: Cohaesibacter sp.; assembly: GCA_025800145.1. Classification (GTDB taxonomy): domain Bacteria; phylum Pseudomonadota; class Alphaproteobacteria; order Rhizobiales; family Cohaesibacteraceae; genus Cohaesibacter. The sequence goes on from JAOXSH010000081.1 coordinate 30,735, forward strand.
GGTCAGTCTGATGTTCACCTTCACCGGCATGACCATTGCGCTGGTGCATGTTCTGGTGCCGTTCATGGTCATCTCGATCTGGGCCGCCTTGCAAAAGATTGACCCGCAAAGCGAAGATGCCGCCCTGACTTTGGGAGCGTCCAAATTCACCACTTTGCGCCGGATCACCTTGCCACAGGCCATGCCGGGTATTCTGTCTGGCAGTATCATCGTCTTTGCGTTGACCGCCAGTGCCTTTGCCACCCCTGCTATCATTGGTGGGCGGCGTATGAAAGTGGTTGCAACGGCTGCTTATGACGAATATCTCAGCACATTGAACTGGCCGCTTGGGGCCACCATTGCTATTTTGCTGCTAGTTGCCAATATCGCGATCATTGTCAGCTATAACCAGCTGGTAGAGCGCCGCTTTGCCAAAGTCTTTGAATAGGAGCTATAGATATGCAACGTCTTGGACCCCTTGCCCTGATCTTTCATGCCCTGTTCGTGCTGTTCATCATGGCACCGCTTTTGATGGTGATTGCGGTTTCCTTCACCGACAAGGGCTATCTGTCCTTGCCAACTGATGGTCTGTCTTTGCGCTGGTTTTATGCCATTGCTGACAATCCCGATTTTATTGATGCCTTTTGGGTTTCTGTCTGGCTGGCCTTTCTCTCGGCTACATTGGCAACAGCAATTGCGGTGCCGGCGTCTCTGGCCATTGCCCGCAAGCGCTTTTGGGGCAGAAACACCATTGCGGCCTTTTTGTTGTCGCCTTTGATGATCCCGCATTTGGTGCTGGGTGTTGCTTTCTTGCAATTTTACAGCAAAATCGGCCTTGGTGGCTCCTTTGCCGGGCTGACGGCGGCCCATGTGATCCTGATCACCCCTTATGCCTTGCGTCTGTCGCTGGCCTCGGCCACTGGTCTGCCGCGTGATGCGGAAGATGCGGCCATGACATTGGGGGCATCGCGCTGGGTGACCTTTCGGCGCATCACCCTGCCCCTGATTTTGCCCGGTGTGGCTGGGGGCTGGCTGTTATCCTTCATTACCAGTTTTGATGAATTGACCATGAGTGTCTTTGTGGCTTCGCCCGCCACACAAACCTTGCCCGTGCGCATGTATCATCATATCACCCAAACCATTGACCCACTGATTGCCTCTGTCTCTACGGCCCTGATTGTGCTGACCTTTCTGGTTATGCTATTGCTCGACCGGCTTTACGGGCTGGATAAAGTCTTTGTTGGAAAGGGCTGATCATGCGCACGATTGTCATTGGCGGGGGAGTGGTTGGCCTCTCCCTTGCCTATGGTCTGCTCAAAGCAGGTCAGTCTGTTCTGGTGCTGGATGGTTCTGACGGGGATTTTCGCGCCTCTCGCGGCAATTTCGGGCTGGTCTGGGTGCAGGGAAAAGGCTCCAATTTTCCTGATTATGCCCGCTGGACCCGCAGCTCGGCCAATCTTTGGTCCGGTTTTGCCAAAGAGTTGGAAGCGCTGACAGACCTTGATCTTTCCTATCAGAAGACCGGTGGGGTGGAATATTGTTTCAGCGAACAGGAAATGCAGGAGCGCGAAGCTGAATTGCTGGCCTTGCGTGAAAAATTGGGGGGCGATTATCCCTTTGAGATGCTGTCTGCCGCGCAATTGAAAGAGAGGATCCCGCACATTGGCCCAAAGGTTTATGGCGCCAGCTATTGTCCGGAAGATGGTCATGTCAATCCGCTTTTCCTGTTACGGGCCCTGTCCAAGGCGGTGCGCCTGTCCGGCGGGGAAATCCGCACCAATATTGAGGTGCGCGAGATCAGACCCGGCGATAATCAGGCCAGCATTCTCACCATATCGGGCGAGAGATTTGTGGCGGATCGCCTTGTGATGGCCGCAGGTCTTGGGGCGCAACAATTGGGGCCACAATTGGGCTTCAAAGCTCCTGTGCGTCCCCAGCAGGGTCAGGTTCTGATCACCGAAAAAATGCCGCATTTTCTAAAATATCCCTCTGGCACGCTGCGTCAGGTCAATGAAGGGGGCATACAGATCGGGGCTTCCAAGGCCGAGGTCGGACTGGATGATCATGAGGATGTGTTGACCACAGCTTCGCTTGCCGCTCATGCAAGTGATGTATTTCCCATGTTGGGCAATGCCAAGATTGTGCGCAGTTGGGCCGCCTTGCGGGTGATGTCGCCAGATGGCTATCCCATTTATCAGCGCTCGCCCAAGCATCATTATGCCTGGTTCGTGACGTGTCACAGCGGTATCACACTGGCCGCAGCCCATTGCGAATTGCTGCCCCGCTGGATCATGGGCAAAAATGATGCCCCGGATTTGTCTTCTTTTAGTGAGGCGCGATTTTAATGTTCAAGCCTTTGAAGAAAAAGACCGATGATGAGATGGTGACTATCCATTTCAATGATCAGGCCTTGCAGGTTGATGCCACTATGAGCGTGGCAGCGGCGTTGCTGTCTCATGATATTCGCACCCTTCGCCAGACGCTGAAAAGCCAAAGCCCCAGAGGCCCTTTTTGCATGATGGGGGCCTGTTTCGACTGTCTGGTGCAGATTGACGGAGCCACGCAGCAAGCCTGCATGACCATGGTGCAAGAGGGCTTGAAGATTCGCTCCATGCAGCAAAATCCTGAAAATTTGCAGGATGAAGCCGAACAAAATGCATCTGAAACAAGCGGGTCTGAAACAGGCGGATCTGGGCAGAACAGCACAGGAGCAGACACATGATATATGATCTTGTGATTATAGGCTCTGGCCCCGCTGGCATGAGTGCGGCCCGTCAGGCCGCAGAGCTTGGCTTGCAGGTTGCCCTGATTGATGAACAAAGCCAGCCCGGCGGCCAGATTTACCGCAATGTGGCAAAGGCCAGCAAGCAGCAGCTGGATATTTTAGGCCCCGATTATTGCGCCGGGCGCGCATTGGTCGAGCGTCTGTCCCATGAGCAGATTGTCCATATTGCGGTGGCGACGGTCTGGAAAGTGCAAAAAGACGGCTTTGTCTATTATACCAAAAATGGCAAGGCGGATTTTGTGCAAGGCAAGCATATTTTGCTGGCAACCGGTGCTTTGGAGCGGGCCTGCCCTGTGCCGGGCTGGACCCGACCGGGCGTGATGACAGTTGGCTCTGCCCAGATCCTGATGAAAGCGGGGGGGCTGGTGCCGGACAATGCCATTCTGATTGGCTCCGGTCCGTTGCTTTATTTGATGGCGGTGCAAATGCTGGCCGCAGGCTGCAAGCCAAAAGCCTTGCTGGAAACCCAGACCTTCTCTTCGCTAAAATCGGCTTTGCCGCTTTTGCCACGCAGTCTTGCAGGCTGGGTAATGCTCTCCAAGGGTCTGAAATATCTGGCCAAGTTGGAATTGGCGGGGATCAAGCGCTATACAGGCGTGGAGCAAATCAGCCTGCATGGCAATGAGAATGCAAAGGCCACAGAGGCCGCCAGCCGGGTGCAATTTGTCCATAAAGGCAAGCGCAAAGAGCTGGAAGCGGATCTGTTTTTGCTCCATCAAGGGGTGATTCCCAACACGCAAATCACCCGCTCTTTGGAGCTGGCGCATGATTGGCGGGAAGATCAGGTTTGCTTTGCGCCGCAAAGCGATGAGTTTGGCCGCACCTCTTGCGAGCGCATTCACAATGCAGGCGATGGCGCAGGCATTGGCGGTGCCTATGTTGCGGCTCTGTCCGGTCCTTTGGCCGCCCTTGATATTGCCTATAGTCTGGGTGTCATCAGCCGAGCGGTACGCGATGAGAAAGCCAAAGTCTTGTTGAAAAAGCGGCAAGATGCGCTGGCGGCCCGTCCCTTTCTGGATCGGCTTTATACGCCCCCAAAAGACTGGCGTTTGCCGCAGGACGAGACCATCATTTGCCGCTGCGAAGAAGTCACAGCCGGAGATATTCGCTCCTATGTGGCGCTTGGCTGTACAGGCCCCAATCAGACCAAAGCCTTTGGCCGCTCTGGCATGGGCCCCTGTCAGGGGCGCTATTGTGGACTTGTGGTGAGCGACATTTTGGCCCATGAAACAGGCTTGAGTCAGCAAGAGGTCGGCTCTTATCGCATTCGCGCCCCCATCAAGCCTGTTTCCATAGGGGAATTGGCATCGCTTGATCGCTGATCAGCAAAGACAATGTAACATATAAGGACAAAGACATGACCATTGAGCGTATGGATTCCAATCACCGGATGAGCAAAATTGTCAAACATAACGGCACCATTTATTTGTGTGGCCAGACCTCTGGCACAGAAGAAGCCCCCAGCATTGAAGAGCAAACCAAAATTTGTTTAAGCAAAATCGAGAGCTTGCTGTCTGACGCTGGCTCTTCGGCTGATAAATTGTTGTCTGTGACGATTTATCTGCGTGATATGAAAGATTTTGCCGCCATGAATGCGGTGTGGGATGCCTGGATTGCTCCGTTTGGCAAACCGGCTCGGGCTTGCGTTGAAGCCCGCCTTGCCCGCCCTGAATTGCTGGTAGAATTTACCGTCGTGGCCGCCCAATAAGGGTGAAATTTTCTGAGTGCCCGGTTTAAAAGTCTCAATATGAGACTTTTAGGCTGCATGCCCATCCCTCTCCCTCTCCCAAACCACCCACGAGAGTACCATGACGGGTGGTCTGCTAGGGGGAGAGGGATGGCTCAGAATTTTTAAAGCAAGCTTATGTCAGATTGCGATAAACTGAGAGGGGGCAACGCCCCCTTTTTGTCTGCCTTAAGAGATACCCTCTATGAAACGCCCCAAGTGTCGCGCACTTTATAGCCTTGGGGCCATGGATCATCTGGGTCGAGCATATGCTGGTGGATACCGGTGATCCAGCCGCGCCCGCAAATTTGCGGGATGATGGCCGGGCGATCAGGCAAAGAATGCTCGCCAACAATTTTGCCATGAAAGTGCGAACCGATAATAGAGGTGGCGGTCAGGCGCTCGCCTGTTTTCATCAGGCCGCGTTTGTGTAACAGCGCCATCCGCGCAGAGACGGCGGTGCCGGTGGGCGAGCGATCAATCTTGCCCGGCTGAATGGCAACAGCGGAGCGGGCTTCATATCCCTCCTCCCCATTGCTCAAAGGACCAGCAAAAAGGCAAAAGGAAATATGCCGCCAATCGGAATTGTCCGGGTGATGAAAGCCAAGCTGCTCTGTCGCGGCATTGGTAATTTTAACCCCAAGGCGGGCCAGATCAGAGGCCTCGCTCTCCTCCAGAGCAAAGCCAAGATCTTTGGCATCCACCACCACAAAACTGTCCCCACCATAGGCGGTGTCCACGCGCAACGTGCCAAGGCCTTCGACCTCCAGCATGGCGTCCATTTTATCAGCAAAACTTGGGACATTTTGCACGCAAATTTGCTCTGCCTTGCCATTGGCACATTTGGCCGTCACATGGACCAGACCGCCCGGTGCTTCCAATGTCAGCTCTGTAACCGGCTCTTGCATGGGTAGAATGCCACCATCCAGAAGGACTGTTGCCACACAAATGGCATTGGAGCCGGACATGGGGGGCGTGTCTTCTGGCTCCATAATGATGAAAGCGGCATTGGCCTTAGGGTGTTTGGGTGGCACCAGCAAATTGACATGGCGAAAGACACCGCCGCGTGGTTCATTGAGCATGAAATTGCGTAAAGTCTGGTCTTTGGCGATGAAAGAGCGCATGTCCCATAAAGTCTCGCCGGGGGGCGGTGCCACACCACCGACAATCACATCGCCCACTTCACCCTCTGCATGGGCGGAAATCACATGTATGGTCTTGGTGCTGCGCATGGGGTTGGTTTCTTTCTCTCTCTCACGGCCATTCCTGACCTTGCGATCAGGGCCTGCGAGGCGCGGACCATGCGGTCCGGTCACCTATCGGTTCCTTAAGGAAAGCGCGATGCTTTCCTCTTGTCTCTCTCACGGCTATTCTTGAGCCTTGTATCTGCGTCTTGCCCTAACAGATGCCATTTTTGTATGGGTCATCGGGATTGAACAGCAAGGTAGCCTCTGCTGTCACATATGCCTTGCCGGTGATGGTGGGAATGATGCCGCCGTTTTTGCCCGGCTCATAGCGCAGCTGATAGAGGCTGTCGATGATGCTTTCCTGTTGCCATAATGTGCCGGGAGCCAATTGACCATCTTCTGCCAGACAAGCGATTTTGGCCGACGTGCCGGTGCCACAGGGCGAGCGATCATAGGCTCCGCCGGGACAAAGGACAAAATTGCGGCCATGATTGGCGGGATCCTTTGCTGGACCAGTCAGCTCGATATGATCGATCTCGCAACCATCCTTGCCCGTAATACCTTGCTCGATCAGAGCGGTGCGGATCTGGGTGGAGAGGCGGGTAAGCTCGGCAATATGGCGCGCTTCAAGCGGCAGGGGACTGTCTTTGGTGAGGAAAAACCAGTTGCCGCCCCATGCAATATCCCCTGTGATTGGGCCAAGGCCATCGACCATGACGCGCACATCCTTGCGATAACGATAGCTTTCGACATTGACAACACAGGCCTCATTCATGGAATGCAGGGTGACACTGACAATGCCAACCGGGGTTTCGATGCGATGAAGGCCCGGCTGGATGCGGCCCATATGGGCCAGCGTGATAGCAAGGCCGATGGTGGCATGGCCACACATGCCCAAATTGCCTGCCGGGTTGAAATAAATCACCCCTGTGATGCAATCGGGCGTCGAGGGCGGCACCAGCAAAGCCCCGACAATGGCATCATGACCGCGTGGCTCCAGCAGTACAGCCTTGCAAAAATCGCCATGCGCCTGTTCCAGCCGCCGGGCGCGGTCCTGCAAGGGGCCGGATCCAAGATCCGGGCCACCTTCTAAAATGGTGCGGGTTGGTTCCCCCGCTGTATGAGAATCAATTATCCGCATAGGGCCTTCACATCTGCCTGTTGGCTCCAATCCTGATACCAGCCTTTGAACAGGCTATATTGCTGCTCGGCATAATGGCGCTGGGCATCAGACAGGCAATCGCTTTCATTGAAATGCAGCTCATATTCGCTATCGCCATTGAGCACCATCAAATGTTTGTAATAAAGCACCAGATCAGCGCCTTCGTCAAAGGAAGACAGCACATACAGCGCTTCTTCCAGCTCTTTTGCCTTGATGCGGGCGTTGGCATTGCCACTGGCGGCTTTTTTCGACAAATCCACCAGATGCAGCACCTCTTTTGGCAAGGCATTGCCAATGCCGGTAATGGCCCCGGACGCCCCGCAATTGACATAGCCATGATAGACGGTGGTATCGACGCCAATCATCAAAGTGACGCTGTCATCTTGCGAGGTGATATGTTCCGCCGCATAACGCAAATCATCAACGCCGCCAAATTCCTTAAAGCCAATCAGGTTCGGATAGTCTTTGCGCAAGTCAAAGAACAGATCCGCCCGTGTGGCAAAGCCATAATAGGGGCTGTTATAAATCACGGCAGGCAGATCGGGTGCCGCTTCCAAAATAGCGGAAAAATGATTGCGCTGGGCCGTGGCGGAACTGCCGCGCGACAGCACGCGCGGAATGACCATTAGGCCAGCCGCGCCAACCTTTTGGGCATGAGCGGCATGAGCAACCGCCTGCTTGCTATTGACTGCGCCCGTGCCAACAATGGTCGGAATATCCGCTTTGACAAGGGCTTCCACCCCTTCCATACGCTCTGCATCGCTCAGCAAGGGCCAATCCCCCATAGAGCCACAATATACAACGCCGGACATGCCAGCGGCCATCAGCTCTTTTGCCTTACGCACAACGGCCTCAAAGTCCGGGGTCCGGTCAGACTTACACGGGGTCATCAGGGCCGGAATGGTGCCGGTAAAAATGCTCATATCCATCTGTCTCTCCTTGCCAAAGCAGCTCTGGCCTATCACAGTCAGTCCTCATTAAAAGGCTTGCTGGTCTTTCTCATCTCTCATCAAGGCCATCCGACTTTTGCTCCTATGGCGTTGATATTTGTCTGTTAAAAAGAATGTATTGAATATTGTATCCAATTTCAATATCAAAATGAAGCTGTGGGACAAGGGGATTTGGCTGGGGGGAGGAGATGGGAGAGGAGGGGCGAGGCGCGGTTTATGTTGAGAAAAGAAAAATACGCGCCTATATTATATATGGCTGGCTTTGTTGTCACCCATTGGCATCGAGAGCAGGAAGCGCATTTTCGCTATTAGGTCTACGAACTCAAACAATGCGGAGAGGGGTGCTTGCGATTTTTGATTGTGCATGTCTCTAATTGACGGGAAGCGCTCATTTCCTGCGGGTGTGAAAGCAAAACATCTGTGTGGTGAAACCAAACATTCACTTTATACAACTATTGATTGCAATTTTATTAGTGCTGCGAAGATCAGAAAAAATTGTGGTTATGCACTTTGCTGTGATGTTTTCATGCCCAAAATGAAACTCAAATAGTGACAAGTGCTTTGAAATTCGTATTACTCATGAACTAGGATCACAGAGTATCCAGCCCCTATTGCATACTGGTCAAGAGCAGTCAAAATTATGAAAACAAATGAAAAAAAATTACAGCTTGTCGCCTCATTTCATAAAGTAAAGCCTGTCTCTGACCAACTCCCAGCACAACTAAAACACTTTCCTGAGCTCCGCTACATGGGGTCCAAAAAACGCCTCCTACCTTGGATCCATGGTGTTCTATCGACTTTGGATTTTGAGACTGCCGCTGACCCTTTCAGCGGTAGTGGTTCTGTCGCCTACCTTCTAAAGGCAATGGACCGACGTGCCATCTCAAGCGATTTTCTGAATCTTTCTGCGACGATAGGAAAAGCTCTTATTGAAAATAGTTCTGCGCATATTGACGGACCAGCAATGAAGCGGCTTCTTGCAGCACCTGCAAACACGCACCACTTCATCGAAGAAACCTTTGAAGGAGTGTTTTATAAAAAAGAAGACCTTCAATTTTTGGACCGAATATCGTGTAATTTGCGCCAGCTTAACAATCCACATCAGCAGGCATTGGCAATGGCAGCTTTGATGCGCTCATGCGTAAAGCGCCAACCACGCGGTGTCTTCACTATTTCGGGTGATCTTTCAAAATATGACGATGGGCGCAGGGATCTAAGGCTTAGTATTGAAGAACACTTCTTCGAACAGGTGGAAGTCTACAACGAAGCCGTCTTTGCCAACGGGCGGAGAAATAAAGCAAATAGAAACGATGCTTTTGATGTTGATACACGTGGTGTTGATCTTGTGTATTTGGATCCACCTTATGTGCCTCGCTCAGATGACAACTGTTACGTCAAACGCTACCACTTCCTTGAAGGGTTATCCTGCTATTGGCAAGGATTGGATATCGACTACTCAACAAAGGTCCGAAAGATCCCAAAGCGTTTCACCCCATTTAGCTACCGTAAGCAAGCCGTCGAGGCATTCGAAAAGCTGTTCTATCGTTTCCGGAAGCAAAAGATTGTGCTTTCGTACAGCTCAAACGGATTTCCTGACCTTGATCAGCTGACTGAAATACTGAAAAAAACAAAATCTGATGTCCGCGTTTTCAAGCGGGATTACAAATACCATTTTGGTACGCATCGCAACGTTAAGCGATCTGCCGTCGAAGAATACTTGATTGTAGGGCAGTAAATGCAAATTATTCATCAAAGCTTGAAACAGCTTCTCGATAGTTTATCCCCTCTGGAAGCCAACTGGATGGATTCGACGGCTGAAGCGATTATGGATCGGATTCTAACAGTTCCACAAAAAGGTAGTTTTGACCGATCCGACATAACGAATCTGATAAATGCGGAAGATGGTGAGGGCTTCACAGTATCCAAATTCTGTGTCGGCTCGTTCCTTGGATATTCGAAGGATAAATTAGAAACAGAACTGACGTCTCGCTTAGGGCCCGGCGGCACCGGTATCAAACGGTACAAATCTGATCCCGAACGCTATCTTGATGTTCTTGAAGAGATGGGGCTGATCGATGCGATGACACTGACCGTTAATGCAAAACCTGTCTGGAGCGATCTTCTCAAAGAGCGATTACGGTTTGGTAGAGGTAGCGCTATTCAAGGGCAGCAACGTGGGCGGGAATTGGAAGATTTCGTCGAGGCAATCATAAAAGAAGTTTTTGGTGAATCTTATGAAGTGCGCTGTACGTTCCAAGGCGTTAACGGGGAAGCTAAATGTGATTTTGCCATCCCTAACAAGGCAATGCCTTTGATCTTGATTGAAGCAAAGGGATACGGCGCAACGGGATCCAAAATGAGCGATATCATTGGCGATGTTGACGCAATTATCGGAGCCAAGCGCCACGATGCCAGCTTGCTTACCTTTACCGATGGGCTGACATGGAAGGCACGCGCAAATGATCTACGCAAGCTCGTTCAACGGCAGAATGATGGGCGCATAACTCGGATTTACACCAAGCAGATGAAGAAAGCATTCAAGTCAGATTTACAGACACTGAAGTTAGAATACGGGCTTTAGAAACTGGATAACATTCGAAAGCTGTTGAGGAATTGAACTGCCCTTTCTTAGCCACGGACACAATAGGCTGGATTCCGTCATTCTAATCACAACTGGCATTGGCGAAATTAGCTTTATCATTAGCAAAGTACAGCTCTTACATCGCTAGAGATGAACGCTTCATGCATGAGCAAAAAACGTCAGATATACGTGCTTAAAAGTAAAATCTAAGCGATGCATCTAATGTCTGCTAAGAGCCAAGTTTTACCAATCCTAAACCCCTATTCCTTTTCTTCTCGTATGCGCGTTTCGATCCAGTTCTTGAACAGGGTGATAGAGGCACGACCCTGATGGCTTTTGGGATAGACAAGGTAATGATTGCGCATGCCGCTGACGCAATGGTCCTGCACGGGTAGCAGTCGTTTGGTCTTTAATTCATCGCGCACAAGGCGGATATCCATCAGCGCCACCCCTGCGCCGGTGATGCAGGCTTCGATGATTTGTGAATTGTTCTGAAATTTCAGCCGGGCAGAGGAGGGGGCAAAGGTGTGGCCCAATTGTGAGAACCAGTCTTGCCATTCTGTGGGCACCTGACTGTTATAAAGAAGGCTTGCCCGTTCCAGATCCTGCAAGGAGTGCAAAGTGGCAGACAGGGCGGGCGGGGCCACGGCGATCAAATGCTCTTCCAGCAGCAAATGCTGACACATACCCGGCCAATTGCCAGCGCCCCTGCGAATGACCAGATTGAGATCTTCTAGGTCAAAGTCGGATTTTTGGGTGCTGGTTTGAATGGCCAATTCCCAACCGGGATATTGGCTTTGAAAACTTTCCAAAGCAGGCATCAGCCAGCGGGTGGCAAAAAAGGGCACAACGGACATGCGGATTTGCTTGTCGCGCATGGGGTCCATAATGGCATGGGTGGCCTAAAGCAGGATCTGAATGCCTTGTTGGATATTGGTGAAGTAATAGTCACCTTTTTGGGTCAGCACCACCCGCCTGCCAGTGCGGCCAAACAGCTTGACGCCGAGGATGCTTTCCAATTGTCGGATTTGATGGCTGACGGCAGAAGCGCTGATATGCAATTCTTTGGCTGCATTTTGAAAGCTTTAATGGCGGGCTGCGGCTTCAAAGGTGCGTAAAATATTGAGAGAGGGAAAGGCCATGGCAAATCCTGCTATATGCTCTGATCCATCGATCAACAGATGAACATTTTCTCATCTGTAGATATCAAATCATCTTTTGTCTTGCCGGGCTATCTTTTTTATGATGGGTCTCTCTTTTGGCGTTCGCAACGCCCAATTGGCAAAACAGGATGAAGAGTGATGGATCTGACAGGCAAACATTTGATCAAGGGCCGCTGGCAAGCCAGTGGGAGGGAAGGCACATTTCAGGCGGTGGACCCGGCAAACAATGAAAGCCTGCCGACCGAGTTTTTCAATGCCAGTCTGGATGAAGTGGAACTGGCAGCACAGGCGGCGGCCACGGCTTTTGCGACCTTCTCACACTTGCCTTTGGAAGAGCGCGCCGGCTTTTTGGATGAATGCGCCAGCCAGCTGGACGCGGCCATTGAACAGATTGTGCCTCGCGCCATGGCAGAGACCGGCTTGCCAGAGTTGCGGTTGCGCGGAGAATTGGGCCGCACCACCGGCCAATTGCGGCAATTTTCCGCTGTGCTGCGCCGTGGTGACTGGAAGCGCGTGGTGATTGACACCGCACAGCCAGAGCGCCAGCCCGTGCCAAAACCCGATATTCGCCTAACGCAAATTGCCCTTGGTCCGGTTGTTGTCTTTGGCGCGTCCAACTTCCCGCTGGCTTTCTCGGTTGCGGGGGGAGATACGGCCTCGGCACTGGCGGCTGGCTGTCCGGTGATTGTCAAAGGCCATGAGGCCCATCCCGGCACGTCGGAACTGGTGGCCCAATGTCTGCAAAAAGCCATTGAAACCTGCAAGATGCCAGAGGGCACTTTTGCCCTGTTGCATGGCCCGGGCCGGACCATCGGCGCGCAGTTGATCCAACATCCGGCGATCAAGGCCGGTGGTTTTACCGGCTCGATTGCGGCGGGCCGGGCTTTGCTGGATCTGGCCAATCAACGCCCCGATCCCATTCCTTTCTTTGGGGAATTGGGTTCCAGCAATCCAATCTTCTTGCTTGATAGCGCTCTTTCTCAAAAAGGCAGCGAAATTGCCCAGGGCTTTGTTGGGGCCATGACCTTGGGAGCCGGGCAATTTTGCACCAATCCCGGCATTTTGGTGCTCAAAGAGGGCAAAGATAGCGAGGCTTTTTTAAGCGAGGCAGCCAAAGCCATTGGCGAGCAACAAGGCCAATGTATGTTGACCCCGGCCATTGCCGCTTCTTTTGTCAAAGGCAATGAAAAGCGCCAGACTGCCAAGGGTGTCAGCGTCAAGGCCTTTGGTCCGCAAGGCCAAGGCAATCTGGCCCAGCCGGTTTTGATGGCGGTTAGCGCGCAAGATTATCTGGCGGATGCAGATTTGCAGGAAGAGATTTTCGGCCCCTCAACCTTGGCCATTTTGTGCGACAATGACGAGCAGATGCTGGCCATTGCAGCAAGTTTCCATGGCCATTTGACCAGCTCGCTTTTTGCAAGCAATGGTGATGAAGAAATGAGCGCACGCCTGTCTTCTGTGATTCAGCAAAAAGTTGGACGCCTGATTTTCAACGGTTTTGGAACAGGCGTAGAAGTCTGTGCAGGTATGTCCCATGGCGGACCTTATCCTTCCAGTACCCATGTTCAATCCACATCTGTTGGTGAGCGGGCCATTGATCGCTTTGTGCGGCCACTTTGCTATCAAAATAGCCCCCAAGCTTTGTTGCCCTTGGAATTGAAAGACGACAATCCCCTTGGTATTCCGCGTCTTGTCAATGGAGTTTGGACCTCTGAGCCGCTTTAAGTGCCCGATTTAAAAGTCTCGTACCGAGACTTTTAGGCTGCATATTCAGTCCTCTCCCCCTTTTCAGACCGCCCATGAGGATGCCATGACGGGTGGTCTGCTAGGGGGGACGGGTGGTCTGCTAGGGGGAGAGGGCTGGCTCAAGACTTTTAAATCAGGCCTTTTGTGAGCCTGTTTTTGCGCTCTCGTTGTCTTGGTGCTTGCAGCTTTGGTACGGCTGGGCTATGACTGATTCATGCGTTGGATTGCTCACATCTTGACTGTTTTTGCCGTGATTGGCTGTCTGGTTGGTGCCGGACAGGCACAATCTGGCTATGGGACGCATTCTGATTGCCCATCCAGCCAAAGCTCTGCGCTGGAGGCTCAAGAGGGTGAGGCGCTTCAACGCTTGGAACAAGCCTCTCTTCAGGGGTCTTCTCAAATTTCTGGGCAAGAGAGCGAAAGCGCCTTGGCCGAGACCCAATATTGCGCCTATTACTGGGCGGATTTGCCTTTGCCTGCCGGATTTGCGAGCCTTGCCAAGCGCAGCGTCAAGATGGACCATTCCCGTAATCGCATTAACAGCCTTGCCATAGCCGGGCTGGATCGTCCTCCCAAATTTCTGTTTTTGTAAGGGTTTTTGCCCTCCTTCTTTCATAGTCTGATCCTGCCAGCCTGTCTTCATAAGGCCTGCCGGTTTTGGTTGGGACCAATGATAATGCTCCAATGCAGATCTTATTTTATGACACATTCTTTTGATGCAAATGCATCCCAGCGCAAAGCAGACACGGGGTCTCATGCGCTTTCCCGACGCGTTTTTTTGTGCGGGGTGATGGCCCTTGGACTGGCCGGCTGTCAAACCAAGCGGGGAACGGCCATGGGCCGCTTGCCCAGTGGCAAACCAGTTGTGCCGGATATCTATCAGGCACGCCCCAATGAGCGCTTTCCTCTACCCGCCATCAAACCGGGTGATGTGCCGCGCAAATTTTGGCGCAAACTGGTGAAAAATCCTACAGGCGAGAAACCCGGCACGCTGGTGGTGGATACGCCAAACAAATATCTTTACTGGGTCATGGAAGGTGGCATGGCCATGCGCTATGGTATTGGGGTGGGGCGTCAGGGCTTTTCCTGGGCAGGGCGCGCCACAATTGCCTGGAAACGGGCCTGGCCAACCTGGACACCGCCATCAGAAATGATTGCCCGTCAACCGGAACTGGAAAAATGGCGCAAAGGGATGCCCCCCGGTCTTGGCAATCCGTTGGGAGCGCGGGCTTTGTATATTTTCCAAAATGGCAAAGACACGCTCTATCGCCTGCATGGCACCAATCAACCGCGCTCTATTGGCAAATCGGTATCATCCGGTTGCATTCGTTTGCTCAATCAGGATGTGATTGATCTTTATAATCGGGTGCCGAACAAAAGCCGGATTGTGGTGATCCCGGATCCCAAAACCAAATTGGCCTGATTGGTTTGTCTCTCTTATCTGGCTGTTGCCAAGGCTCTGGTAAGGCGGGTTGATCACACCCGCCTTTTTGTGTTTCAAAGGCCCTTTTTAAAGCTTTCTATGTCAAGTCGGGATCACCAAAATGTGTATCACATCACAGTGAGGATTTTTAATAAGGCTCTGCACTCCAACGTGAATTCAGTTTACTAGACTAATTGGTTCCCAATCATTAAGTTAGGATCATCGAAAGACAAAGACCTCTTGATGATCTTTAAAACTGAACTTGAAAAGGAACTGTGACATGAAAAAACTTGCTCTTACTCTGACCCTTCTTGCTGTTGCCTCTGGCGCACAGGCTATGACCTCCAGCACCATTGACAGCTCCCAGCATTCCGCCTCTCAGCTGCAACGCATCATTCAGCAGCAGGGCAGCGCCATTGTCAGCACCGGCCCCGGCTTGTTTGACCGTTATGTTGCCAATGGCTCGCATTGTGGTCTTGGTCAGGAAACCCGCGCCGCCTTTGTTGCGACCGCTGATTCAAACAATGGTTTTGTTGGCTATACCTGCGTCTTTGATAGCGACGAAAGCTAAGATTTCGCCAATTCTCTAATCCATGCTGTAATGGCATTTCAAAGCTCTCCACCATAGCATTGGACATGTGTTCAAGCTCTGGTGGGGAGCTTTTGTTTTATCGGGAGCTTTTCCAAGGGCTGCTTTCACCCAAATGTGTATCACATTTGGGTGATGGGTATCATTGTCAGGCAGCACTGCAACGTGAACGCAGTTTACTGGATCAGGCGACTTTGAGTTTTTAAACTGGATGACAAGATCAACCACCCCCTTCCCTGACTTATGAGGACCTGTGCTATGAAAAAACTTGTTCTTTTGCTTTCCTTGATCGCTGCCGCTTCCCTTGCCTCTGGTGCGCAGGCTATGACGCCCAAAACCTTCACCAGTACCAAACATTCAACATCGCAATTGCAGAGCATTGTCAAACAACATGGCGCTGTTATTTTGAGAACCAGCTCCAGTACGTTTGATCGCTATGTCGCCAACCGTTCGCATTGCAGCTCCAGCCAACGCACCAAGGTTGCTTATGTGCCGACCGCTGATTCCAGCAATGGCTTCATTGGTTATCGCTGTGTCGATAAAGGCGACAAGTCCAAATAATCTGATGCCGGATCGCACGATCTGGCCATAGAAATATCTCCATATAAAGCCCTCCACCATGGCATTTGGCAGGCACTGTGCTGGCCTTTCTGGTGGGGGGCTTTTTGTGTTTTCAAGACCTGTTTTTGTCAAGCCATCGTCACCAAAATGTGTATCACATGATAGTGAAAAATTTCTCTAACTCGCTGCACTCCAACGTGAATTCAGTTTACTGGACTGATTGGTTCTCAAGTCTTAAGTTAGGATCATCGAAAGACAAAGACCTTTTGATGATCTTTAAAACTGAACTTGAAAAGGAACTGTGACATGAAAAAACTTGCTCTTACTCTGACCCTTCTTGCTGTTGCCTCTGGCGCACAGGCTATGACCTCCAACACCATTGACAGCTCCCAGCATTCCGCCTCTCAGCTGCAACGCATCATTCAGCAGCAGGGCAGCGCCATTGTCAGCACCGGCCCCGGCTTGTTTGATCGTTATGTTGCCAATGGCTCGCATTGTGGTCTTGGTCAGGAAACCCGCGCCGCCTTTGTTGCGACCGCTGATTCAAACAATGGCTTTGTTGGCTATACCTGTGTTTTTGATAGCGACGAAAGCTAAGATCCCTTTCAATCACTAACCTATGCTTTTCAAAAGCATCTCAAAGCTCTCCACCATAGCATTTGACATGTGTTCAAGCTCTGGTGGGAGCTTTTTTTATTGGGGTTTCAAAGGGTGCATCTGACTGATGTTCCGGCATGGCTTTTTGAAAAGCCTCAAGAGCGAGACAGTTTTTTTCAATGTCTAATAGTCGGACAAAGGGGCCAAGATCCATGCGCCAGCGATGGGCGTTATAAAGCTGGGGGATCAGGCAAATATCGGCAAGGCTAGGGGCATCGCCAAAGCAAAAGCGGTTGTCTTTCTCGATCAGGGTCTGAAAAGCCGCAAAGCCTTCCTGCATCCAGTGACGCATCCAGTTTTCCAGCTCGTTTTGGTCATGGCCCATGGCTTTGAGCCGCGCCCCAACCCGCAAATTGTTGACCGGGTGAATATCGCAGGCAATGATATGACTGGCGGCGCGGATTTTGGCGGCCCGCAGCGGATCATCATTCACAAAAGGCGCGCTTTTGATGGTTGCATCCAGATAATCGAGGATGGCCATGGATTGGGTCAGGATGGTGCCATCATCCAGCTGCAAGCTGGGCACCCCGGCCATGGGATTGATGGCTCGATAGGCTGCACTTTTCTGTTCACCCTTGAGTAGATTGACGGCAATGATGTCATGATCCACTTGCTTGAGATTGAGCGCAATGCGCAAGCGATAAGAGGTTGTTGAGCGCCAATAGGAATAGAGTTTCATTTCTTCCCCGGGGTTCCGTCAAATTTCTTTTCAAGATCGGCCCAGCACTCAATATAATCATCCTGCAAGGGCGCTTCTTTGGCGGCAAAGGCGGTCAGATGCTGGGGAAAGCGGGTCTCAAACATGAAAGACATGGTCTCTTCCAGCTTTTCCGGCCCCAAATTGGCATTGGATGCGCGCTCAAAGGCGTCGCGGTCGGGGCCATGGGGCAGCATCATATTATGAAGGCTCATACCGCCCGGAACAAAGCCCTGTGGCTTGGCATCATATTGGCCATAAATATTGCCCATCAATTCGGACATGATGTTTTTGTGATACCAAGGCGGGCGGAACGTGCCTTCCATCACCAGCCAGCGCTCGCGAAACAGCACAAAGTCAATATTGGCGGTGCCCGGCTGGCCAGATGGTGCGGTCAGCACGGTGAAAATGGACGGATCGGGGTGATCAAACAGGATGGAGCCAACCGGGCAATAGCTGCGCAAATCATATTTGAAAGGTGCATAATTGCCATGCCATGCCACCACATCCAGCGGGCTGTGGCCAATTTCTGTGTGATGAAATTGCCCGCACCATTTGATTGTCACGCTGGAGGGGGCGTCTCTGTCTTCAAAGGCGGCAATGGGGGCCTTGAAGTCTCGCGGATTGGCCATGCAATTGGCCCCGATGGGGCCACGGCCCGGTAATTCGAACTTTTGCCCGTAATTTTCGCAGACAAAACCACGGGCAGGGCCCTGTAGCACTTCCACCCGATAGACCAGACCACGGGGCAGGATGGCAATTTCCTTTGGCTCCAGATCAATGACGCCTAATTCGGTTGCAAAGCGCAAGCGCCCTTCTTGCGGCACCACCAAAAGCTCGGAATCAGCCGAGAAGAAATAGTCATCCACCATACTCTGTGTGACCAGATAGATATGGCTGGCCATGCCGGTCTGGCTGTTGACATCGCCCGCACTTGTCATGGTGCGCATGCCGCTGATCCATGTTAAAGGCTCTTCACTATGGGGCACCGGATCCCAGCGATATTGGCCAAGGGAGAGGACATCGGGATCAATGCAAGGGGCCGATTTCCAGTAAGGCACCGCAATTTTTTGATAGCGAGCGGAATGTTTTACACTGGGGCGAATACGATAACACCATGTGCGCTCTGGCGGATTGGCGGTAAAGGCGGTGCCGCTCAATTGTTCGCCATAGAGGCCATAATTGCATTTTTGTGGGCTGTTCATGCCCTCTGGCAAGGCACCGGGCAGGGCTTCGGTTTCAAAATCATTACCAAAGCCGGGCATATAGCCCTGTGTAATGCCAACCGGGTTTGAGGTGCTTGTCAATCTATGCTCGCTCACTGGCAGATCCTTCCAAACAGAATAGGTTAAATGAATGAGTTCTGAGTCTAATTTGTTTCAACTGTAACTTATTTTGTATGAGGTATCAATCTATGTCGAGAAATAGAGTGTAATCTTTTATTTTTCTGATGCTTATAGGATATTTTCATCTTCTTTCTCTTTGTATCATGTGAAACCAGTTGGAGTTTTCAGTCTGACCGATCCGCCACGCTCTGACAATGTGCAGGATATACATAGAGAGAGGGCGGCTCTGATCTCTGCTTTCTTATAATTATGGCTTGCTGGATCGCTGTTTTTTTGATCATTCATTTGCGGATCCTGCCAAGAAATGCAGCATCTCCCTGCCTCTCTGTCCTAATTTTCAGGCAAAAGGCGCTTGCCTCTGTCTATTCTTGGTTCAGAGGGATGATATATAAATTTTACCTATAGTATAATAGATATAATCAATTTTTCTTGTGGTGAAAATCTGCAAAACTGTCATCATCCTAACTTAGTCTGGACCAGCTCACCAAGAATGCTTGGCCAGCGTCACCAACAGAGGATGAAAATATGTCAATCAGAAGAGTGCTTCTGGCAACCGCTGCTGCTACCCTTTCCTTTACCACTATTGCTGCTGCGGAAACGGAGCTGACGGTTTATACAGCTGTTGAGGCTGAAGATCTGAGCCGCTATGCCAGTCAGTTCAATGAGAAATATCCAGACATCAAAATCAATTGGGTGCGGGATTCCACCGGCATCATTACCGCCAAATTGCTGGCCGAGCGCGACAATCCGCAGGCTGACGCCATTTGGGGCCTTGCTGCGACATCCCTGTTGCTGCTGAAATCCGAAGGCATGCTGGAGCCTTATGCGCCAGCAGGTGTTGAGAAGCTGGACAAAAAATTTGTCGATGCTGACAATCCTCCTGCATGGGTTGGCAACAATGCTTGGGTTGCATCTGTGTGCTACAACACGGTCGAAGCGGAAAAAGCTGGCCTGACGCCGCCAAAATCCTGGAAAGATCTGACAGACCCGAAATATAAGGGTCATATCATTATGCCAAATCCAAATTCGTCCGGCACTGGCTTCTTGGATGTCTCCAGCTGGCTGCAAATGTTTGGCGATAAAGGTGGCTGGGATTATATGGATGCGCTGCATCAAAATATCTCGCGCTATACCCATTCCGGCTCCAAGCCGTGTAAATTGGCGGCTGCCGGCGAGACCACTATCGGCATTTCTTTTGCGTTCCGTGGTGCCAAATCCAAAGCCGCTGGCGCGCCGCTTGAAATCATCGTGCCAAGCGAAGGCGTTGGCTGGGATATGGAAGCAACAGCCATTGTTGCGGGCACTGACAAGGAAGAAGCGGCCAAAAAGCTGGTTGATTTTGCTGTCACCAAAGAAGCCAACGAAATGTATAACAAAGGCTTTGCCGTTGTTGCCTATC
Organism: Cohaesibacter sp.; assembly: GCA_025800145.1. Lineage (GTDB taxonomy): Bacteria > Pseudomonadota > Alphaproteobacteria > Rhizobiales > Cohaesibacteraceae > Cohaesibacter. The sequence continues at coordinate 50,686 of JAOXSH010000081.1, forward strand.
CGGGCATAGCCAAGCCTGTGCCCCATTATCCAGAAGGCCTTGCAGAAGGCATGATTGATAATGATTTTGTCTTTGCTGCGGTTAACCGTGCCAGGATTTTGAAGGAATGGCAGAGCCGTTATGACGGCAAGTCCGATCCGAAATAAGGTGAGCGTTTGTCTGTAAACGCCTGTGCGGGGGCTGGCTTTTTGGCTCCCGCATCTCCACCCTGCTGACTTGGTGGATCAGTAAAACGTCTTTCCTGAAAGATTGGCATTATGCAAACCAATATTCTTTCGCAGGATGCGGCAGGCGAAGCTGTGCCTTCTCCCAAGCTGTATCTCAGCATCAAAAATCTCTGGAAAGCCTTTGGCACTTTCCTGGCTCTGAAAGATATCTCGCTGGATATCCATGAAGGCGAATTTATCTGTTTTCTTGGCCCCTCTGGCTGTGGCAAAACAACCTTGCTACGGGCCATTGCCGGGCTGGATTTGCAAAGTCAGGGCTCGATGACCCAAGATGGACAGGATGTCTCCACTCTGCCGCCTTCTGAGCGCGATTTTGGCATTGTCTTTCAATCCTATGCCCTGTTTCCCAATCTGACGATTGAAAAGAATATTGCTTTTGGTCTGGAAAATATAGGCCGGGGCAAGGCAGAGATTGACGCACGGGTTCAGGAATTGCTGGCACTTGTGGGTTTGCCTGATCAGGGCAAGAAATATCCGGCGCAATTGTCCGGTGGTCAGCAACAGCGCATTGCGCTGGCCCGTGCCATTGCCACCAATCCCGGCCTTTTGTTGCTTGACGAGCCATTGTCAGCGCTCGATGCCAAAGTGCGGGTGCATTTGCGACATGAAATCAAGGAATTGCAGCGCAAGCTGGGCGTGACCACCATCATGGTGACCCATGATCAGGAAGAAGCGCTGGCCATGGCGGATCGCATTGTGGTGATGAATCACGGCATCATTGAGCAGGTTGGCTCGCCAACGCAGGTTTATCGCCATCCATCCAGCCTGTTTGTGGCCGATTTCATTGGCGAGATGAACCAGTTTCCAGCCCGTTCCGCTGGTGAGGATCTGATTGATCTGGGTGGGACAATCGTCAAGGGCGAGAAACATGGCTTGCCGAAGGGTGCCCCGATTCTGGCCGCCATTCGCCCCGAAGATATCATCCCCCACGGCATGGGCGCTCGCTCGCCGGGGGCTGAAGACATCATCATCACGCCGGAAAATGCGGTGGATGTCGAGGTGCGGGAAATGGAGTTTCTCGGCTCTTTCTGGCGCTGTCGTTTGCATCATGACATGTTTGGCACAGAAGATCTGATTGCCGATTTCTCAATCAATGCGGTGCGCCGCCTTGGTCTGGAAGAAGGCGGCACCATGAATATTGAGCTGGATCGCAAGCGCCTGCTGGGCTTCAATCTGGAAGGGTGCCATAATGACTGATCTGTCCCAACAAGGCTTGCCTGCCGGGCCGGTGATCAAGGGCAAGCTCAGTCGTGATGACATCATCATGCGCGGCGGCATGATTGTCATTGCGCTCTATCTAATCGTCTCCATGGTGATGCCGCTCTATGCTATGTTGTCCAAATCCTTTTCCACCTATCATGTGGATTTGAGCCAATATGAATTTCAGCAAAGCGACAAGGATGGCGTCTTTGATGGAACAAGCCTGAGCGGCGCGCAGCTCAATAGCCAGATCCCGGTTTATGCGCCAAAGGATCTCAATACCGGAGCCGATGGCCGCTTGTCGGTGACCAAATGGTTCCCTGATTTCAGCTTCCGTAGTCCGGTGAAATATCGGCTGCGCAATGTCTCGCCCAACGGTCGCTTTCTGGTCAGCTCGACGCTTTATACCGGAACAGACTGGGTAGAGCTTGATTCCAACAAATTCCGCCGGGTGCAATTGCGCCCGATCAAAACCACCGGGCTTGGCAATTTTGTCAATTATTTCTCAACGCCAGCTCTGTTCCAGTCGATCAAAAATTCGCTTTGGATTTCGGTGGTTAGCACTGTGATCACAGTCACGCTGGCTTTCTGGTTTGCCTATGCGCTGAACAGAAGTTGCATCCGCTATAAGGGTCTGTTCCGGCTGGTGGCCATGGCGCCGATTCTGGTCCCGTCTTTGTTGCCCGGCATTGCGCTGGTCTATTTGTTTGGCAATCAGGGCATGATCAAGGAATTGCTCTTTGGGGCCAGCATTTATGGGCCGATCGGCATCATTATCGGCTCGGTCTTTTTCACCTTCCCCCATGCCTTTTTGATCATTTCAACGGCGCTGGCCATTTCGGATGCGCGGCTTTATGAGGCGGCAACCAGTTTGCGAACCTCGTCCTGGCGGACCTTTTGGACGGTGACCATTCCCGGTGCCCGTTATGGCCTGATCTCGGCGGCTTTTGTGGTTTTCAATCTGGTGATCACCGATTTTGGCTTGCCCAAAGTGATTGGCGGCCAGTTCAATGTGCTGGCGGTGGACATCTATAAGCAGGTGATTGGCCAACAGAATTTTGAAATGGGGGCCGTGGTTTCTGTCGTGCTGGTGATCCCTGCCATTCTGGCCTTTGCCATTGACCGCTTTGTGCAATCCAAGCAAGTGGCGCTGCTCTCGGCACGCTCGGTGCCGTTTCAGCCGCAACCGGACGAAAAGCGTGATAGAGCTCTCTTTGCCTATTGCAGTCTGGTTGCTGTGTTCATCATTGGCTTGCTGGCTGTGTGTCAATTTGCGGCTCTGGTGAAATTCTGGCCTTATGATTTGAGCCTGAGCCTGACCAATTATCAGTTTGATAAAATGGATGGCGGCGGTTGGGGGTCTTACTTCAATTCCATCCAAATGGCCTTAATTGTGGCGGTGATTGGCACTGGTGTGGTGTTTTTCGGGGCCTATCTGGTGGAGAAATCCAACGGCTTTAAAATTGGTCGCGGCCTGTTTCAGATGGTGGCCATGCTGCCCATGGCCATTCCGGGGATGGTGTTGGGTCTGGCCTATATCTTCTTTTTCAACAATCCGGCCAATCCGCTCAATATGCTCTATGGCACCATGGCGATTTTGGTGATTTGTACCGTGACTCACTTTTACACGGTCTCGCACCTCACCGCCGTGACAGCGCTTAAACAAATGGATCGGGAATTTGAATCGGTGTCCGCCTCGCTCAAACAGCCCACCATGAAGCTGTTTAGTCGGGTGACCGTGCCGGTTTGCCTGCCATCGGTTTTGGATATTTCCATCTATCTGTTCGTCAATGCCATGACGACGGTCTCGGCTGTGGTGTTCCTCTATTCACCAAAAACAACACTGGCCTCTATCGCTGTGTTGAATATGGATGATGCAGGCGACATTGCTCCAGCTGCGGCCATGGGGATGATGATTTTCTATACCAATGCCGCGGCAAGGATCATCCATCTGGTCATATCCAAAGGGGTGTTGACCCGGACCCAAGCTTGGCGTTTCCGCTAGAGCATATTTTTCGAAAAGTGCGTGCAGTTTTCGGACAAAAATATGCTTAGAAACAAAGGCTAGAGCATTTTGCATAACGACGTGTTTATTCAAAATGCTCTAGCTGGTCAGGAATCCTGTTATTCCTAGGTTGGTCCAATGGTTCTTTTTGTCTGGAGAAAGGCAAACTAGTGACTTTCTCCAGATCGGTCTAATTCAAGTTATTCAGATCACGCTCACGCAATCTGCCAGCCTTGACCAGATTCGTAATAAGCCCAGAGCTGGTTGTAGATCTCGCAATCTTTCCGCAAAGTCTCATGAACGCCACTGGCGATCAACTTGCCATCATCCAGGACAAGGATCTGATCAGCATCAACAATCGTTGAGAGTCTGTGCGCAATCACAAAGACGGTTTTGTCTTTGGCCAGGTTGAGAAAGGCTTGCTGAATGGCAGCCTCATTCTCCGGGTCCAGAGCGGATGTAGCTTCATCAAGAATGATGATCGGCGCGTCCTTCAGGATGGCTCTGGCAATTGCGATGCGTTGCTTCTGACCGCCAGACAAATTGGCACCGCCGACACCAACGAGACTGTCATATCCAGTGGGTAAAGTCTCAATAAAATCATGAATCTGAGCGGCTTTAGCGGCGTCAACGAGTTCGTCATCACTGGCATCAGGACGACCAATGCGCAAATTGTTTGCAATGGTGTCATTGAAGAGCATGGTCTCCTGAAACACCGTGGCGATTTGATCCAGTAACAAAGGCGTTTTAATCAGGCGAATATCTTTGTCATCGATTTTGATCGTTCCTTGCTCGATATCCCAAAATCGCATGAGCAAATGCATCAAGGTACTTTTGCCAGATCCGCTACGGCCAACAATCGCATTCAGCGTGCCGGCTTTGGCAGTAAACGAAACATCATCAATTGTTTGCTCTTTTTCCTCGGCGTCATAGCAAAACGAGACCTTTTCAAAGGAAACATCATGACTATCTGAAAGGCTGTCTATCTTTCCAGACGCCAAAGAAGGTAGGGTTTCCAATTGAGAGATATTTTCATCTGAAATGCGCGCCAGAATTTGCATGCCATTATAGGCATTGAGTGAGCGGGCGGGGGGAATGCAAGCCGTCAGCAAGATGATTGCACCGATCATTGGGGCGAGATTGGCAATATTGTTTGCTCCACCTGCAATAACGGCACCATCCAGCAAAAGCACCCCCATCAGCATAGCAACACCAATGCTGGCTTGAATGGCCGCGAGATAGGCTGCTCCAAGTGGGGCATTGCGGAATACGCCTTTACGAAAACCTTCCCGCATCATGTGAACGGCTTTTTCGAACTGATCACGTGCGCCACTTTTGCCACCAAAGGCACGCAGAACGGGCATGCCTTGCGCAAATTCAATGATCTGCTGGGCGGCGAACCCCATCCCGGCAGAACGAAGGCGAAGGCCGCGGTGCAAATTGATGCGCATGATTAAAATAGCCAATGTTGCCAATAGCATAACGCCTAGACAGATCACTGTGATACGCCAATCAAATATGAGCGCGGCAATGAAAAGAGAACTCATGGCGACGATGTCACGCAAAATGCTTGGGCGTGTGAAGGAAATATGATTTTCCAGCCAGAGCATATCCTCGGACAGGATTTGCGAGACCTTGCCACGATTGAGATTGTTGAAGGCACCAAGAGGTAAGGATACCAGATGATGGAGCAGTTTTCTGCGCTGTGTCAGGCCAAAGGAAAAAGAAAAGTTATAAAGCTTTCGTGTTGTTGGCCACAGAATTAGACGGCGCAGGATAAGCAGTAGCGCAAAACATGCAGCACTGATCAATGCCATTTGAACGCTGGCTTCACCATTCAAAGCTTTTGTCAGCGCCCAGACGGCCAGAATGGGCTGAGAAGCTGTCAACAATCCATCCGTTGCCGATATCCAAGTGGTCTGGTTCAAATCTTTGCAGTCCCCATCGCTCAGAACATGTTTCAGGCGGTTGGAAATCTTCATTGTTCACTCTCCTGATCCGAGGCTGTCTCGTTACGATTTGACATGCGGAAAGATTGGGCTGCCTTATGGGCTTTCCATTGCTGGGAGTAAGGGCCATCCTGCGCAACCAGCTCATCATGTGTTCCGGTTTCGATGATCCTGCCATCGGCGATGCAGACGATTTTTTCGATATTGCGGATCGTGGAAAGTCGATGGGCGATCACAATCAGAGTTTTGCCTTTTGCAAGATTGGCAATGGCTTTTTGAACTTCCCGTTCATTCTCTGGATCTGCAAAGGCGGTTGCTTCATCCAGCACCAGAATTGGTGCATTTTTCAAGATGGCGCGTGCAATGGAAAGGCGCTGTTTCTGCCCCACTGAGAGCCCGTGTCCCCCTTGCAGGACAGTGTCATAGCCATCGTTAAGTTCGGAAATGAAATCATGAGCTTGTGCCGCCTTTGCTGCCTCCATGATTTCATCCATAGTCGCATCGGGCTTACCTATGCGAAGGTTGTCCGCAACAGAGCGTGAGAAGAGAAAAACATCCTGAAATACAAAGGAAAGATGCTCTCTCAAGGTCTCGGACTCAATCTTGCGCAGGTCGCATCCACCAAGCTGTATTGCCCCATGATCAACATCCCAAAAACGCGCCAGCAGACGCGCCAGGGTTGATTTGCCAGACCCGCTTGGGCCAACAAAAGCAACTGAACTGCCTTGAGGTATTTCAAGTGAAAACTGATCAAGGATCTTCGTCTCATCATATGAGAAAGTGACGTCATCAAAGTGAATTGAGTGGTCTGAAGGAAGTTGTGCTTCTGTTCTGGACACTTGCACGAGTTCGGGCTGAGACATGATGACCTTGTAGCGCTCTACAATGCCTTCCTGCTTGCGAATGCGGTTCATCACGCTAAAAAGAGAGGCGATAATAGTGCCCAAAGCCATTGCGGCAAGAATGAAGAACACAAAAACAGGGATCGATACAGCATCAATCGAGAGCAGATAAATACCTAGTGGGACAACGAAAATTAGATTGGAAGAGGCAAAGATCGTGAACCAATTGGTCTTGACCATATTGCCCTCGACCCAGTCGCTCATCACAGACCCGAAATCATCGAACGCAGCATTGGCTCGGCGCAATGCACTGTCACCATGATTATAGGATTTCACCACAGGAATGGCGCTGATAACCTCTCCCATGGCGCTGGCAATGCGAGCCTGAATTTTGAAGAATCTATTGGTGATTTCCTCTGCTCCATTCATGATGATAGAGAGGAACATAAATGCCAGAAAAGTCGGAAGGAAAGCAGCCAAAGCGAACCGCCAATCAAGACCGATCATAACCACTAGAATGGTCACAGGTCCAAGCACCGCAGCGGTCATTTCTGGTATCAGATGGGCAATTCCATCCTCGATTTCCTCAACATCATCAAGAATGATTTTCTTTAAATCCGCACTGCTAGTCAGGTTGAAAAAGCCAAGGGGAACCAGTTGGATTTTTCGGGCAATTTTTTCTCGCAAATCTGCTTGGACATCTGCTGCAATCAAATGAGAAATCACCGTTGATGTGGTGAAACACAACATGGCAACGATAGCCGATACGATCATACCCACACCCATCCAGATCGCATGTGACTTGTCACCAATCATCAGGGCGTTGACCAGTAATGCTGCAAATGCAGGAGGGGCAATTTGCAGAACGGCAGATGTAACACCTGCGGCCATTGATAGGATCATCCGCTTTCGGTGAAGCTTGATATGGCCCCAGAGAATAACAACTGCGCCGCTACCCAACATTTCACTTTTGCTCTCAACATGAACCACTGCATCGGCAATTGTCGGGGCAGAAGAGGGCGATTTGATGCTTGTTGAAAGTGGCAGTGGGGCCTCAGTATCAACTTGCTTGGCAGACACGGACATTCGCTGTCTCCATGACTTCTCCCCGAAGGCAATTATCGATCAGAATCTCGCTTGAATTTAACCGCATAAATGACTGACAAAAATCGGTAATTCACTTTGATATTCGATCGAAAACTGGCCTTGGAAATGGTAGCGGATTTAAGAAAACCAATGATGAAATCACCATCAGTTGTAGGGCAAAAAGTGTCTCGTTCTACGCAGAGAAAAATATTTGTGTCAACAAAATTTGATTTTCATACTCATCTTACTCTTTTCGAAATCGGCATATATGGAGTACTTTTCCACTGGCGAGTGCTGTCAAAACATATAAATTTGGGCAGATTGATAAAGAGAGTATATTCAATTGCTTATGTGAAAATTAGGCGGCTCAATTTATGAGCCAATTGACTAAATTTTGCTAGGAGAGACTCCAAAGTGTTTTTTGAAACTAGCAGAGAAGCTCTCTGGATGGCTGTATCCAAGCCTATATGCAACGACTGAAACGCGTTCTCCTTCACGCAACATTCGATCCGCAGTCTGCATGCGCTGCTCAAGGATAAAACTGCCGATTGTTTCGCTAAATTCGTTTTGAAAATCACGCTTCAATTTGCTGACGCTAATGCCGACCTGTTTGGCAAGTTGTGACAGTGTTTTTGCAAAGGCGGGGTTTTCCTCGACAGCTTTGCGAACCGACCAGATTCTGTCTCGGTCTGCTTTTGACAAGCCATCTCTTGCTCTCAAATTTGGATGAATATTCGAGAAGATCTTGTTCAATGCAAGCAAGCCATCGATCGCTCTGCTTTCACGAACAAGTTTATCGGCAAAGCTGTCTCCTGTTGAGGCCAGAAATGAATTGGCAAACGCTTCAAACTCCGGAGACAGCGGAAGGCGACGAAGCTCCCATGGGCGTTGGATTGCAGATACGAGGCTTTCAAACGACTTGTCTTTTGAAAGAAGGTCGATATTGGTTTCAAACCAGCTCTCGTGAACATTCAAGTCCAGAGCAAGCAAAGTATCGCCAGCATAGATACGGGAGGTCATATCCTGCTCATCGCATGAAGAATAAACCCACATCTCCTTACTATTGATCATTCCCAAATGACCAGGCCGAATGATCTCAAATGATCCTTGCAGAAAAATTCCCAGATTTGCCCCAGCGGGAGAGGTGCTGGTGATATCAAAATCCTCTTCAACCTTAAAGTCAGACAGGGTGACGACCAGTCCGGGTGAAATCTCAAAGACCTTCAAGCCGGACAGGAATGCATCAATCATGGAATCACCAATGAGTCTCACAGTTTAAAATCTGCATACAAAACTCATATATAGACGCCTGATTGTCAAGATGGCCTCAATCCTTTGCTTTTTGAACGCATTCCAAAGGTTTTAGAAATTCTCTCGCTTACCCACTTTTGCGATAACCAGTCCAAAATAAAATGGAGAGCGTAATGCGTTGGATGAGCGGCCTTTTAGCGACAACAGTCCTGCTACCAGCTAGTGTCTTGGCGGAAGAAATAGAAATCCTTGATCCGATCATCGTGCGTGCACAGCACAGGGATCAGGATGTAAAAAACGTTCCTGTTACCGTTGAAGTCTTTGATCAGAACGAGATCAAGGATCGCTCGGTGCAAAGGATCGAAGATGTGTTCAAGGCAATTTCGAATGTCAATCTGTTGAGTGAGCGTGGCGGATTTGACGCTTCAAAGATTTCAGTTCGTGGTATTTCGTCTACAGCCTTTGGAGCGGAACCTGCCATCGGCTTTTATGTCGATGATGTCTATATGGGAAGTGATGCCAGCTACAACACGCCCCTGTTCGACATGGAACAGGTTGAATTGCTCAAAGGCCCGCAAGGAACACTTTATGGCCGAAACTCCTTGTCTGGTGCGATCAACCTGCGAAGCAAACGCCCCGAATTGGGTGAGGGGATCACGACCACCATCGGGGCAGAATATGGCAGCAACAATGCTCTGGGCACACGTCTTGTGGTGAATGCTGGTATCGATGACAATACCGCCTTCCGCTTGTCTGCCCAAGGCAACTGGTCTGAAGGTTGGGTAAAAAACACCAACGACAGCAAAAAGTTGAAAAACAAGGATGACCGTTCGGTCCGAGCACAATTCCTGCATCAGACAGCTGGGGATTTGGAAATTCTGCTCTCCGCAGACTATGGCGAAGACACCTCAAGACCATTTGCTTATGGCGAGTTCAACAAAGTCTACAAGGAAGGCGTCAATCATGCATTGCCATATTCGGCGGAAATCAAAGGCTATGGCGGTAAAGTTCATGCAACCTACGATTTTGGTATGTCAGAATTGCAGTCAATTTTGGCTTATCGCACGACGGATGGTTTCGGTCGGGGCGGAGATTTGACACCTTCGCCGTTGAAGTTCACCGACTTTCAAAGACGCTATCAGCAAGTGACACACGAGAACCGCCTCACATCAAAGGATAGCGAAAAGCTCGATTGGACATTGGGCACCTTCCTTCTTGCAGCACATGACAAACGCATGGAGAAAACCGGGATCAACACTGCACTGCCAGCCGGCGCACTTGGCGCTGGAATGCCTTTCATCCCCGCAGGCTTTGCTGAAAGAACCAATGCAAAGGTGCGCTCCTATTCAGCGGCGGTCTTTGGCGATGCAACCTGGCATGTCACCGACAAGTTCGAAGCTTTCGCTGGTGCTCGCATCGGTTATGACAAACGGAGCCTGAGCTATGATCATGCCAGTACCCAAGCAGGGTTTTCAATCTTTGCCCCTGCACAATTGGCGAAGCGCAACCAAAGCAATTGGGATATTTCTCCACGTCTTGGTGTCGCCTACGACGTGACAGACGATATCCGCACCTATGCCAGCGTCAGCAAGGGCTACAAGGCGGGTGGATTCAACATTGCCTTCGCGCAAGGAACGGACCTGAGCTATGATCCGGAGACTGCGTGGAACTATGAAGTCGGTATCAAAGGTTCTGCTTTGGATGATCATGTCAGCTTCTCGGCTTCAGCCTTTTACTTCGATTGGCGAAATCAGCAGATCTACGCGTTTCAGGGTAGGAATTTCACCATTCACAACGCCCCGAAATCTCGGAGTAAAGGTGTTGAAGCAAGCCTGACCTTGCGCCCGATTGATGGTTTGGAACTGACCGGTGATATCGGTTATCAGGATGCTGAGTTCGTGAAGCTGGATAACTTTAAACCAGGCATTTCCGTGAGCGGTAATCGGTTGCCCTTCTCTTCCAAGATGACTGCTCACGGTTCGGTTAGCTACACCATGGCGGTGACCGATAACATCGATGCCACTATTAGGGCCGATTACAATTGGCGCTCGCCATTTTATTGGGATCCTGAAAACAAGTTGAAGGAAAAGGCACACGGTATCCTGAATGCACGCTTCACCTTGGAAGGGGATGATTGGACAGCTTACGCATTCGGCCGCAATATCCTCGACAAAGCCCACCAATGGAACGGTATTGTCCAAGGTGCTGGTATCAGAGGTATTCCGGGAGAAGGGCAGAATTTTGGTGTAGGCTTCACTCGAACTTTCTAGAAATTTGAAACCAGCAAAAAAACCCTGCTCAGGAGACTGGGCAGGTTTTTTGTCGATTGCTGATTATACCAACGGCATGAACCGCAAGGAATTTGCCAGTGTTAACACGCTTTATAACAGCGAGGATCAACTGTAAGGTGCACGTGCCTTTGCGAAAAAAGAGATCCGGTCTGGAAAGGCAAATAATACCAACGAGCAGAAATAATGACCCATATGACCGGATTTTCTGGGTTTTCTGGTAAGGAGCTTTTGCTGCCATGGTCTGGCTGACCACAAAGCAAGAGCGACGCAGTCCAGAAGGCCCAGAAAACCGGCCTTCGGTG
>JAOXSH010000085.1 GCA_025800145.1 Cohaesibacter sp.
AAAATAATACTTTGAATATAAGAGCCCGATTTAAAAGTAGTTGAGCGATATCAACAAGTTGTGATTCAATCGTCTTTGTCTAGAAGATGGAGGATCACATGCCTTGGGATGATATCGCTCGGGTTCAATATAACCGCGACACGCTTCGCTATCCAACAGATTTAACCGACAAAGAATGGGAAATAATCGCACCCTTCTTGCCGCCAGCTCGGTCAGGCGGGCGACCACGCACCACACATATGCGCGATGGGATAGATGCGATCCTGTATGTTGGGGGTAGGGGTTGCCAATGGCGGATGTTGCCCAAGGACTTTCCTGCGCTCTCAACGGTTCGCGGATATTTTTATGCTTGGCGCAATACTGGCTTTTGGACCCGGATCAATCATCTCCTGGTCATGGGGTGCCGGGAACTGGAAGGACGAGAGGCCAGTCCGACGGCTGGTGTCATTGACAGTCAGAGCGTCAAAATGACAGAAAGCGGCGGCATTCGGGGCTATGATGCGGGTAAAAAGATCAAGGGTCGCAAGCGCCATATCAAGCGTCATATCATTACCAACACCCTTGGCTTGATGCTGCATGTTGTCATCCATGCCGCTGAT
>JAOXSH010000093.1 GCA_025800145.1 Cohaesibacter sp.
ACGCAGCTCAGTGAGCCATTTCAAAGCACCAAAGGCCGGTTTTATTGGCTTCCTGGACTGCGTCGCTCTTGCTTTGTGGTCAACCAGACCATGGCAGCAAAAGCTTCTTACCAGAAAGCCAATAAAATCCGGTCATATGGGTTAATCTTTCGTGCCGTTGGTATTAATCTTTCGTGCCGTTGGTATGACAGACATGTGGGAGATGATAAACAAAAGAAAACCCCGGAAGATTGCTCTCCCGGGGTTTCCTTTAAATCTAAGTATAACTCAGATTAGAAGTTACGCTGCAGACGCAGTTTACCTTCCCAGTTCTTTGCATCAGCCATGCCGGATGTAGCAGAGTAATCTTTTTTGCTGTATTTCACACCAGCGCGAACGATCAGGTTTTTAACTGGAAGATATTCAGCAACAAAGCCAGCGTCCCAAGAATTGAAGTCGGAAGCTTTGGTTGTTTTGTTGTTGTAGTCTTGGTAAGAACCAGTCAAGTAGGTGTTGAAGTTGGAAGCCCAAGCATATTTCAGGGCAACACCAGCCTGCCAGATATCGTTCTGCTTAACATTGGTGCCAACTACGTTTACGCCAGCAACAGAGCTGTTGATGTAGCCAACTGCGCCTTTAGCATAACCAGCAGAGAAGCCGATTTCGGAGCCAGCAGACAGCATGTCAAGGTTGAAGTTGATACCAGCACCTACATAATAGCCGTAATCTGTGTCAACAGCAGAATTTGCAAAACGGATCTGCTGTACAGCACCACCGATTTTAGCAGAACCCCAACCCTGAGAGATGGAGAGAGCAGCTACAACATCAGGAAGAGACTGACCAGCATACGCACCGCCAACGATGGCGGAACCACGACGGTTCTCAACAGCAACAGTAGCGCTTACGCCGTTGCCCAGATCCATGTTGTAACCGATAGCGCCTGTGTCATGGTCACCAAGGGTAGAACCATACATAGCTTTATCAGTTGTGGTGATGTTAGCAGCAGAATCGGTCAGACCAGCATACAGGCCACCAATGGACATGTAGTACTTGTTGAAGCCGTCATTGTTGCCACCGTTGGTGTCGTTTTCCAGACGCATGTAAGCAACCAGAGTACCCAGCTCGGTTTCTTCTTTGGCAGTGAAGTTCAAAGAAGCTTTAGCATAGATGTTGGTTGTGTTGTCTGTGCGAGCTTGTGGCTCGTCGAAACGGAATTCAGCACGCACATAACCGGAAACTTTCAGGCAGGTATCGGTGCCTGGGATGAAGTGGTAACCAGCGCCATAAGCATTACATACTTTAACGTAATCTACTGGCTCAGCTACTGGCAGATCAGCTGCCTGAGCAGCACCACCGGCAACCAGAGCAGCTGCGGAACCAAGGATAAGGCTCTTGATGTTCATTGTTTCTGACCTTCTTGTCATAAAAGAACTTTTTCGCAGAGACCGTTCCAGTCAGTCCGATGGGGTCATCTGCTTGCGACAAGGGTGACAATACTCTTTTTTTCGCACGGATCAATCACCTCTCACTTTCCCCCAGTTCCATTTGCCTTAACTGTTGCACAAAAAACACGGATATCGCCACAAATGGCAGAAAACCGACACTTCGTTACTGATTGGTTAATGGAAATTTGCGGCTCAATCGCGGTTTTCCGCCAAGTTTTTCTCCAGGGTAAGGAACAAAAGAGACAAAAAAGACACAAAAATTAGGACGTACGAGTCGGCAGGCAAGAGCGGAATCAATGCAAAAAGGCCTGCCAAACTGGCAGGCCTTTGAAAATCGGCATCCAGGCACTCATCAAGAATCAGAAGGCCAAAGCTTATTGAAAAAACCACCGGATTTTTTCTCCTCGGCAGTTTCAACGGCCACCTTATCCAGTTCCTGCTGAACCTCAGAGGAATGCTGGCGGTATTTTTCCGGCGGCTGGGTCAGATATTTGCGCTTATAGCCATCCCCAGTCTTGTTGTTAACAGCACGAATCGCCGCCAGACGCTTTTTGACCTGCCGGTCATAGTCCTTCACTTCGCCAGCGGACGGCATACCTTTCTCATAATCGGGTTCTTTGATGGCATTGGCAAAGCCCACAGAGCGCGGATCATTCTTTATTATATAGGCGCGCTGTTCTGGTGGCATACGGCGAATCGCGTCCAACAATGCCTTGCGCTCCACCTCTGTCATCGTTTCCAGACGTTTGTGGTAGGCCTTGCGCAGCAAATCAGGATCCTGAGGCCAATCCGCCGCAGCAACCAAACGGCCAGTTTGGCTGGCATCACTTGGGGCAGGGAGCGCGGCAGTCGAAGGCGGAATCACAAGACCTGGGCGAGAAGAATAGTCAATCTCTGTCTGTTTGTCTGTTCCGCCCAGCGCGGTCATATTTTGAATATCATTGAGCAGAGCCTCTTCCTGCGAGACCCCGGTGCCATAAGTGGTGCCACCTAGACCACCTGCACAGGCAGAAAGACCAAGAGCCAAGCCCCCGGCAACAATCAGTCGCAGCGAGGATGTGAGATCAATTCGCAGGGAAGATTTCATGACGGGATGCCTTACTCTCCAAAAGTGGTCATCAAAACCACGCAAATACGCAACAACAAAGGATTGGCCGAAGCCTTTGCCATGACAGATCACAGCTTTGAGGCATCATTGCGACCAGACCCCAAAAAAGAGTCATATATCAGGATGGCCGCGCCTGCAACGATCCAGACATCGGCCAGATTGAATACATACCATGAAAAACTGCCCCAATAGAAATGAAACAGATCCATAACCGCACCATGATAGAGCCGATCCAGACCATTGGCTAGCGCGCCGCCCAATATCAGACCCAGCCCGATCGATAGAAGCCGATCCTGATTGCGCCAGATCCATACAGAGATGAAAAGCGAAGCAGCAACGGCGATTGCAACAAGAACATAGCGGCCCAAATCCCCATCTTGCTGAAACAAGCCATAGGAAATGCCGCGATTCCAAACCAGAATCAGATCAAAAAAGGGCGTGACCCGAACCGGACCATAAGTCTGCATATGGCTTTGAATATCAAAGCCAAGCAACATCCAGAATTTGAAAGCCTGATCACTGACAAAAGCAATCACCGCAATGACAAAGCCAAGCACTTTTGCAGACATATCAGGCTCCCAAATATACCACAGTCATGAGCCTATGCCTGATTTGCATCCAGCTCACGCATGGCCGCAGCATCACGCAAACACAAATCAGGATAATCGCTGTCCTGCCCAACATCTGGCAAAATCTTCCACGAGCGCTGACATTTTTGTCCCTCGGCCAAAGCAGGCACAACGCCAATCCCCTCGACATCCTCCAGAACAAAGGCCCCTTGTGGTGCCGCAGACCGGATCAATTCCGCCTGAGAGGTAATCACCAGATCCGCCAGATCAATGCCTTCCATGGCCTCAAGCACAGCGTCATTGGTCACATAGACCTTGGGAGCGGCTTCCAAAGAAGAGCCAATGCGCTTTTCGCGACGCTGAATTTCCAAAGCACCCGTGACAACCCGGCGCAAATCCCGCACTTTGGCCCATTTGTCAGCTAAAGCCTGATCCTGCCAATTGGACGGCACATCGGGGAATTGGCGGAAATGAACCGAATCATCGTCAGACGGGAAGCGGGACAGCCATGTTTCTTCCATTGTAAAGGGCATGATTGGCGCCAGCCACGTGGTCACATGCATGAACAATTCATGGATCACATAAAGTGCCGCCTTGCGTCGCTCCGAACTTGGTGCATCACAATAAAGCGCATCTTTTCGAATATCGAAATAGAAAGCCGACAGCTCAATGCCCATAAAATAGGTCAGCTCATGCATGATTTTCTTGAAATCAAACGCATCATAAGCGGTCCGTACCATGGCATCCAGCTCATGAATGCGATGCAGCATCAAACGCTCCAACTCCGGCATGTCTGAGACAGGCACCTGCACCCCGTCATAATGGGCAAGAGAGCCCAGCATCCAGCGAATGGTATTGCGCAATTTGCGATAGGCATCGGCATTGGTCTTGAGAATTTCCTGCCCGATCCGCTGATCATCGCTATAATTGGAAGAGGCCACCCACAAACGCAGAATATCCGCGCCATATTGTTTGATGACATCTTGCGGCGCGATGGTGTTGCCAAGCGATTTGGACATTTTGCGGCCATCTTCGGCCATGGTAAAGCCATGGGTCAGAACAGCATCATAGGGCGCACGGCCGCGGGTGCCGCAGCTCTCCAGCAAGGAAGAATGGAACCAACCGCGATGCTGGTCCGAGCCTTCCAGATACAGATCGGCAGGCCATTTCAGATCATTGCGTTGTTCCAGACAGAAGGCATGGGTGGAGCCGGAATCAAACCACACATCCAGAATGTCATCGACTTTTTCCCACTCAGCCGGATCATGATCTGGGCTCAGGAAGCGTTCTTTGGCACCATCTGCAAACCAGGCGTCAGCCCCTTCTGCACGAAAAGCATCAAAAATACGACCATTGACGGCGCTGTCTTGCAACACAAGGCCCGGATCATCGCGTTTGATAAAGATGGTAATCGGCACACCCCAGGCACGCTGACGCGAAATCACCCAATCCGGGCGGGTTTCGATCATGGAGCGCAGGCGTGTCTGGCCAGAGTCTGGCACAAAGCGGGTCTCGTCAATGGCTTTCAGGGCACGAGCGCGCAAGGTATCGCCTTCCCCTTCAATGTTGCGATCCATCGCAATGAACCATTGCGGGGTATTACGGAAGATAAGCGGTGCTTTGGAGCGCCAGCTATGGGGATAGCTATGCGTGACTTTGCCGCGCGCCAGCAAGGCACCAACCTCAACCAACTTATCGATAACGGCTGTATTGGTTGTGCCTTCGCCGCCTTTGCGGTTCAGGATATAATGCCCCTGAAACAGAGGAACATGCGGATAATAGCTGCCATCTTCCTGAACGGTATGAGGCACTTCCTCTGTGCCACACTCCGCAAAGCGCGCGCGATTGGCGACAAAAACTTCATAATCGTCCGCACCATGGCCGGGCGCGGTATGCACAAAGCCCGTACCGGCATCATCGGTGACATGATCCCCGGCAATCAAAGGCACATCAAAGTCAAAATAGCCCTCTGTCCCGTCAATGCCGCGCAAAGGATGCTCGCATTCGGAAATGACAGAAGGATCCACATCAAATTTGCGCTCATACCCTTCAACACGCGCAGCTCCAAAGACGCTCTCGGCCAATGCATCGGCCACGATCAGCTTATCACCAACTTTGCCCCAATTGTCGTCAGAAGCAGCTGTAATTTCATAAAGACCATAAGAAATGGATTCTGAGAAACACACCGCACGGTTGGCCGGAATGGTCCATGGGGTGGTGGTCCAGATCACCACATCGGCATCCAGCAAGTCTTCGGCAAGATCCCCACCAGCTTCGCCATGAACAGCAGAGATCGGGAAGCGCACCCAAATGGTATGAGAGGTATGATCCTGATATTCCACTTCCGCTTCCGCCAAAGCCGTTTTTTCAACGATGGACCACATAACCGGCTTGGAACCTTGGAACAGCTGACCGGACATGGCAAATTTCATCAATTCGCCAGCAATGCGTGCCTCGGCATCAAAGGTCATGGTCTTATAGGGATTGACGAAATCACCAACCACGCCAAGACGCTTGAATTCTTCGGCCTGAATGCCGATCCATTCAGCAGCAAAATCACGGCATTCCTGACGAAATTCATTGACCGGAACGGCATCTTTATTCTTGCCTTTTTTGCGGTATTTTTCCTCGATCTTCCATTCAATGGGCAAGCCATGACAATCCCAGCCCGGCACATAATTAGAATCATAGCCGCGCATCTGGAAAGACCGGGTGATGATGTCTTTCAGAACCTTGTTCAGGGCATGACCAATATGCAAATGGCCATTGGCATAAGGAGGGCCATCATGCAGCACATATTGCTCGCGCCCCTTGGAGCGGTCGCGCAAGGCCTGATACAAATCCTGCTCCTCCCAGCGGGCCAGAATTTTCGGCTCATTCTTGGGCAAACCCGCACGCATGGGAAATTCGGTTTGTGGCAAAAAGAGCGTTTTGGAATAATCGCGGCTTTCCGTCATGATACTATCTTTCGGTCAAGTTTGCATCCTGATCCTCTCGATCCGACAGCTTTGCGAAGGAGAGAGGCGGGGATGCCAGCATAAAAAGGGAGCGCAAGAAAAGCACTCCAACGAATGGGGAAAAGAAAGATCTGAGGCACCAGATCCCGCTCTGTCTATCCCGGTCCCTCGTGGGTGTCTGATCAAGACGCCAATCACACGAAGGCCGGGCCAGTAATTCGGCTTGTCAAACCTGCTATTCTTATCAGAGAAAAGCGGGAAAAGGGCGCAGAAAAAAGACTGCCCGTCATGTTGCTATATGCCTTGAGCATGGATGTGCCTGTTCGCAGCGGCCCGTTTTGGGCGCTTTGCCATATCTGGGCGGACATTAATTCAACAAAAAGCCAAGAGCAAGCCCCACAATGCCCACAATGCCCACAACAGGCGATAATGACAGCTCTCAATACCCGGAAAAGGCCAAAGCAAAAAACTTATGCCCCTACGATTTGCATTGGCAGGCCCGCAAGACCGGCTCTTTGGCAAGGCCAAAGAAACATTGTGAGAAAAGACCAAAACCAACAGCCAAATACATCACATTTATGAGTTTACGGCCTCATGCCGTTGGTATAATCATCCCCGATTGCGCAGTCCTCAGCATTGTGCGTTCAGGCTATTATGACAATGGCGCGGAAAAAGAGCAGTGGCACTGGGGAATATATGCCTCGCAAAAAGGCTGGATCAGGACGTCTGACCTTGAAAAGATACCCTGATTCAACAGGAAAGAGAGGGCGAGGGGAAGCACCTTCTCTTGTCGCAATCTTACATCAAGCCGCGCTGTGAGCGTTGTTCGCTCAGCTCATCCAGCAATTGCGCGAAATTGCTCAGCGGCCAGAAAATGGTTTTGCGTGTGCCTTTTTCGGGCAGATCCAGCTCCAGAACATCGCCGTCTCGCCAGTCTGCCAAAATGGCTTGCGCAGCAGAGCCTTTGATTTTGCAGCTATTGCCCGAACAAGTGCCAAGAGACATGGCTTTGCCTGTGCCATCTTTTGCGCGAATGGTGGCTTTGACATCAGAAAAATCAATATCCGCTTCCATATTGAACAAAAGCTGTGGGACACGTTTTTCAACGCCCGCCTCTTGTTCATATGTCAGATGTAAAATGGCAGCGCGAAAATTGGGATCATGGCTATAGACATCGACCAATTGTCCATAGCACCGCGCTTTCGTCTCACCAGAGGCTTTATCACAGGCCAAATCCCACGCGCCATCATAGCGTTTGTAAAATGCCGTATTGCGTTCAACCAGCTTTTGCCCAAACAGCGAAAAGCCGCCAGCTGCCCAAAAACCGCCCCCCGCCATAAACAGGCTGGCCAGAGCAACAATCCAGCTTTTGCGCAGGCGATAGGGGGCGGATCGGGAGGGAGGCCCGGAAGGCTTTGGAGCATTGGCAACAGGCATGGCGCAGATCCTTGAAACAGCGGCTAAGACTGCTTAACGGATAGCCAAGCCCGACAAAAAAAGGAAATCACCTTCAAAAACAAAAATGTGAGAAAGCGCGAGCACGCCCACAAGATCGGATATTAGCGTTGCTCATTCAGAGACCACAAAGTCCGCTCCAGTGCACTCAATGGCTTGGCTTGCGCCAAACAGGCTTTGGCCTTGGCGCTGTCCTCATCCATTTGGGCAATCAGCGCATCCAAACTGTCAAATTTTTCTTCACCACGCAGATAATCACAAAGCGCGACATGGACATGCTCTCCATAGAGATCGCCTTCAAAATCAAAGGCATGAACCTCAAAGACGGGAGCACCATTGTCAAAAGTCGGGCGGCGTCCATAGCTGGCAACCCCATCATAGACATGCCCATTGGCCCGGATCAGCCGCACAGCATAAATGCCTTCCTTGAGGCGACTATTGAGGGGCAATTCCAGGTTGGCAGTTGGATAACCCAGCTTGCGGCCATTCTTTTCGCCATGCACAACATTGGCAGTAAAAAAATAGCGATAGCCCAACAAAAGATTGGCCCGATGAGTAGCCCCATCTTCCAGTGCTTGCCGAATGCGGGTGGAAGAGACCGCATCGCCGGTGCGATCGGCTTTCATATCAACAATGGAGACGCCAAAGCCATGATACTTGCCTTGGTCGCGCAAAAAATCCGGGCTGCCTTTGCGATCTTTGCCAAAATGAAAATCATAGCCGGAAATCACCTTACGCGCGGCCAAGGCCCCGATCAGCATATCTTCAATGAAGCGTTCCGCTGATTGTGTGGCAAAATCTTTGGTAAAATGCAGCG
This sequence comes from Cohaesibacter sp., assembly GCA_025800145.1. Lineage (GTDB taxonomy): Bacteria > Pseudomonadota > Alphaproteobacteria > Rhizobiales > Cohaesibacteraceae > Cohaesibacter. The sequence continues at coordinate 8,331 of JAOXSH010000093.1, forward strand.
AAATCATCCCATCAAAGCCAAGAGCTTTGGCAAGTCGGGCTTTTTCTGCGTGCGGTGTTAAGCGAAAAACCGGATGTTCGGGGCGAAAGACGCTGCGCGGATGCGGTTCAAAGGTCAGCATAATGGCCTTGACCCCCAGGGCGCGCGCTTCATTTAATGCATCTTCCAGAACAGCCTGATGTCCCCGATGCATACCGTCAAAATTGCCAATGGCCACCACGCCACCACGCACCCTATCGGGCAAGGGCACAGAGGGTTGATTAAGATCGATAAAGCTATCAGCAAAGGCCATTGGCCGACGCTCCCGGACATGTGAAAAAAGCTGGTATGATGTGGCGCGACGTTGCCCAAAAGCGCGGCCTAGGTCAAGATCTTTTCTCTATACAAGCAAAAGAAGACAGGATAGTCTGATCCAGACCTATATAATCTGACTCACATGTGATTATGGCGTCTGCTTCTAGTCTTCTAGCATTCCCCCAGATCATATATTTGCGTCGGATCTCCATCATTTGGTGAGATTATGCAAGACCGTGAAGGCGTGATGTCTAACGCTGGTGATCAGGCATCGCAGACAAGCGCCGAGACAGGCGCAAAAGAGCAAATGCGCCAAACTGTGAATCAGACTTTGAGCTGGGCAGAAGAGTTCAAGGCATCATCGCGTTTGGCGGTGCCCTTGGTGCTGACACAATTGGCGCAAATGGCCTATTTCACCACCGATGTGATTATGATGGGCTGGTTGGGCAAAGATGCATTGGCCGCAGGCTCTCTGGCCACAGCTCTCTTGCATCCCATCCAGCTATTCGGGCTTGGGATACTCACAGCCGTTGCCCCTATGGCAGCGCAGGCCATTGGCGCAAAAGATTATACCTCTGTGCGCAGAACCGCACGCCAAGGGTTATGGTTGACCATCATTTTGGGCTTATTGCTTATTCTATTGTTGTTTCAAAGCAGCTGGATTTTTGACAAGGTCGGACAGGAAGAGCAAACCTATCTGCAATCCTCCGCCTATTTGCGCTATGCCTCTTGGAGTTTGCTACCAATCTTTGGGGTTGTGGCTTTGCGCGGCATGGTCAATGCCCATAGCGAAGCGGCTATCATTTTATGGATCACAGTCTCTGGTATTTTCATCAATGCCTTGGGCAATTATGCGCTGATGTTTGGCAATTTTGGCTTTCCGCGGTTGGAATTGATCGGCGCAGGCATGTCCACGACCTTTGTCAATATGGTCGGGTTCATCTGGCTGATTATTTATGTCGCGATTCATAAGACCTATCGCTCCTATAATCTGTTCACCCATTTCTGGCGCCCTGATTGGCCACGCCTTAAAGAAATGATCCGTATTGGCCTGCCCATTGGCCTGATGATCACAACAGAAGTCGGCATGTTTTCAGCCGCCACAGCCCTCATGGGCTGGTTGGGGCAAGATGCCTTGGCCGCCCATGCTGTAGCCCTTCAATGCGCATCCATCGCTTTCATGGTGCCCTTGGGGCTGTCGCAGGCAACAACGATCAGGGTGGGGCTGGCGCAAGGAAGTCGCAATCCATTGGCGGTGAAACGGGCAGGCTGGATCTCTATTCTCTCAGGCACCAGCTTCATGATCATCACTGGTTTGATCTTTTTAAGCATTCCCGAAACTCTGGTTGGCTTGTTCATTCCCCCTTCAGATCCGAACAACGCCATCCCCTTTGCACTGGCCGTCTCTTATCTGGCTGTTGCGGCTCTCTTTCAATTGGTCGATGGCGCACAAGCCATGTCCGCTGCCGCCTTGCGCGGGCTGGGGGATACCAAAATCCCAATGATTGTAGCATTGCTGGGCTATTGGGGTTGCGGCATGTCCACCAGTTATTATCTGGGCTTTGTTCTGGACTGGCAGGGCGTGGGCATTTGGCTCGGGTTGGCGGTAGGGCTTGCTTTTGTGGCGGTGGTCCTCACCATCCGTTTCACATTGCGAGAGCGCTTTGGCCTCTTGCAACGCTGAAAAATAAGTAGATAAAACTAAAACCCCTCTCTTATAGGCAAAAGAGAGGGGCTTGGCAGATAGAAGACCATTGGGTGGCTCAGCTAACAGGTTTTTTAGGTACCTTAACCTGAGCCTCGCCTTTCAAAACCACAGTCTCGCCCACTTGCGCCACACAATCCAGCACAGCCCGGCGTCCCCGATCAATCAGCTCTTTGATGGTCACAGAAATGGTCAGCTCATCCCCGGGTTTGACTGGCGCCATGAAAGTGAGCGTTTGGCTGATATAAATAGCGCCGGGACCGGGAAGCCGCATTCCAAGAATGGCAGAAAACAGACTGGCGGTATAAAGACCATGGGCAATGCATGAGCCAAACTGGCTGTTCGCCCCATAATCCTTATCAATATGAATGGGATTATGATCGCCTGAAACCGCAGCAAACGCAGCAATGTCGGCATCGGTGACGCGATGACTGAAGCTTTCTGCTTGGCCAACAGACATATCGTCATAATAGATTGTACGGGCTTCTACGCCATTCAAAGGAGCTGTCATCGTGTTTCCTGTTAAAGCATCGTAAGCTGGCACCTTACAGCCAGCCTCAAGAGGGGGGGAAGCTGACCCAACATGGACAGCCTGTTAAAGAGCAAAAAGAGACAAGGCTCACAGCAAGGCAGGATAAGCCAAAGTCAGCCCTCTTGCGCATAAGACAATGGGCGCACATATCCATATGCATTGATCTTAGGGCGTAGACTCATAAATGTGATGATTTGGTAGAGGCTTATTTTTTTCTCCCACTAGGAGCAAGGATGCAGACAATGTGGTTCATTTTCAAATCCTTGCGACAATGTGGGAGAAAAAATAAGCCCTATCGTGTACGACGTTTAAATGCACCAGAGTTATGAGTTTACGTCCTAGAACTCGATTTAAAAATTTCTGTCTGGGATTTTAGGCCGCATATCCGGCACTCTCCCCTAGCAGACTGCCCATGAGAGTACCATGACGGCTGGTCTGAAAAGGGAGAGAGGGTTGGCTCGGGACTTTTAAATCAAAATATTAGTAATGAATAACTTTTATGACCAAAATCTACAAAGGCGACAAGCAGCGCCAAAAGCATAAAGACAATGCCATGTAACAAGAAAATCCCATTTGAGGCCGACACAGATGTGGTTAACGTCTGTCAAGGTTATCAAAGGCTGAAAGAAACCCTACAAAGCTCTTAAAATTTGCGAAAATTCAGGCCATTTAGCCCAAAAACGAGACATTTTTAAACAAAGCCTATTTTCACAGATTTTGATGATTAACTGCTTTTTTAATTCCTTGAGTTAGATTGGTGCTTGGGTAACAGGAGGCCGAAAGAGCTGACAACCCGGTAAGATCTATGACAGAAAATAGGTGAAAACCCGTATTAAACGGGACACAGTGTGAGTTTGGAGTAAACTTATGGCCCTCGATCTTTCTATGCCGGTACTGGTAGTGGACGACTATAAAACCATGATCCGGATTATCAAAAACCTGCTGAAACAGCTTGGCTTTGAAGATGTTGATGATGCCGCCGATGGCACCGAAGCTTTGGCAAAAATGCAGGATCGTCGTTACGGTCTGGTCATTTCCGATTGGAATATGGAACCAATGACCGGTTATGAATTGCTCAAGCAAGTGCGCGCCAGCGACAGTCTGTCCAAGACACCATTCATTATGGTGACAGCAGAATCCAAGACAGAAAACGTCATTGCAGCGAAAAAGGCCGGTGTGAACAATTACATCGTGAAGCCATTTAACGCCGCAACCTTGAAGACCAAAATCGACGCTGTTTTCGACAGCTAGGTTAGGGATCATATTGCAAGGCAATATGAGCGGGCCACAGCTCCGGGCGTGAAAATGCCCGGCGGGCTGGCTGGTATCCGATATGGGCAAATATCGGTTACAGACAAGACTGGGAAAAAGTGTCGAAAGACACAATTACCCTGACACAGCCACAAGCCCCTATGGTCATAAAAAAATAGGTAGGAATTGGACAATTATGCAAGGCTAAAGGCCTTGGGTGAACCGGTGCCTGTCGCAAAAATCATAAGAAGTTCAGCGGTAAAACGCGATCTGCCCATAGCAACGAGTGGGGTAAACATGGCACAGAGTGAGCAAAAAGCTTTACAGACGAATATCGAACAGATTGTAAAATATCTTGAGCATAACAAATCTCATGATGTCTCATTAACCGATATCATGTCTTTGGCGGAAGTCATGGCCGATAGTCTGGATGCCCATGTTGAAGCAATAGATCAACATGCTTATTCCGAATTTACTGCAATCGCTGCGGAAATCACCAGCATGAAGCAGGAAATTGCGGCTCTCTGTCCAACAGATATGCGCAACAATTCCATTCCCGATGCCGGGCGTGAGCTGGACGCCGTGGTCGATGCAACAGAAAATGCAACCAACACAATCATGGGCGCTGCAGAAGAGATCATGTGTGCAGATCCATCAAATCATGATGCATATGCTGCCTTGGTCAATGATAAAATCATCGAAATTTTTGAAGCCTGCTCTTTTCAGGACATCACCGGGCAGCGCATTTCCAAGGTTGTACGCACATTGAGCTTGATTGATCAGCGGGTTTCCAGCTTCATTGAGCGCTTGAAAGTGCAGGACTTGGAAGAGCCCGCAGCGCAAGAGGAAAACGAAGAAGAGCGCCGCCGTCGTGAATTGATCCTGCATGGTCCTCAACATTCCGGAGAAGGGGTCAATCAGGATGATGTGGATCAGATGCTTCAGGAAATTGAGTTTGATTCAGCGGGCGATCAGGAAGAGAAAAAGTCGGATCAGTCCGAAATTGACAATTTATTTGCGTGACGTTAAACGACAAAATCCCGCTTGCATTGGATATGGGGTATTGCAATCTGATTGTGATAATCCAGTCAGGCGGAGCATTTTGTTCAGGAAGGCAATCCTCTAGCGATTGCCATATGTGGGGATAGAGCTGTGTGGTGCGGATTTTCCATCACAGAAGATCTGGGACAACATATGTCAGACGAGAAATTTCTCGTCGCATATGATGCGTGGCTGTCGTGGCAGACACTTGGTGGGCACTTGCCTCCTGTCGGTGGTGCAGAGCTTGCAGAAATTCAGCTCACCCGCAATCAACAGGTGCGATTCTCCAAAGACGAGAAAGACCTGTGGTTCTGCTCGGATTTTGCCCCCGGAATGGTTGATTTTGCAGGTTTCTCCCTTGCAGGACAGACCATGGATGCCGATCAGGCTTTTGCCAAAATCCACATTGATAATTGTGATCTGGCGATATCTGCCAAAAAGCCGGTCTATACAATTTTCAAGGCAATCAAGGCCGTTAATGTCGCTCTGTGGCAAGTGCTCTATCTGCCGGTCCATTCTTGCGATATCGAACAAGACGAAGTGATTGCCATTCTGCAACCAATCGTCTATCGGAAAACCTATCTCGAAGATATTCTCAATGCATTGCCCCATGGTCTGATGACGGTTATGAGCCATGCGCAAGATGGAAAAAGAGATTTGCAATTTCAAGTCATTGAATGCAATCGTCCTATGGCCGAGATGATGCGCCATAAAATGCTCGACGTGATCGGAATGGACCTGCCTACGCTTTGGCCAGAGGCTAATCAGGAAGCTTTGGAAAAAGTGATGATTGATGTTTTACAAGACGGCAATCCCCGCAATTTCAATGCCCATTATAATCAGGAGGGCGAAAGAAGAAATTGCGAAAGCCGCATAACCAAATCCTCTTGGGGGCTAACAGTCTATACATGGGATACAGGCAAGGCGGATTAAAAGCCAGCTGCATCGGTTTTTCGGCTTCAAAAGAAGCCAGCGATTGTTGCCGCTAAGTCGGCCCCCAAAAGGCAGGTGAAAGTCTTCAAAGGAAAGTTGATGATCGGGGATCTTGCGGTACATGCGGCGACACCAAGTGCAAGGGTTTTGGGCCAATAAAACCGGCCTTCGGTGCCTTGAAATGGCTCACTGAGAGCGTTATCTTTCTAGTGCGCGCCTCATTGAATTGTCTTGACAATTCAATGCAAAAGGTTCGCATCAAACTAGTGCGCGCCTCATTGAATTGTCTTGACAGTTCAATGCAAAAGGTTCGCATCAAACTAGTGCGCGCCTCATTGAATTGTCTTGATAATTCAATACAAAAGGTTCGCATCAAAAAAGAAAATACCCCGGCATTGTCCGTCGAAAGATACCTTCTCAGTAAACCATTTCAAAGCATCCTATGGGTCAATCTTTTAT
>JAOXSH010000094.1 GCA_025800145.1 Cohaesibacter sp.
GTGGGCATGAAGTTTATGACATTCAATTGGCCGACCATGGGTCGCTGCAAAGCCAGCCCCATGCACGTGGAACGCGGGAACAACTCATCGTTTTAGAAGGTGCTGTGAGCATCCAGTCTGGCACTGTTTCCGAAAATTTGGTTCAGGGTGATACAGCGCGGTATCCTGTAGATGTGCCCCATTCCATTTCGTCTCTTGATGGTCCAGCCCGTGTCTTTTTGATCGTAAAAAATAGCTAACCTCGTATTTTGGTCACTTTATGAGTTTTGAAGGGGGCTATCCCTATCAATGCTCACAAAATACCTAGGCTCAGGACCCATTAATACCAACGGCATAAAAGATTAACCCATAGGATGCTTTGAAATGGTTTACTGGCAAGGCGTCGGCTCGATCGGACAATGCCGGGGCATTTTCTTTTTTGATGCGAACCTTTTGCATTGAATTGTCAAGACAATTCAATGAGGCGCGCCCTAGTTTGATGCGAACCTTTTGCATTGACTTGTCAAGACAATTCAA
>JAOXSH010000097.1 GCA_025800145.1 Cohaesibacter sp.
TTCCCTTACCCGGCTCGAGGACGGGGACCGGCGTGTCATCACCATGAACACGGTTAGCCGCAAGAATGTGATCCCGCAACTTGGCAATCAATGGTGCCAGCAAGGCATTTGTCTTGCCGACCCAGTCGGCCATGGTGGAGCGAGACAACTCCACCTGTTCGCGTGCATAGATCTTTGATTGCCGATAGAGCGGTAGATGATCACAATATTTGGCTACCAGAACATGGGCAACAAGGCCTGGACCTGGCTTGCCCCGTTCAATGGGCAAGGACGGCATCTCACCCTTGATGTTTGTATCGCATCCTTTGCAGATAAAGCGGGGCTGGACATGGCGCACCACCTTGAAGGAGGCAGGCACATAATCCAGTATCTCGGTCACAGTCTCACCATTGCGGATGAAGTCGGATCCACCACAGACAGGACACTGACAGGATGCCTCATGGGTGATTGTCTGACGCGGCAAATGAGCCGGTGGAGGTTTGCGAGATGGTTTCTTTCCTCCGGTCTTCTTCTTATTCTTTGTCGAGGTTGATGGTGGCTCATCTTCTGCATCCGCAGCCTCAATATCTTCCAGGGCCAATTCGAGCTGCTCGATGGTGCGTTTGATCTTCTCGGATGATTTGCCAAAACGGGACCGTCGGAGAACCGCAAGCTCTGCAGAGAGCTTCTCGATCAGACTGCCCCGAGAACGCAATTCTTCTGCCTGCGCTTCTATGATGGCGCGTAAGACGTCAATGTCATCAGGCAAGAGAGAAGATGTTGAACTCATGCCTCCATTCTATCTGATTTGATCAACAAATCCAAAGATTTCCAATATCAATCCCGGAATATTCGCTGGTTGTTCAAGCACTTCTGCGCGGCGGAGA
>JAOXSH010000110.1 GCA_025800145.1 Cohaesibacter sp.
GCACCGAAGGCCGGTTTTATTGGCTTTCTGGACTGCGTCGCTCTTGCTTTGTGGTCAACCAGACCATGGCAGCAAAAGCGTCTTACCAGAAAGCCAATAAAATCCGGTCATATGGGGTAATCTTTCGTGCCGTTGGTATTATGTCCTGCCCACTCTTTAACGATCAGGAGTTGAACAGCTTTTTCAACGAGGCGAGACAAACAAGTATGACGAAGCATATGGATCACAAACTCCTTGCCATCTTGAAAACCGAGACGATGACGAGCACGGTTAAAATGATCTCTGTAAGTGTCCCTTGGTATCACAAAAGGCCTCTCGAACCCCTCTCTCTTTGCAAACTCTATCGCCGCTCTTGCTTTCTTTGCGAGAGGAATAGTCCATGCTTTATCATTCTTTGTACGAATGAACGTCACGCGAGTATCGCTGATTTTCAAAGCTGACCATTGGAGACTCATTGCTTCTCCAAGACGACAACCTGTGTAAAGTAGAAAGTTTGTTAGGTGATAGGATAGGAGCAACCCTATATGCTTCAGGTAACCGAGAAGCTCTTTTTCTTCCGCCATAGAGAGAATACGCTCTTGGTTACCTCGTTCCTTTGAGATTGAAGAGCGCTTCCGATTGATTGTGCTTTCTGCACGATCATCCGCTCTAAATTGCTGCTCCATCTTAATGATGACTTTGGTGTCTATCTCACAGACCAACGTGTTAGGTCCGATATAGCGCATCACATGGCAATCTGTTCTCTTGCGTAGTCTTTTCGCTTTACATACGGCCAGATACTTTCGAAATACTGATCCACAGAATCCCTCAAGGTGGCTTTTTGTGTTTGTGAGGGATCTGGAAGGGGAAGTCCATTAACTTCAGCCTTCCTTACTGCCTCTTCCCACGCCTCAGCTTCTTGCTGTGTGGGAAAAGACTTTCTTTGTCGTTGTTTGTCATAAAGAATGTCAGCTTGCCATACCGGACCCCGCTGTCTCGCCATTTGAAGAGTCTCCTTCGCTTTTCGCACTAAAGAGACGACGAACGAAGTTCCAGCCCTTAGGTGTCATGGACAGGGCTTTGTATCTCCGATCATATCGTCCTATTTCCACGTTGATGAACCCCTGCCCCTTGATGGTGTTTTTTTCTTCACCAGTCTCAGGGTCAAGTTTCGTTAGACCCGGCCCCCAATAGTAGGTTTGTCGGGTTGCCGCTGAAGAGACCACGCCAAGCATCTCTCCGAGGTCTTTTGTATTGAGTTCAGGCTTAGCTTGCTTTGAATCTTCCAGAGCGACGTAGAGGAGACCAAGGATTGTGGACACTTGCATCCTTCCGTCTATATCCGCAAACATCTTCAACTGATCAATCAACCCGGTTAGGTCACCGCGTGAAAGCTGATCTATGTTGTGTGTTGGTGACATAGCAAAAGTTACCTTTTCAGATAAACGAAATTTCACTCTTTGCATTTGGTAGCTACAAAGAGAACTTCCGTCTAATATATGTTCTTGTTAGTGGAGAAATGATTGCTAAAATGAGTTTAATTTCAATTTAACAATCGTCTCTCCACAACGAAACACCATCGAATTCTAAAAGGCCTAGCAATCCCTGTAGACAGGAATATATGTTAGAGCATATTTTTCGAAAAGTGCGTGCGGTTTTCGGACAAAAATATGCTTAGAAACAAAGACTAGAGCGCATTTTGAATAACTACGTGTTTATTCAAAATGCGCTAGACCTTCTCTACAATATCGTATTCCGCATATAAACACTCTGAGGCATACAACTTACTAAACGCATAGTCATTGGCTTCCTGCCAAGACATTGCATGGGTTGGATACGGTTCAATTTCAAGCGTCTCAAATCGCTCATTCATCCAGTGGATTTTGCCAAAGACTTGAAAGACCTGAAATAATTTTTACGTCAACGCATCTAGGCCAAATAAAGCGAGCGCATTTTCTTGTCGTGATACATACGGGCATCGGCCAGCGCCATCAGTGAGGCATATGTGCCATCGCCTTCAAAGAAATGCACCACGCCGATGCTGATACCAAGATCCTTGAAGCCTGCTTCTTGCAAGATTTGTTCGATTTTCGTGGTCCAATGGCGCAAATCACCGGCTTCCAAATTGCCTGCACGGGGGAAGACTTGCACAAATTCATCACCGCCCAAACGAAAGATACGATTGCCCGGCAGTTTATGCTCTCGCAAACAATGACCCAGCAGGGTCAGAGCTCTGTCCCCTTCTGCATGGCCCATCGTATCATTGAGGCGTTTGAAGCCATCGAAATCTGAGAGCATGATCACAGAATTGCGCATGGCATGAGGATCGAACATGGACTGAACGGCTTCTGAGGTCCGCTCTCTATGCTGTTCTTCCAGACAATCATTGATGAAGCGCTCGCAGGCCCGGCGATTGCCAAGGCCGGTTACGCTATCAGTCAGGGATTCCTGTTGGGCTTTTTCGGCTTCTTCGCGGGCGTTATTGGCTTCAAAATATGGGCTATAGAGTGCCGCGATCACTTCCAGCAGGATCCCGACTTCCCAGGCGTCTTCCGGCTCGCTATGATGGCCAATCATGGCATAGCCAACACATTTTCCTGCATGATTTTTGATCGAGATGCCAATGAGATATCCCATGCCCTTATCCAGGAAGGGCTGAGGATCTGCAAAAATTTCCTGCAAATTTGCTATATGTTTCAAGCCTGAACAGGCAGAAAATTCTTGAGCCGCTTTTGTTGGGGCAAATAAGGGGGTATTCAGAAGATCGCCATCAAAGCCAAGATCAAAGACGAATTGCTTTGTCTCATGATCCAGACTGCAAATGGCCATCCAGCGCCAGTCAACATGATTGCGCAAAGCCCTCAAGGCTGCTTGCTGGGCAGGAATATTGTCTGCGAGCTGGACCATAAAATCCTGCTGCATGGCACGGATTTGTTCTAACTGATTGGCTTTGTTTTTACAAACCAGCACCATGTGATCTGGTAGATATGAGATGGAAATTTTCCAATTATCCAGATCAATTTGCGGACTTTTGTCATAGCAGGCCTGCTGCCTGCATAACCGGATCAAACGGTCCAGATGTTTGGTGGGAAAGAGGACAGATTTATGATTTTGATAGACGCACAGGCCGTCCTGATCAATGACGAAGACCGCATCACTGACCTGATCAAAAATAGTATACAGACTGTCAGAGCTAGCCTTATCCGCCTTTTGCATCCTACCTACCCTATTGTCACGTAAAGATAGTATTGAACAAATTATCTAATATCCCCTTAAAAAATATGGCCTTTTCATTCAACCAGAAGCAGTCAAGGCGGGGCATACCCTATGGATCATGCTTTATTTGATCACTTGGAAAGCTTGGCAGGTTTTGGGCCGCCATAAGCCCAATCCAGCAATTGGATGACATGCAGAACAGGCCTTTTTGTACCGGTGCCGATCTGGGTGATGCAGCCAATATTACCAGCTGCAATGACATCTGGCTGGATTGTCTCGATATTGGCGCATTTGCGCTGTTGTAATTTTTGCGCAAGCTCCGGCTGCATGATGTTATAGACACCGGCTGAACCGCAACATAAATGGCTTTCTGCTATGTCCCTGACAGTCAATCCGGCTTTTTTGAGCAAGCTTTTTGGTGCTGTTTTGATATGCTGACCATGTTGCAAAGAACAAGCTGCATGATAGGCCACCGATATATCCGGCAGTTTGATTGGAGAAATTGGCAGTTTGATTTCATTGAGAAATTCGCAAATGTCACGCGCCAAATTTGAGACTTTTTGTGCTTTTTCGCTCAAAAGCGGATCGTGACGAAACATATGAGCATAATCCTTGATGCTGGTTCCACATCCTGATGTGGTGATGACAATCGCATCCAGTCCGTTGGTGTCTATTTCCCGGCACCAGACCTCAATATTGCGCTTTGCATGGCCTTTGGCTTTGTTTTCTTCCCCCATATGATGAACCAATGCGCCGCAGCAGCCCTCCCCTTCTGGCAGGACAACGTCATATCCCATACGGGTGAGCAAGCGGATGGCTGCTGCATTGATGTCACTGTCCAGAACCGGCTGGGCACAGCCGGTCAGCAGAGCCACTCTTTTTGTTTTTATGTTTGTGTTTGTGTTTTTTGGGGACTGGTCAACGCCTTTGCTGGCTGCAAAGACACCCGGCATTGTGTGCCGGGTTGGGGCTTCTATATGACGAGGGATCAGCCGCATCATGGCCGTCAGGCGCTGGCCCATTTGGCTTTTACCCGTCCCCATTTGTATGATGAGTGCAAAGGGGCGGACTATTTTTGCCAGCAAAAGAGCAAGGCGAAAACGGTCTGGATAAGGTAGGATCGTTTGCAGAAAAAACCGCATCATCTGATCCGCTTTGCCGCGCTGATGGGTTTTGGCAATATGGGTTCGGGTATAATCCACCAAATGCCCATAATCCACCCCGGATGGGCAAGTGGTCATGCAGGATAGGCAAGACAAACAACGATCGATATGCGTCACCAATGCGCCAGTGGCAGGCTCTTGGCTTTCCAACATATGCTTGATCTGGTAAATGCGCCCACGGGGGCTGTCCAGCTCATCACCTAACAAAAGATAAGTGGGACAGGTTGCCGTGCAAAAGCCGCAATGGACGCAGGTGCGCAGTATTTTCTCCGCCTCTGCGGTGCCCTCATCTTGCAATTGCAACAGGGAAAAATTGGTTTCCATTTTATTCTCCCTGTTTTTTGGTCATGAAATCAGGGTTGAAAATGCCGTATGGATCGAAACTTTGTTTGACGGCCTTGATCAATTTGGACATTTGCTGTGCTGGCGGGTGAAAAGACAGGCCTGTCTCGCGCACATTCTTTGGGGCTTTGATCAGGGTTGCATGGCCGCCCAGCTGCGCAAGCCTGTGACGTATGGCTTTGGCCGCACCATCCTGCTGGGTGTTGGGGCTTATCGCCAGAGCGGCCCAAATCAGCCCACCTGACCAATCAAGAAGCACTTTGGCGTCATAGGTGTTGCGCAGCCATGCGGCCATGATTGGGGCATTTGTTGGTTTTAGCGATATTTTCCAAAGCAAATCAGTCTCTTGGGTCTCAAGATCGGACAAGCCTTTGACAGATTGCCATAACAGAGTACTTGTCTGTTCGTTAAAGCATTCAGCCTTGCCAAATGTTTGCAATTGTGCCGTTAATTCTGCGCTGCGATAGTGCAAGGAAGTCTCAAAGCCTTCCATGCGCAGCATTGTTCTTGCCTGTTTCTGATCTGCCGACCAATCCGGACTTATATGGGCGGCGGATGTGACTTCAAACGGACTTGCCAAGGCTTTGGTCATCAACGAGACTGCGGCATGATCATCCAGATCATAGAAGACCAGCGTTGTTTGCGTTTCCGGTTTTGGCTGCACTTTGAAACAGAGCTGTGTGAGCAAGCCCAACGTGCCCCAAGAGCCACATATGAGCTTGGTCAAATCATAACCAGTGACATTTTTCATCACCCGACCCCCATTTTTGATGAGATCGCCTTTGCCATTGATCAGTTCCATACCGATCAAACTGTCGCGGGCCGCTCCATGGCTAATGCGCCGGGGGCCAGACAGATTGCACGCTGCCACCGCGCCAAGGGTTGGTATGCCAGCCGAGGCCAATAGACCCTGATAAGAGGGAGGGTCAAAAGACAGACGTTGGTTATGCTGGGCCAATATGTCTTCAATCTCTGACAAAGGGGTGCCTGAGCGTGCTGCGATGACCAGTTCTGATGGCTCATACAGGGTGATCCCTGTCAGATTGGCACTGGAGAGGATTTGGCTCACTTTCATTGGGGGGCCAATAGCTTCTTTGGTGCCGCCGCCCTGCAAAGCCAGTTTCTGGCCTGATTGAAGCGCGTTTATAATAATCTCAACTGCTTCCTGACTGCTTTTGGGATTCTGTAACGCTGTCATGCTTTGGTCCTGACATATTGAGATGACATGCTTTTGTTCTGCTGTTTTTTCTATGCTTTTTGAGGCTTAAGGGCTTTTTGAGACTCCGGGCGCCCTTGCAAAGGAAAAACCTTAACCGGATTGAGCAACCAGTTGGGGTCCAAAGCTGATTTGATGGTCATTTGCTGGTCCAGATCCTTTTGTGTGAATTGCTCGGTCATCAAATCGCGTTTTTCAATGCCCACGCCATGTTCTCCGCTCAGGCATCCCCCAACCTCAACGCATAATTTGAGGATCTCTGCTCCCGCTTCTTCTGCGCTTTGGCATTCTTTTGGATCATTGATGTTATAGAGGATCAAAGGATGAAGATTGCCATCTCCTGCATGGAAGATATTGGCAACGCCAAGACCATGGCTTTTTACAATCTGGTCAATGCGTTCCAGCACATGGGGCAATGTGCCGGTGGGGATTGTGCCATCCATACACATATAGTCCGAAATGCGCCCCATGGCCCCAAAGGCAGATTTTCTGCCCAGCCAAATGCGACTGCTTTCTGCCTCGGATTGGGAAATTTTGCACAAGCTGGGGTGATAGTCTTGTGCAATCTGTGTGATCCGCTCCAACAGATCCTGCATTTCCTGATCAGAGCCTTCCACTTCGATGATCAGCAACGCTTCGACATCCAAAGGATAGCCAGCATGGGCAAAGTCTTCGCATACCTTAATGGCGGGCTTGTCCATATATTCGATGGCAACAGGAATGATACCAGAGCCAATGATAGCGGCAACGCAGGCTCCGGCCTCTTTCGGGGATTGAAAGCCCATCAACATGGGACGTGCACCTTCTGCTTGCGCCAAAATGCGGACCGTTGCTTCGGTGACAATGCCAAGCTGACCTTCAGAGCCGATGATGAGGCCCAGCAAATCATAGCTTTCGCTATCGAGGTGATCACCGCCAAGGGTGACAATCGTGCCATCCATCAGCACAAGCGTCAGTCCCAAAATATTGTTGGTGGTGACGCCATATTTCAGACAATGCGCCCCGCCCGAATTCATCGCAATATTGCCAGCAATGGTGCAAGCCAGCTGGCTGGATGGATCGGGCGCATAAAAGAAGCCATCCGGGGCCACGGCATTGGTGATGTTGATATTGGTGACCCCTGCCTGCACTTTGGCTGTTCTGTTGGCATAATCAATATCAAGGATTTGGGTCATTCTGGAGACACCCAAAATGATGCCATCTTCCACAGGCAAGGCCCCCCCTGCCAGCGAAGTCCCGGCCCCGCGTGGGACGATTTTGACATGATGTGCCTGACAGAATTTTACAATCTCACTGACCTGCTGTGTTGTGGTCGGCAAAACCACCGCCATGGGAATGCGGCGATAGGCGGTCAGGGCATCAGCTTCATAGGCGCGGCATTCTTCTTTCCTTGTGATCAGGCAATCATCAGGTACTATTTCTGACAGGCCCGCCAAGATCTCTGCCCGGCGCTGCATGATTGTCTGGTCTGGTGCGGGTATTTCAATTGACATTGTGGTCCTCCCTGCCTGATCAAAATCCCTTAGAACCTGATTTAAAAGTCTTGAGCCAGCCCTCTCCCCCTAGCAGACCACCCATCATGGTACCCTTGGGCGGTCTGAAAAGGGGGAGAGGGCTGGATATGTCGTCTAAAAGACTCAGGCAGAGACTTTTAAATCGGGCACTTAATCCTCCTTCATTCGCCTTATTATTGGTAAAATAGTCTTACCAATTACGCAAGTCATGATCCCTGTTTATGGCTTGAATCGGGGCCCACTCATTCGGCCATTTTGCGATCGCCTTTCGGGTTTGTCTTGAAACCAGCCCCCATGCTTATTTTGGTCTTGGTTCTTGTATATGAAGATGTGAAGCCCAACAGGATAGGCGAAATTCAAGCTTTCGCTGTCATAATACCAACAGCCTTCATCCTCATCCCTCCCCCCTTTCATATCGTCTCGGGCAAGATGTTGGCACAGAAATAAAATGACCTTTGCGCCAGAATGTCGCAGTTTTTGCCATTACTTGACTTTATTTTTCATATTATAACCTATCTGACACAAGTTCGACCATGGGTGCCCGGTCCCCGCTTCTGGCATTGATGCTTAAAAGCTGGCAGTGCCAACACCATGGTTTGCCGCTTGTGCATTTTGTTTGCCCATATGGGCATATGTCAGGAGCAAGATTATGAAATTAACCAGTGCCATTCGTCTTGGTGTGGGCGCAAGCATTCTGGCTGTTGCCAGCCTGTCTGCCATGCCAGCCTTTGCCGAAACTTTTGAAGTTCAGATGCTGAACAAGGATCCTGAAAACAAGAAGAATAAGAATATTTTCAAGCCCGCTTTCTTGAAAATTAATGTTGGCGATACCGTGAAATTTATCTCGGTTGACAAAGGCCATAACAGCCAGTCTGTCAAAGGCATGTTGCCGGAAGGGGCGAAAAAGTGGAAATCCAAAATCTCCAAAGATTTTGAAATTACCTTTGATGTGGAAGGCACCTATGGCTATAAATGCACCCCGCATTATTCCATGGGCATGGTGGGTGTGATTGTTGTTGGCGATGGCAGCAGCAATCTGGACGCCGCCAAAGGGGCAAAAGCCCCGAAAAAAGCTGCCAAGGCTTTTGCTCCTCTGTTTGAGCAAGCAGCCGCGCAATAAGCACTTGATTTTTTTATGGGGCTGTCAACAGCCCCATAATTTTGTGCATCTCTGCACTTTTGCGGACCGGATCGCGCAATCTCTCATCTTTCCTTTTGCTGCGACATTTTATCCCGGATTTCTGGCAATAATTTTGCCGCATTTGCTCTCCAAAAAGTTTAATAAGATCGTGACCCCATGACGAGCCTCCCTTTTATGGTCTTCATCCTATTGGATGGCAAGACTTTGATAGGGGTTTTGCTATAGTGGAAGAAAGAGGCTGGGACCAGACCATTCAGCCTTCTTTCGACAATGACCAAAGGACCAGATATATGAAACGTTTGATTGCTGTTGCTGGCATGCTTGTTCTTGCTGCTACCGGTTCCGCTCTTGCTGAGGGTGATGTCAAAAAAGGCGAAAAAGTCTTTAAAAAATGCAAAGCATGTCATCAGGTTGGCGAAAAGGCCAAAAACAAGGTTGGCCCAATTCTTAATGGCATTGTCGGCAGCGAAATTGCCTCTGTCGAAGGCTTCAAATATTCCAAAGCTTTCAAAGCTAAAAAAGAAGAAGGCGGCTTTGTTTGGGATGAAGCCAATCTGCATGGCTATCTGACCAAGCCAAAGAAATTCATTCCGAAAAACAAAATGGCGTTTGCCGGTTTGAAAAAAGAAAAAGACCGTAACAATCTGATTGCCTATCTAAAGACCTTCCCAGCGGCTGAATAAGCTCTATCTGTCTTTATTGGCACTTATCATCTGAGAAGAGATGCCCTGTCAGTCCATGCTGGCAGGGCATTTTGCGTCATACTGAATGGAGCGTCAGGCGAGCCTGCAATGCACGCAAATCTGGCCAGATATAGGCTTTTTCCCGAAAGACAATTTTATTGCTGCGTCTTTCCAACCGTTTTGGACCTTCTCTGGCACCAAGCTTTTCGTAAAATGTTTCGCCTTTTTGATTGCCGCCAAGCACCCATAAGGCCAAGTCCTTATAACCTTGCTGGATCAAATCTTTTACCAATGCAGCCATTAATCTTTGCCCATGGCCCTGCCGTTGATGGTTGGGATGCAGATAGATGGCATATATTTCAGCATCTGCCAAAATAAGTTGCCCTGCTTCTTCTGTCTCTTGTGGTGAGACCGGGCGGAAAGCTCCGGCAAGGGCATAGCCAATCAGGGCTGTGTCTTTATGCAAGATATAGGCTGACAGCCCGGCTTTTTCATCGGCCAGCCAATCGCGCCAATGTGGCTCTTCTGCTTTTGCATCCATTGTCTGCACAACAGACTCTGGCATCAATCCCTTATATGTATCGCGCCAACACAGAACTTTCAGCTCGGAAATGGCTTTGGCATCATCAGGATTTGCCGCGCGTAAGGTTATGGATGTCATTGCTCAAGCCTTTGATCATATTGGCATATGACAGAAATGCCGATCAAATATAAAAGGTTGGCTTTCAAAAGGAAAAGCTGGGGTCCACAAAGCCCCAGCCATCCAGGCCTCCCCCTTGTCGGCAGTCCAGAAAGATCGCTCTTTCTGTCTCGCGCTCAAACAAAAAGACTGAAGCGTTCATAAACGCAGAGATCACAAACGAAGAGGCTTTGTGACTATAGCACGAAAACCCAAGAATGTTTCACGGTCAGGTTGCGGCGAGAACTTGGTTTCATTGTCTTTATATTCTTGCCAATGTGCAAGCCCTGAAAGAAAAAATATTTCCCGACTTTGGACGAAAGCGTCTTATTCTTATTGTTTATTGGATCACAAAAATTACCTATTTTCCCAGATTGGATTTTGAAACGGATCTGGTAAAATGGGGATCTGTTTGTTTGTATACGGCCTTATGCCTGAAAGTTAAACGCCCATGATCTTCAGAGCCATCAGTCAAAACAGAACGTCGGATGCTGTGATTGACCAAATTGAACGCCTGATCCTTGAGGGCGTGTTGCGCTCTGGCGACCAATTGCCAGCCGAGCGGGAGCTGGCAAGCAAGCTGGATGTATCTCGCCCTGTGCTGCGCACAGCACTGAAAGATCTGGAAGAACGCAATCTGATCCGCACCCAACATGGGGGGGGCACCTTTGTGGCCAATGTGGTTGGCACGGTTTTTTCTGATGAAGTGTTTGAGCTGATCCGCCGCCACCCCAAAGCCCATAGCGATTATTTTGAATTTCGTCGCGATCTGGAAGGGGTGACAGCGGAACATGCTGCGCGCCGGGCAACGGATGCGGATAAATTGATCTTGACCCGCATTATGGACGTGATGCGCCAACATCATGCCGAAGGTGATATTCATAAGGAAAGCGAAGCGGATTTTGAATTTCATCAGGCCATTGTTGAAGCCAGTCACAATATGTTGATGCTGCATACATTGCGCTCTTGCTATAAATTGTTGGCGGAAGGCCTGTTTTATTCCCGTATTCGTTTATATGAATGGCCCGGCGTTCAGGATGCCTTGCTGGAACAGCATGAACGGCTTTATAAAGCCATCATGGAAGGAAAACCGGATGAGGCGCGCGAGGCCGCCCGTCATCACATGGATTATGTGGAGCAGACCCTCACCCATACCAATCAGGCCGGGGTATGGGAGGAGATTTCACGTATGCGTCTGTCGCAATTGGCCGATCGCAGTGACAAGGCCAAACGAGCGAAAAAGACTTCCCATTCTGGCCGCAGCAATATTCGACCTCTCTCCAAAGTCAAAAGAAACCAAACGTCTGTTGTCTCCAAGCTGCATCGAGATGATAAAAAGGCAATGTCGTAAGAGCCTGATTTAAAAGTCCTGAGCCAGCCTTCTCCCCCTTTTCAGACCGCCCATGAGGGTACCATAACGGGTGGTCTGCCAGGGGGAGAGGGCTGGATATACAGCATAAAAGTCTCACTCGGAGACTTTTAAATCGGGCACTAAGACCCATGCCGTTTTTAACAAGAGTTTGGAAGGAGTGATGCGCGGGTAGCGTAGGATGCATTTATGGAGCAGATAGAGTTTGACTTTGATGAGCCGGGCCAGAAAGCCCCCCCAGCCCGCAAAAAGCGCGTCGGCCTTTTTGTCACCTGTCTGGTGGATTTGTTTCGCCCCGTTGTTGGCTTTTCTGCGGTGAAATTGCTGGAAGAGGCCGGGTTTTATGTGGATGTCCCAAAGGCCCAGAGCTGTTGCGGACAATCTGCCTGTCGCCTTGATGATCAAAGCGTCGCAAAAGCTGAGGCCCGGCATGTGATCCGGACTTTTGAAGTCTATGATTATGTGGTCACGCTGTCTCCTTCCTGTGCCGCTGTAATTCGTCAAGACTATCCTCACCGTTTTGCCAAAGAGCCAGCTTGGTGCAACCGGGCTATGGCACTAGCTGCAAATTGTTTTGATTTGCTTGAGTTTCTTTGCGATATCGCCAAGCCGGAGCAATTTTGCTCTTCTTTTCAAGGTTCCATTGCCTATCATGATCTTGGTCAGAAAGAGGATTGGGATTTGGCGTCTGGTAAAATACAGCGATTGCTCGAAGGGCTTGAAGGCATTGAGTTGAAAGAGGTTTCGAACGCCAGTGCGCTCTCGCCCAAAGCTGTTCTATCCTCTGGGGCTGGCACCATGATATCGGATGATTTGGGGCAATTGATGGATTGGGCACGTTTGCTCAAACGTGAAGGCTCGGCCATTGAAGTACGCCATATTGCCGAAATTCTGGCCGACATGGCAGATGGTCCCGCTATTGGTGAGCGGGCGGCTTCTTTGGCTTCTATCCGGGCATAATACCAACGGCACGAAAGAGCCGCCAGGCGGGTTTATCTTTCTTTTTGCAGCTTTTGAAATTGGCGTGCGCCTGCTCTTTTGCGCTTTGATTTGCTTGACGCTTTTGCCGCTTACCTGCATTCTTGGCTTTGGATGGATTGGTGCAAGGAGTGCAAGATGGCGGATATTTCCATGGATTTTCTGGATTTTCTGGATCAGGTTTATGGCAAGACGGTTCGGGAGCAACTCTCTCAGGCAACGCATATGAGCGCTGATGATTTGCGAAAGGCGGCAGATGCTTTCGCCCCTGCTTTTTTGCAAGGCTTGATGCATATGGGCCAATATGCTCGCCAAGGCTCGACACAGATCTCTTCTGCTTCCTCTCCCAGTTTGCTGGATTTATGGCCCACCGAGATGCAAGATGCCATGCAAAGTCTGTTGCAACAAGGCAGCAAAGCGGCTGAGACATTTGGTCAATCGTCTCAATCCGGCTTTCCTTTTGCCTTTTTTACGGACCCGGCCCATGCGATGCCTTTGGAGCAACTTCACAAAAGCTTTCTGGCCTATAGCGCCCAGACACAGCTTTGTGAGCAGGTTGCAAAGGCAAGCGGGTTGGATAAGGAGCAGTTGCAATTGCTGTTTCCCATGCTGACCGCCTACGGCCTGATGCCCTTGGTGCCACCGAAACTGGATGATCCTGCGGGTTGGATTGATTATCTGGGATCGCTGGGTCGACAAAATTTTCAAAAAGCCAACAAAGAGCTGGATGCCATGCCCAATCCTTTGGCGGCAGCTTTTGAAGGCTTGCGCGCCGGGCTCTATCCCCAGAGCGCCGCAAAAGTGGCTGAGCCTTTGAGTGATGAAGAGATTGCAGCTCAGAAAATGGCGCAATTGAGTGAAACAGCCATGGAAATGCAAAGCAATTATATGAAAGGTCTCAATGGCTTGTTTGAAAGCTATCAGGCCGGTCTTGATACCATGCGCCAGAACCAAAGCAACAATAAGGATGATGAGAGATAAAAAAGACCCGCCGGATTAGGGCGGGTCAAGGGATGGGGATCATACGGCCATGATCCCCGGCTGCTTAACTGGGATGATGCTTATTGAACCGGATTTGCGAGTCTGACAGATCCAATAAGCATCACTGGATGGAGCAAAAGCCGATCAAGGCTGCTAAATCATGATCAGGCGGCGGCTCCTTTCAAAGACGCACAGCAGGACTGCTCGCCTTTGGCGTTTGTCTGGAGGTCTGAGACAAACACATTCTGTTTGATGCTCGGCTTGGCGATGCCACGCTTGCTGGCCAACGGTCCGATGATATAGGGATCCTGATGCCATGGCACGGCTTGGGCGGCGACAATGTCTGATCGGGTCAGACCAATGTCCTTGAGCATATAATCATCAAGCGCATCGAGTTGGCGAAGAGCGCGGCGATTTTTTACCCACTTTGTTAGATTTGTCGCAAGGCGGTTGATGCCTTGACTGGCATTGTGCAGAGCGCGAATAAAAGCGGCTGTCAGCATGGGTCATCTCCTTTTGTTGGATGCCTGCGGGCACGCAATAATCCCGGACATCTGATTTCCTTGAACAAAACTGATTGGTGGATTGCGGCCAATCTGTCGTTTTGCGGTTGATGAACTCAGTCTCGCAGGATTTTTTTAATAAATCCAACGAATGTTTTTTATAGAAATGATCTATTTTTGTGATATATAGACATATCAGTGAGAGACAGGAGACATATATGACCGCTCTTTTGGACCTTGATCAATTGCGCACCTTCATTGCAATTGCTGAAACCGGCAGCTTTACCCGTGCTGCCAATCAGGTCAACAAAACCCAATCTGCGGTTTCCATGCAGATGCGCCGTTTGGAAGAGCGGATTGGACAAACCATTTTTGTGCGCGATGGACGCCAAAGCCGCGTGACGGATGCGGGCATTCGCCTGCTGGATTATGCCCGGCGGATGCTCTCGCTCAATGCCGAGACGATTGCCGCTTTCTCTTCTGACGCCATGTCCGGGACTGTGCGACTTGGCCTGCCTGATGATTATGCCCCGCGCTTGTTGCCCACCGTTTTGGCCAGCTTTGCCACCACCCATCCCAATATCGAAATTGAAATGACTTGCGAGCAAAGTTCGTGCATTCATAGAAGAGTAGAAGATGGGCGGCTGGATATTGGCATTGTCACCCATGGCGACTGCACCAAGGGCAATATAGGGCGCATCATTCGCTCCGAGCCTTTGTTATGGGTGTCTTCTGCGCATCATTCTGTTCATTGTCAATCCACCATTCCGCTGGCTTTGGGCACCACCAATTGTTCCTGGCGCCATTCGGCGACAGAGGCTCTTACGCGCGCGGGCAAACAATATCGCGTGGCCTATGTCAGCTCCTCTGCTGCGGCCCATACTGGGGCGGTGATGGCGGGCTTGGCCATTTCCGTTTTGCCCGAAAGCGCCCTGACCTCTGATATGCGGGTTCTGGGCGAGCGAGAAGGCTTCCCGGAATTGCCCCATTGCGATATTGCTCTTCTGCGCTCTCATAATGCGCAGGACCGCATCCATACTGCACTGGCTGCGCATATTGTTAATGCTCTTGATAATGTCTCCGGCGGTGGCAGCTTGGCGGCAGAGTGATTGCTTGGTGCGTTGTTAGCGTTGTTCACTCTTTTTGCCGCGCATAACGAGGATATTGCCGCCAAGGATGGCGGCAAGGCCGATCAGGCCGAGCCATGCCCATTGATAGCCCTCAAACAAAGTCGATAGGATCAAGGCCACAATGGGAAATAACACTGTGGCATAGGAGGCTCTGGCCGCTCCAATATTTTTGAGCAAGGTCAGATAACCGGCAAAAGCGATGACAGACGCTACGATGGCCAGCCAAATGGTTGCGCCCCAATAGGTCCATGTCCATTCTATCAGGAAAGGGGTATCGCTGACCAAGGCAACCAGTGTCATCCATAAGGTGCCATAGAGCATCCCCCATGCATTGGAAGAGATCAGCGGCAGATTGATCTTTTGATTGGAGGCGGCAACCATATTGCCAATGCAAAAAGACAATGTTCCAGCCAACCCCAATGCAAGGCCAGTTAGAATATGCTCATGCGCGGTGCTTGCGGTCATTTCTGGCCAGAAAATCAGGGCAATCCCGACAAAGCCCATGAGCGAGCCCAACGCTGCGATGGGGGTTGGCCGAATACCCAGAATAAAAGCGCTCAGAACAATATTGATCAGACTGGCAAGGGAGAAAATCACCGCCATCAGACCCGACGCCATATAGCTTGCGGCATAATAGAAGAGCACAAAATTGGTCGAGAAAATGAACATTCCGAGCAATAGAAAGCGCAGATGAATGCGCCAGGGAAAGCGCATGGGCACTTTGGCAACAAAGGCCCAGATCATCATGGCCAAGGTTGCAATGCCAAAGCGATAAATACCGGTTATAATGGGGGGAACAATCTCGATCTGGAATGTCATGGCAATCCAGCTGGTGCCCCAGATAAGGACCATCAGGATATAAAGCCCCAAATCATGCGCAGACATGACCCCAAAACTGGCACTTGTCTCAGGCCCGGCTAACGACGTGGCTTTGCTATCGCTCATGGCTATCCCCATGCAATTTCAAATCATGCAATTTCAAATATAGTTTCGCTGCAAATCTCAGTGTTTATATCCTGCCTGATTAGCGTGAAGCAGGGTGCAAAGGCTGTTCAGCAAAAGGGTAGCAAAAATCTCCCATCGCTTCTAATGATTATAATATTTTCTTTCATCACATTTTTTGATGAAAAGTCGCTATTTGGGCCATTATTTCTGCAAGGATTGTTTCGATGTTGCGCAAAATTGGCGAATGTCTCCCTGTGCTTTTTGGGGATGATTCGCTTTGCAAGCCGATTCGCTTTCCTGCTCAATCAGGGTCAAGTCTCCCCTCACCAACCGGTTGAGATAAGCCGTTCGCGGGGCATCCTTGGGGGGGCGGTGCTGAAACTGTGTGACCCTTTGCTTCATCGTTACACATTCTATCGCAAGGACTGTCACCCCCCCATTTGTCAGGATTTCTGTGACCGGTGCAATGGAGGCTTTGCATGTTTGCATGTCTGGCTTGGTGGTATAGGCCGTTGAGTGTCCGCCTGATGCCATTGCAGTCAGGACGAATAAAGTGATGAGGGATGAGGCTTCCATGGACTATCTCTTTCATCTGGATCCAACCCCTTCAGGCTAAATCCGATCCGGGCCTATCACCTTGGCAAAGATCAAATGGGGTTTTTAAAGTCTGCTCTGCTTGTCTGTCACGCTTAATACCAACGGCATAAAATGGTCGTATTTGTGCAAGATAATCAAAGATCCATTGACAAATATACCAATAGAATTCTAAGGCCTTTTCAGATTTACATTTTTATCTCTTTTGTAAATACCCCTCTTGTTCTTCTCCTTACACTCCGACAAGGCAATCTCATGGCAACTCAGATCATCTCTTCTCTTGGTGTGACAGATTGGACAGATCATCGGCTCCCAGATCTTTTTGGCAAACGATATGTGATTACAGGAGGCAATTCAGGGGTTGGTTTTGAAGCGGCCCGTATGCTGGGGCAAAAAGGTGCTGATATCATTCTGGCCTGCCGCTCTGTTGACAAGGCACAAGCTGCCAAGACACGCCTTGAAGCCGTCAGCCTTGGCAATGTCGACATCATCCGTCTTGATTTGTCCGATCTCGCCAGCGTGCGCGAGGCAGCCCATGAGCTGCGCCGCTCCTTCAATGGCCTTGATGGACTGATCAACAATGCCGGTATTATGCAAACACCAGAATTGAAAACAAAAGACGGCTTTGAATTGCAATTTGGCACCAATCATCTGGGCCATTTTCTACTGACCCATTTGTTGCTGGATATGGTCGAAAGACGCAAAGGGCGGATTGTGGTTGTTGCCTCCCTCATTCACAAAATGGGCAAGCTGCATTTTGATGATTTGATGCTCAAGGACGCCTATAGCCCAACCAAGGCTTATGCGCAAAGCAAACTGGCCAATCTGATGTTTGCCTTTGAGCTGGACCGTCGGTTGAAAGCTGCCAATAGCCCGGCCATTGCCATTGCCTGCCATCCGGGATATTCGGCCACCAATTTGCAATTTACCGGGCCAAAGGGGCTGATGAATTTGCTCTATAAATTGACGACAAACTGGACCGCGCAATCCTCAAGCAACGGAGCCTTGCCCAGTGTTCTCGCCGCAGCGGGGACAGAGGCCAAACGGGGGGGCTATTATGGACCAACCGGTTTTCTGGATATGCGCGGCCCCGTATCCGATGCGGGCGTTGCTCCCCATGCGCTGGATGAGGTTGCGGCAAAGCACCTTTGGCAAGAAAGCGAGAGACTTCTCGGTCTTGATTGATGCTGATATGGAAAAAGCCAGCTTTTGACTGGCCTTTTTTCGTCTTGTTTATTTTGCTTCGCGGGCCAGTTTCCCGGCAAATGTCAGAAGCAGGAAACCAGATGTCACGCGGAAAATGCGATATCGGCTTTGTGTCAAAAAGCGTGAGCGCAGGAAAGCGGCAATGCTGGAATAACCCAGCAAAGATGCCACCGAAATGGAGCAAAATGTTGCAATCATAATTGTGGATTGCAACCAGAGTGGGCGCGATGCATCCATAACCTGCGGGAAAATAGCAACAAAGAACAAAATGGCCTTGGGGTTGGTTGCCGCCAGAGTGAAGGCTTCAACAAATAGCACATGTGCAGGCACATGAGGCTGTGTTCCGTCTTTGTCCGACAAATCCAGTTCTTCGCGAATCCAGATCAATTTGAGACCGAGATAGGCCAGATAGGCGACGCCCAGCCAGCGAAAGAGCGTCCATAAAAATTCCGAGGCCAGAACAAAGGCAGCCACACCGCCAGCACAAAAAGAACCGGCAACAACCAGCCCCAATGTATTGCCCATAATAGTTGGCAATGTGCCTTTGACGCCCAATTGGGTGGCGCGCCGGATTGTGTTGAGAATAGCTGGGCCGGGTGTCACAATATTGGCGGCGGAAACCATGGCAAAGGATGCCCAGACAAGAAAATCCATCTATATATAGCCTTTATTGATTGGCTCGCATGAAGGAAATCATAGGATGATTTGTAGAACGCATTGAGCCAGAGGTGGGAAAGCTTTCAGTGTAGAGAATGAATGGCCGTTCGGCTATTGGGAAGCTAGGTTTCCCTCAGATATTCCTTAGTGCCAGCGAGCGCACGGGCATATATCACGAAAGCAGCACACTGCTTTCGTGATATATGTAGACTTGATGGGGTTTAATAAGCGAAATCTTCAAAGACGCGATTGATATTGCCGCCCCATTCATTGCCATAGCGTGAGAGCAACATGTCAGCAGGGGTCATGCCAAGGGCAACCGTCTCTTCCAAAGCGGCAAGATATTGGGTTTCGTCAAAGCCTGCGCCATTTTTGCGATTGCGGGCTGCAAGGCCATTGCGGGCCAGTTCGACCACCTGACGGGCAATTGGCTGGATTGTGTCGTCTCTGAAGGACGCTTTCAGGCCATGTTTTGCGGCATCAACCCGCAAGGTATTGCGTTCGTCTTCGCTCCAGTCCCTGACCAGATCCCAAGCGGCATCCAATGTGGTTTGATCATAAAGCAAACCGGTCCAAAGAGCGGGTAAAGCACAGATGCGCCGCCATTGGCCGCCATCGGCTCCGCGCATTTCGATATACCGTTTCAGGCGCACTTCGGGGAACAGAGTGGTCAGGTGATCTTCCCAATCCTGCAAGGTTGGCAGGGTATCGGGCGTATCATGCATGCGTTTTCCGTTCAGATATTGGCGGAAGGTCACACCGGTCATATCATAATAGGTGCCATCGCGGATGATGAAATACATCGGCACATCCAGCGCCCAGTCGACATATTGCTCATAGCCAAAATTCTCGTCAAAAACGAATGGCAACATGCCTGTGCGGTCGTCATCGAGATTTTGCCAAATGGCACCGCGCAGGGATTGGTAGCCGTTTTTCTGGCCATCGAGGAAAGGACTGTTGGCAAACAGAGCCGTTGCGATGGGTTGCAGGGCGATGCCGACCCGCATTTTTTTCGCCATGTCAGCTTCGCTGGTAAAATCCAGATTGACCTGAATGGTGCACGAGCGGAACATCATATCCAAGCCGCGGGTGCCGACCTTTGGCATATAATTCATCATGATGCCATAGCGGCTTTTTGGCATGACCGGGGTTTCTTCCAGGCTCCATTTTGGCGAGGTGCCAAGGCCCAGAAAGCCAATACCAAGGGGATCAGCGACTTCACGCAATTGGGCCAAATGGCCATGCACTTCGCGGCAGGTTTGATGCAGACTTTCCAAGGGTGCACCGGATAGCTCAAACTGCCCGCCCGGCTCCAGCGAGATGGCCCCTCCATCCACCGGATCAATCAGGCCGATAATGTTGCCTTTATCCTCGACGCGTTTCCAGCCAAGTAACCCTTCCATGCCTTCCAGCAACCGCTTGATGCCTGCTTCCCCTTCATAAGGGACCGGCGCAAGCGTGTTTTTATAGAAGGTGAATTTTTCATGTTCCGAACCAATGCGCCATTGGTCCTTGGGTTTTTCACCGGCGGAAATGGCTTCGATAAGCTCGGCCTTGTTTTCAAGGCTGATGCTGGTCTGTGTTTTATGCGCGCTGGCCATGAATGTGGCTCCGGGGATAGAAGCGTGAGAACAGAATATGTCCGACAGGCAGGCGTCCCCTCATACGATCTGCCGTCACACCAAATTAGGGATTCTTGGCCATTCTACAATGGCTGATTTCGGATAAACTTGCTTAGAGCAAAATTATTGCCCATGCATCGAGATGATGCTCAATCTTTTGTGAAAAATTGTTATCTTTTTCCTTTCGCTTTCAGCCTCAGGCCGACTTGGTATTGTGGGTTTGCTGCTCGCGGTAAATGATGTAGAGCCCCGCCCCGATTGTGATGGCAATGCCTGCGGCGGCCAGCCAATTGGGGAGATCTGAAAAAATAATCCAGCCTATCAAGGTGGCAAACGGCATTTCCAGATATTGCATTGGGGCCAAAGTGGTACTGGGGGCATAGCGCAAAGCAGCGGTGAAGAGCAAATGCGCGAATGTGCCGATAATCCCAGATCCCAGCAAATGGAACCATTGCACGCCTTGGGGCATGGTCCAGTCAAAGCCTTCCCAGCCTTGGCCGTTCAACATGATCATCATGATGATCAGTCCTGTGACCCCCATCAGCCCCGATAGAGACTGAATGGAAAAAGCATCCATTTCTTGCGATATTTTACGGGTGACCAGCATGAAGATCACAAATGTCACGGCCACGAAAATGGGCCATAAGACATTCAATCCAACCTCGATAAAATTGGGCTGCACGACCATCAAGGTGCCGACGAATCCCAAAAGAGCAGCACCAAATCGATGGGGGCCGACATATTCACCCATATAAAAATGGCCGACCAACAACATCAGAAGCGGAAAAATAAAGGCGATGGCAACAGTGTCGGCCAGCGGCATATATTTCAAGCCGTAATACATGCCAATGATGCCAGCCCCATGCAAGAGTGTGCGAATGGCAAGAAGCCGATATAATCTGTGGGAATGGCTGAAAGATACCCGCACAGAGCCTGCATTTTTGATCAGGATGATTGGCCAGAGCAAAAAGCCCTGCATGCCGAAGCGAAAGAGCAGAACCATCATGATGGACACGCTATCGCTCATCAATTTGACAAGAGCATCGCCAAAGGGAATCAGCGCACAAAATGCAATCATCAGAGAAATGCCCAATAAGGGCTTGTCATGGATCATGGCTGAGGTCATGGCGGGGATATCGTAGCGTTATATGGTAAGACGTGACAGAAGAGACGTTTGACGTAAAAATATTAGAAATTTTTATATATTTCTAATAAATCATTCTTTGCATGAATGCAATCATATGCTGCAGCCTGTGCCTTTATGCTGTTCGCTATTGCCTCTATCGGTTTATATCCGGGTTCATAAAGGCCTGCATATGATAGCGCGCATGCTCGGCGCTATAGTGACAATCCTGTCCAATGGGGCAAGCCTTACGAGCCAGACACCCCGTCCAGCACTCCACCTTTTGATCCTGCATATAGCTTTTGCAGTGTGCAACATTGTAAGCCTTGCCACCAAAGGCTGAGACAGGGCAAGCAGAGAGACAAGGTTGGCTCACGCAGTCCTGACAGGGATTGCCGGTTTTTCGTGCTGCAACGGGCAATATTTCCTTAAACAGAAAGGCCCCCCGATGGGCGTGGAACAGGCCATACTCACGATGCAGACCCATGCCAAGGGGGGATTTGACCACATTGCCGCTGCGCTCGGCCCAACTGACAAATGGGTACCAAGGGGGGCCGGCAAAGGGGAAGACAAGATCACAGTCCAGACTATCGGCAATTGGTTGTAAGCTCTCTTGCGTCCATTTGTTCATGGCATCGGGATCGTTTTTCTCCCTTGCCTGATCAAAGGGCGTCCACATGGCAGAGCCAGCATTGCCCACCATCACGATGGTGCCCGGCTGGCTGTCTTGTCCGGGGACGGCTTTTTCCTCGCATTTGGGACAAAAGGCGGCCAGAATGACAAGCCCCAATGGCGCAATTTCATGGTCAAGGATGGCGAGTTTTGAGGACATCATGTCAGCTTCGGCTTGCCATGGCCAAGGCACGGGAGAGGATGAAAACCAGATCCGGCCCCGGTGTGATGGAGAGCATAATTGACGCCGCCACAAAAACAGCCCAACTTTCCAGAGACATAATCATCTTCACTATCCTTATCTTGCGCAGTTAAACCCAATCGCCCAGCACGGCTTGGATGATGGCGAGGGAGGCGATGGCGGCGGTGTCGGCGCGTAAAATACGGGGACCGAGCGGAATGGCTGTGACAAAATCGAAAGCCAGCAATTGCTCGCGCTCTTGATCAGAAAAGCCGCCTTCCGGCCCAATGAGGACGGCCAGCGGTGGCACCGCATTTCCCTCTCCGCGCAAAGTATTGAGGATGGCCAAGGGGTCGAGATTGGTCTCGGTTTCATCACAAAAGATGATCAGGCGGTTGGGATCGCTTTGATGCCATTGGTCCAGCAATTGGCTCAAAGCAACCGGTTCTTCGACCGGTGGGATGGATAGAATACCGCATTGCTCGGCCGCTTCGATGATATTGAGGCGCATTTTATCCAGCTTTGGGCGGCGTTCCTGCGTGTGCTGGGTCATGACAGGGCGCAATTTGGCAACGCCCATTTCCACTGCCTTTTGCGCCATATAATCAATGCGTGCCGATTTTAGCGGGGCAAACAGATAATGCAGATCATTCTCTCTTGCCTGTGGCTGCGCTCTTTCCTGTATGATTGGCACAAGAGCGGCTTTTTTGCGGCCCAAGGCGTGCAATTCGCATTTCCATTCGCCATCGCGGCCATTGAAAATCAGCATGTGGTCGCCTTGCTCCATGCGCAAGACATTGAGCAGATAATTGGCCTGAGCGCGATCACAGGGAATGGCATTTTGGGCACTAATATCCTGAGATACCCAAAGACGCTGGCTTTTGTAATCATAATGGGACATGGGCCACTCGCTTTTTTGCCTTGGCAAAGACTTTGTTCTGACTTAGGACGTAATACCAACGGCATGAAAGATTACCCCATAAATCTGATGCATTTAACACTAAATTTATGAGTTCACGTCCTAGTGCTTTCTTGCTATGGCATTTTTGCGCAGTCAAGCCAAGAATAAGCAGGGGATCGTCTTGATGGCCAAAATTATACTCATGCGTCACGGCAAACCAGAACTGGATTTTGATGGCTCTTATGGGCGCTGGCTGTCGTCCAACGCTATGGCCCGTCTGATTGATGCCTATCAGGATGCCCGCCTTGCAGAGCCTTTCTTGGTTCCAGATGATACCCTGTCTCTTGCCCATATGGCGGATTATGCTTTTACCAGCCCCCTTGCCCGCAGCTTTGAATCTTTGGTCGCTTTGCGGCTGGATGTGGAATTTCTGGCGGATCCGGTTTTTGCTGAAGCCTCAATGCCTGCCCCTGCCCTGCCTTCTTTTTTAGGTCGCTTGCCTTTGCCCGTCATTGTCTGGTCCGCCCTGCTGCGGCTTTTTTGGTGGCTAGGCCTTATGGATGGCAAGGAAAGCTATCAACGCTGCCAATTGCGGGCAGAGCGCGCCGTTCATCTGTTGCAAAAGCAATTCTTGTCTCATGACACGCTTTTTCTTTCTGGTCATGGATTTTTCAATCATATGCTGATCCGGGCTTTGAAACGCCATGGCTGGACTGTGACAGCGCAGAAGTCTGGATCTCGCCCCGGCTATTGGTCTTGTGTCCTGTTGGAAAAAACGCAGACATCAACTTGACCGGGGCGACAAAGACAGGCACGAAAGAAGCCTGTCTGTCTGTTTGTCGAATCCCGGAAGTGTTCATGTCCAACTCCACCAATGCTGCTGAATTTACCGTTTCCGAAATCAGCTATGCTGTCAAATCTTCGATTGAAGATCAATTTGGCTATGTGCGGGTGCGCGGGGAATTGGGGCGGGTTTCGCGTCCGGCCTCAGGGCATATTTATCTGGATTTGAAGGATGATAAATCCGTTCTCAATGGGGTTATCTGGCGCGGGGCTGCGCAAAAAATGACGGTTCGGCCCGAACAGGGGCTGGAAGTGATTGCCACTGGCAAATTGACGACCTTTCCCGGTCAGTCGAAATATCAGATGGTGATTGACCGCATGGAACCGGCAGGGGCCGGGGCTTTGATGGCATTGCTGGAAGAACGCAAAAAGAAGCTGGCCTCTGAGGGCCTGTTTGCGCCAGAGCGCAAAAAAAGGCTGCCCTATCTGCCGCGGGTGATTGGGGTTGTCACCTCGCCCAGCGGGGCGGTTATTCGCGATATTTTGCATCGCGTGGCCGATCGCTTTCCGGTTCATGTTCTGGTCTGGCCTGTGCGTGTGCAAGGGGAGACTTGTGCGCAGGAAGTGGCCAATGGCATCAAAGGTTTTAATGCCTTGCCGCAAGGGGGGGGCATTCCCCGCCCTGATCTGATCATTGTGGCCCGCGGTGGTGGCAGTCTGGAAGATTTATGGGGCTTTAACGAAGAAGAGCCAGTGCGCGCTGCGGCCATGAGTGATATTCCCCTGATCTCTGCCGTTGGCCATGAAACCGATGTCACCTTGATTGATTATGCCGCAGATTTGCGGGCGCCTACCCCGACAGGGGCAGCAGAAATGGCTTTGCCGGTCAAATCTGATTTGCTGGCAACTTTGGGCGATTTGCATTTGCGTCAATCTGGTGCGGTGATGCGGATGATGGAGCGACGCCGCTCTGATTTGCGTTCCGCATCCCGCGCCCTGCCCCAGCCCAAGGATTTGTTGGCTTTGGCCCGGCAACGCTTTGATATGGCCTCGTCCCGGCTTGGGCAAAGTTTGCAAGCTGCAACGCTTAACCATCGCAACCGTCTGGCGACCAGTTCTGTGCGCTTGCGACCGACTTTGATTGCCAACAAAATCACTCTTCATAAAGAGCGCTTACAGGATCGTGGTGACCGCCTTACGCGGATCTCTTTGCGAGGTCTTGAGCAAAAACGCACGCAACTGGATAGCGCCACGCGCTTGATGGAGAGCCTGTCTCATAAGGGTGTGTTGGCGCGTGGCTTTGCCTTGGTGCGCAATCGCGATGATGAGATGATCCGACAAGCTGATCAGGTTAGCGCCGGGCAAGGCCTTAGCCTTGAATTTGCTGATGGTCATGTCTCGGTGGTTGCGGGGTTACTGGATCCGGTTGCGCTCACCCCGTCTGATAAGGACAAGCAGAGCATCGCAGCTCAACAAGAAGAAAATGTCAGCGGTATTATGGCATCCAAAGCCATTTCAGCACAAGATATTGAGGCCAATCTGCGCTCTCTTGCCGGTGTCAAAGGGGGGGCCAAAAGCGGGAAAGAGGACAAAGGCCGCCCTTCAAAATCATCCGTCTCTGCCTCTTCCAAAGGCCAGAGCCAGCCTGAGAAACCAAAGCCAAAATCGCGCAAATCTGCGGCGCCAAAGGATGATGATGCGCAAGGCAGCTTGTTTTAGTGCCCGATTTAAAAATTTTGATGAGACTTTTAAATCAGGCTCTTAGGCTGTAGACACATAAAAAAGGCTCGCACAAGATAGCGACGAGCCTTTTGTTATTGGTTATGCTTTTAACTGCTCGATGATGACAGCAGCACCGGATTTTTCAGCAATTCCGGGATTTTCTTCGAGATTGAAGTGGGTGACGACGCCATCCTGTGCAATGAGCGAATAGCGCAGATTGCGGATGCCCAGACCATGTTCGGACAGATCAATTTCCAGCCCCATAGCCTTGGCAAAGTCGCCGCTGCCATCTGCTAGATAAATCAGCTTTCCCTTGCCGCCCGTGTCTTTTGCCCAGCTTTCCATCACAAAGACATCATTGACCGAGACCACGGCCACATCATCGACGCCAAGGGCCTTGAGGCCATCAATATTGTCCAGATATCCGGGTAGGTGATTTTGGTGGCATGTGGGCGTAAAGGCTCCGGGCACACCAAAAAGCACAACCTTTTTTCCTTTAAAAAGGCTGTCTGTCGTCACATGCTCCATGCCGTCATCGCCCATAACCGGAAATGTGGCCTCAGGAATGCGATCGCCTTGTTTAATCATAGTCTCTCCTAATGACTTGCAGTTTTATAAAAGGATTACGGTGTTATACCAACGGCACGAAAGATTACCCCATATGACCGGATTTTATTGGCTTTCTGGTCATATGGGGTAATCTTTCGTGCCGTTGGTATTAATTTTTCAGACGGATCACCTGTTCCACAGCCTTTTCGCCGTTGGTCAGGGTGAAGGTCAGATCAACATTTTTGGTTCTGGTCTGATCGGGCAAGCCATCCAGTACAAGCTGGAAGGTGCCTTTTTCTGTATCCAGGGGTTGGGGCAAGGGCAAATACCAATCTTTTGGCCCTTCGACAAACAAATCAGAGGCCCCCAGACCCTTTGGAATATCGGCTGAGATTACAAGCCGATCCGGTTGGCCCTGTTGTTTTTTCTGGATGATCTTGGTGATTTTAAAGCCTTCTGTGCTTCTTTGTGGCACCAAGGCCAAATCGCGATCGATGACAAATTCAGAAGCGCTGTCTTTGTCGCCACCAACCGGGACAGCAAGGGAGAGTTTGGCCTGTACCGGGACGCATAAATCAGAACATAGCCCAACATTGGCATCCAGCACCAGATCCACCGGCTTGTTGGGGTCACGCGGCATCACATGAATGGGAAAGGTCACCCATTCTTTATAGCCAACCAATTGCGCCAAATTGTCACCATAGCGCGTGGGAGCTGGCCAAAGGATTTTGACATCCTTGACGTTGCTGGAGGCGGAAAAATCCAGCATTGGCGGAATGCCGGCATCTCCGGGGACTTTCCAATAGGTTTTCCAGCCCGGTTCCATGGCAATTTCCAGCCCGGCTTTCAATCCGGTGCCAAAGGTGCCGCCTGCTACCAGACGCATTTTGCCGCCATAACCTTCTGCCCATGGCGATTGGGCCGCCTTGGCCAATGAGGGCGGGGAGATTGGCAAGGCTAGAGCGAGCCAAACTGACAAAAATCGCAAGGATATGCGTGACAGCATCGAATTTTGTTCCTTTTTAAAAGCAGCCCCATCTCAGGAAGGATGCGCATCCTAGAATGCATATATGGCATAATAAGGATTTTGCAGGACTTTTGCCTCCCCAATGGCCTTCATTTTTTTGTGATATCCTCAGACCGGGGAAGAGGCGGCCTTGCCCCCTTTACAGATAGCATGTGAGGCGGGTACGATTCCCTATGACGAGTGATTTGCAAACCTGGTGGCAGGAGCATGACACAGATAGACAAAACCATCGCCGGTTCGTCTCCTCTACCTTCCAATCTGGAGGGACAGTTTCTTGTTGCCATGCCCAGTGTTAAGGGGCCGCATTTTGAACGGTCGGTGGTCTATATTTGCTCTCACGATGCGCAAGGTGCTATGGGACTTGTGGTCAATCAGGTTTCAAACCAAATCACCTTTCCTGACCTTTTAAAGCAAATTGACATTCTGGGCGAAAGTGCTGGGGCCATCAGTCTGCCCGCGCCTGCCCGTAAAATGCAGGTGCTCGATGGCGGCCCGGTTGATCAGGGGCGCGGCTTTGTGCTGCATAGCGGCGATTATGTGCTCAAAGATTCCACCCTTGAAGTGGCAAATGATATTTGCCTAACAGCAACGATTGAGATTTTGCGCGATCTTGCCGAAGGCACGGGGCCAAGTTCTGCTCTATTAACCCTTGGCTATGCCGGATGGTCCGCAGGCCAGCTGGAAGAAGAGATGCAGAATAATTCCTGGCTGACCTGTCAGGCCGAACCAAATATCTTGTTTAAATGCGCGCCGGAAGATCTCTATGACCGCAGTCTGGCCCTGATGGGCATCGATCTCTCCATGTTGTCCAGCGATGTGGGCCATGCCTGATAGCCTCCTCCCCACACTCTATTGGATATAGAAATCAGTTTGAGGATTTCTTCATGGCATTGGCAATGGCCGCTGCTATATCCTGATCGATCCCGGACATATCCGGCATCGCAAAGGGAAGATCGCTATCCTCTGGGGCTTTTTCTTTCGCTGGCACGGCCTTGCCCGGATTTTGGGTAACGGGCTGGGCTGCCTGTTCCTGTATCTTTTCCGGCTTTTGAGCAGGATCGCCTTTCTTTACAAGATCCCCGATTGTTTGAGCAGATGCTTGATCAGATGGTTTTTCTACTGCTTGTCTTGGGGCCGCTTGATTGACTGGTGCGGCTTGTGTTGCTTGCGTAGCGGATTGGACAGGCGCTGGCTCTTGTTTTGGGTGAGTGTGATTTGTACGGGCCGGGGTGTTCTGCACAGGAGCCGTTTGCGCGTTTGAAGCAAAACGGACCTGTTTTGGAGATTGGGGCACAGGGGCCATTTGTTGCTGTTGTTGTTGCCCTTGTTTGGGCAGTGTTTTAGCATCCTGTGCTTGAGCAGGTGCCGCTTGAATTGGCGCAGTTTGAGGCTTTACGATCTGCGCTCTGTTTGCATTTGGCTGCGGCACAGCAACCTCTTTTGGCAAAATGGGTGCCGACTGTTTTTGTGTCTTTTTAGCTGTTTCTCTTTTTTCTTCTTTTGCCTTGTCTTTGCGCTCCTTGGCCTCTTTCAAGGCATCTGCGGAATTTCTGGCCGATTGCACAGCGGATGTTGCTGTCTCTTCCAGAGCTGAGAGCGCGGATTTTAGGAAACCGCTGGTCTTTTTGCTCTCGCCAACAACTTTTTTGAGCGCTTTTGAGGCTTTGCCAATGGCTGGCTCTGATTTGGCTTTTTGTTCAGTGACGGCCTGCTTTGCGGCTTTGGTTATCGCAGATTCCAGCTCCAGATCAAGAGCATCATCCAGAATAACAGGCTGGCTCTGCGCCGCCTGTTTGGCTTGTTGTTTGCTGTTGTCTTTGGTGACAGATTCTGCTTTTGATGGCTCTGGTGGCAAAGGGCTCGCAGCGACTTGGCGTGCATGAGACTGGGCGCGTTCCAGCTCTTTTGCCTCGGCCTGACGTTGTTCTTCGATCTTGCGCTGTTTTTCGTCTTCCTTGCGCTGCGCCTCTGCCTGCGCTTGTGCTTTTTTGCGCGCAGTCTCTTCTACCATGGCCGCTTTTCGCATTTCCAGATGCTGCTTTAAAAGCTGGCTGGCATGATCAGCCGTCAAAGGCTTGCCGAACAGGAAGCCTTGAGCCAATGGGCAACCCATTTCCATCAATTGCTGAACGGCAGTCTCATTCTCAACCCCTTCGGCAACCAAATTTAGCTCCAGATCATGGGCAAGACCAACGATGGATTGGAGAATGACCGAGGTGATCTCAGAGGATTGACCGATGAAGCTTTTGTCAATTTTGAGGGTATCAAACGGAAAATGCTGCAAATAGGCAAGGGACGAATAGCCGGTTCCAAAATCATCCAGCGAGAGGCCTGCGCCCATATCGCGCAATTTTTCCAGCACCTGAGAGGCATATTCAGGATTTTCCATGACCAGACTTTCGGTCAATTCCAACTTCAGCGTGCCGCGCTTGACATTGGCACGCGAGAGCACTGTCTTGACGTCATTGATCAAATCATGGCGCAGCAATTGGCGCGAAGAAACATTGACGCTCATGAAAAGGTCGCTCATCTCTTCATTTTGTTGCCAGCTTGCCAGCTGACGGGCCGCCTGCTCCATGATGTAAATGCCAAGTGGTACAATCAGGCCTGTGCGCTCTGCTGCCGGAATGAAATCGGATGGAGGCACCATGCCGCGTTGGGGATGGCTCCAGCGGGCCAGCGCTTCAAAGCCCTTGATCTGGCGGTCCTGCAAACTGACAATTGGCTGGAAGACGACATCAATCTCGTTTTTCTCTAGCGCCGAGACCAAATCGCGATCCATTGGACCACGGCTGCGGTCCTGTTGGCGCAAGGATGGGCGGAAAGGCTCGATCCTGTCACCGCCAAGGCGTTTGGCATGATAAAGCGCCAGCTCGGCATCATTGATGACATCGCCAGCCATATTGTGGATCTGACTGTCATAAATGGAAATGCCGATAGAGAGTTTCAGCGACAGGCGCTTGTCTCCAAAGGCAATCGGCTCGCGCAATTGTCTGCGCACATTGTCCGCAAAGACAGCAATGCGCTCTGGCTGCTGCTCTGACAACAGTATGATAGCAAACTGGTCGCCATAAAAGCGGGCAATCGTATCTTGAGGTTTGAGAATCCGGTTCAGGCGTCGCGAAACCGTCAACAAAAGAGAATCGCCGATCGAGAGGCCATAACGGTCATTCACGTCTCTGAAATTATCAATATCAACCAACAAGACGGCTGGCTTGGCGGTCGCTTCGACATTTCTGCGGATCATGGCACTGCCAAGACGGTCTTGCAGCAATTCGCGATTGGCAAGGCCGGTGAGATTGTCATGCACCGCATCATGGAGCATGCGCTCCTCGGCATTGCGCTGGCCTGTCACATCCAGCAAGGTACCCACGCAGCGCACCACTTCGCCATCGGTGCCCACAACAGGGCGGGCCCGCAAGCGGAACCAGCGATAATGGCCGTCATCGGCGCGCAAGCGGAATTGCTGGTTGATGCGGCCCCGGCGCTGATCAATCACCGCATCCAGTGTGAGGGAAAAGCGGTCGCGATCCTGCGGATGCAAGACCTCCAGCCAGTTGCGGGCATGGCCATCCAATGTGCCGGGCTTGAGGCCCAAAATGGTCTCTGCTTCGTCCGAAACATGGATATGATCGCGTGGCACATCCCAATCCCAGACAATGTCGCCAGACCCGACAATGGCCAAGGCGCGGCGTTCACTGTCCGAGACAATGCCCTGCGCCAGAATGCCGCCAGAAAAGGCATGTTGCATGATGGTGAAAGAGAAGAGCAGAACCAACAGCACCAGACCGCCATTGAGGGCAGGTTGGACCAGATCATTGTCCAAGATGCCAAGGACCGCGGCCCCTGAGGCCAATAGCCAGAGCAACAGCAAAATCCATGTCGGGATCAGCATGATTGCGCGATCAAAGCCATGGAATGCAAGATAGAGAATCACCACAAATCCGGCAGAGGCGGTCGCCGCCATGGAGAGGCGTGCAATCCCGGCGCCCAATGCCGGATCAAACAAAGCCAATCCCAACACCACAACAAGGAAGATCATCCATAGCCCAGAAATATGCGAATAATGCACATGCCAGCGATGCAGGGTCAGATAGGTGAAGAGCAGAATCAGAATGGAAGCAGAGAAAATGACTTCAGCCCCTGCACGCCAAATTGGCTCGGCGGCTGTCGAAATATCGACCAGATATCCCATAAAGCCAAAATCAATGGCCAGATAGGCCAGAACGGACCAAGCCAAAAGGGCAGCGGCGGGGAACATGGCCGCGCCTTTGACCACAAATAAAATGATCAAAAACAGCGCCAGTAAGCCTGCAATGCCAAGAACGATGCCGCGAAAGAATGTGTAGCTGTTGACATAATCTTTATAGGCCTGCGGTTCCCACAAAGCCAAACCGGGCAGTTTGCGGTGACTTTTTTCCAAAACGAATGTCACAACATTGCCCGGATCCAATGTGACGAGAAACACATCAGCTTCATCATCGGGGATGCGCTCCGGCGCAAAGCCTTGCGAGGTGGAAATTGAGGTGACACGCTGCGCGCCAAGATCGGGCTTTAACAGCCCGGAACCGGCCATGCGGAAATGAGGCACCACCAGATAGCGGTCGATCTGGCGATCGCTTTTATTTTCCAGCGCGAAGACGGCCCAGCCCGGTATTGCTCCGCCCTTGCGGGCGCGCACTTCAATGCGGCGCACAATGCCATCGGGACCGGGGGCTGTTGAGACCTGAAGACGGTCACCATCGCCTTCATGTTGCTCATAGATTTCGCTCAGATCCAGAACCTTGATATTGGCCTTCACATCAACAGCTTCCAGTCCCCAAGCAAGGGAGACCTGAAAAATGCAAAGCAAACAGGCAAACAGCATGGATGTCAGGACAGATACGCGCGTCACAAAAGGCCCCTTTATTCAAACGTCAGACAAGCTGAACACTGGCTTCCATAGTTAAAATCTTGCTAACCATCGCACAAGACGAAAGTGCATCAGACTTCGATTTTTCATATGAAAAACCCAATTGCGGCACTTTCCCTTGATCGCAAGTATGACAGCTTGGCCTGTTTGCCCTTTTCAAGACGGGCAAGACCCGCATTCTCTTGGCAAAATGCCCTCTTGGTTCTGAGAATCATTGCCGCTTGTCACTGGCAAGAATAGCAAAAAGTTGATGATCTTCCCATCTGCCATTGATGCATAAATATTGCCTGGCAAATCCTTCATGCTGAAAGCCAAGATATTGCAACAGAGCAATAGAGCGCTGATTATGCGGCAAACAGGCGGCTTCTATTCTGTGCAGGGCGTATTGGTCAAACAAATGCGGCAAAAGCATGGCCATGGCTTCAAACATCAATCCCTTGCCTGCATGGCTTTGCCCCATCCAATAACCAAGCATGGCGCTTTGGCAGACGCCCCGGCGAATGTTGGACAAAGTGATGCCACCCAATAGCTGGTTTGTATGGGTGGAAAAAAGGAAATAGGGCAAGGAGCGCCCGTCCCTTGCATCTTTTTGATATTGGTTCAGACGACGTTGATAGCCTTTGGGCGTTAAATCATCTTGTGGCCAAACTGGCTCCCAAGGCTTTAGAAAATCGGCGCTTTGTCGTCGCACCGAAAGCCATTGTTCGCAATCGCCCTTTTGGGGTGCACGCAAATAAACATGCTGTCCCTGCAAGGCCCCCATTGCGATTGGCGGGGCCTTTGTTTGATAGGAAATCTGATTCCATGAAGAAAATGACTGCCAGCTTTTAGGGCACTCAATCCCTCTTTCTTTGGTTGGAGCTGGCGCATTGTCTTCTTTTGTCGAGCGATCAGGAAACAGGCGTGAGACGAGATTATGGATCATCTTGCCCCTCCCTCTGGTGCCCGACGCGCAAATTGACAGATCGTCCGAACAGGCTACCCCTTGTTGCTGTCAGGATCAAGCAGCTCGGCTTACGATCTCTTAGGCCGTAAACTCATAAATCTGGTGCATTTGGCGCTTAAATGGCCCGATATCACGCAAAAAAGTGTGCAGTATGGGCTGGTTGCCCATTCAAACACTCTTTTTTGCACCTTGCCGCCCACCAACCCAAGGGGATGACAAAGCGAGAGCGTGGCCATTTAAACGTCGTACACGATATGGCTAATTTTTCTCACACGTCGTCGCAAGGATTTGAAAATGAACCACATTGTCTGCATCCTTGCTTTGAGTGGGAGAAAAAATTAGCCTCTACCAAATGCATCACATTTATGAGTCTATGTCCTAATACCCGATTTAAGACCCAAGGCGGTGTTTTACCTCATCCAGAGACATCAAACACTCGACAGGGCCGACAGATGCCATAGTTGGTTGGGTTGTCAGGAAGAGATCCTTGGCCATATCGCGCACATTTTCAACGCTGATGGCTTCAATTTTCTCCACCAGTTCCGTTGTGCCAAGGGGTCTGCCGAACAAGAGACGCTGGCGGGCAATCTGGCTGGCGCGGGCCGCCGGGCTTTCCAGCGACATCAAAAGGCCTGCCTTAATTTGTGCGCGCGAGCGATTAAGCTCTTCCAAGGTCAGATCGTCGCAAGCGCGCATCAATTCGCCCAGAATAACCGGCATCAATTCGCCCAAATCGTCTGCCCCGGTTGCAGCATGAATGCCAAAGAGGCCAGAATCGGCAAAGCCCCAATGAAAGGCATAAACAGAATAGCAAAGGCCCCGCTTTTCGCGCACTTCCTGAAAGAGCCGTGAGGACATGCCGCCCCCAAGCAGAGAGGCCAGAATTTGCGCAGTATAAAAGTCTTCATTTTTGTAACTTTTGCCTTTAAAGCCCAGAACGACTTGCGCTTCCATCAAATCTTTTTGGATATCGCGGCTTTCGCCGCCCTGATAGCGGGCTTTTTCCGGAGCCTCAACTTCGGTATTGGAAAATTTCGAGAAAGCCTCACGTCCCAGATTGACCAGATCGTCATGCTTGATGCCGCCTGCCGCGCTGAGCACCATTGAGGGACCGTGATAATGGCCATCCATATAATCGTGAATGGCGCTTGGGGTGAAGCTTTGCACCATATCGGGCGTGCCCAAAATTGTGCGGCCCAGTGCCTGATCAGGGAAAGCCTGTTCCTGAATATGATCAAAGACCCGATCTTCGGGCATATCGTGAGCGGCACCGATTTCTTGCAAAATCACATGCTGCTCGCGGCGCAATTCCTCTGCATCAAATGTGCTTTCGGTCAGAATATCGCCCAGAATATCCACTGCCAGAGGCAAATCTTCTTGCAGGATACGGGCATAATAAGCTGTGCTTTCCAAGCCTGTTGAGGCATTGACCTCGCCGCCAACCGCCTCGATTTGTTCCACAATATCGCGGGCAGAGCGGCTTGTCGTGCCTTTGAACGCCATATGTTCCAGCAAATGAGAAATGCCGTGCTGATCGGCGGTCTCTGAACGCGAGCCCGCCCCAACCCAGACGCCGACTGCGGCACTTTTGAGATGATCCATTTCGTCGGAGATGACCGTGAGGCCATTCTCAAGGGTGGTCAATTGCACTGGCAAGGCAAGTACCTCT
Source organism: Cohaesibacter sp. (assembly GCA_025800145.1). Classification (GTDB taxonomy): domain Bacteria; phylum Pseudomonadota; class Alphaproteobacteria; order Rhizobiales; family Cohaesibacteraceae; genus Cohaesibacter. The sequence continues at coordinate 34,404 of JAOXSH010000110.1, forward strand.
GTTGAAGGGTTGTTGTTTGGTGCCGGTTTTATATCCGGCTTGACCCTATGGGCATAGGGCAAAGGTCAAAGCCGCAAATTTTTATATCTTCTGCGGCTTTGTTATTTCGTATCAATCATCCTTGGACGCACGGGCACGCTTGAGGATGAAAGCCTCAATATCGTCTAGGCTATTGTCCAGAATGTCGAATTTTTCTTCCCGATCCATCAGATCGGACAACCAGATAGGAAGCTCTGGATATTGGCCGCTGGCTTCTTCGACCGCAGCCGGGAATTTGGCCGGATGTGCGGTGGACAAAACAATCATTGGAGGGTGGACTTTGCCGCACCCACAGCCCTCATACCCCTGTTTGCGCGCCACATGAAGCCCGACCGCGGTATGGGGATCCATCAAATAGCCGCATGTTTCCAACACAGTGCTGATGGCCTCAATGGTATCGGCTTCGCTTGCGCGATCAGCAGCAAAGCCTTTGCGCAGGCGGTTCAGAGGCTTGTCATCAATGGTGAAAGAGCCGGATTGTTTCAAGCCTGCCATCAGGCACTTGACGGCTTCACTGTCGCGCCCATAAAGCTCGAACAACAGACGCTCAAAATTGGACGAGACCTGAATATCCATACTGGGTGAGACTGACGGATTGACGCCATTGACTTCATAAGAGCCGCTTTCCAGCGTTCTGGCCAAAATGTCATTCTGGTTGGTGGCAATCACCAATTTGTCGATTGGCAAGCCCATTTGCTTGGCAACAAACCCTGCAAAAATGTCGCCAAAATTGCCCGTTGGAACCGTGAAGGAGACTTGACGGTAAGGTGCCCCAAGCGACAGGGCTGCGGTGAAATAATAGACAACCTGAGCCATGATCCGGCCCCAATTGATGGAATTGACGCCGGACAGGGCCACAGTCTCTTTGAAGGATGTATGGGCGAACATATCCTTGACGATGGCCTGACAATCATCAAAGTGACCTTGCAGGGCGATGCAATGCACATTGTCATCAAGAACAGAGGTCATCTGACGCTGTTGCACAGGTGAGACGCGTTCATTGGGAAAGAGGATAAAAATATCGGTATTGGAGCGCCCGCGAAACGCTTCGATTGCCGCTCCACCCGTATCGCCAGAGGTTGCTCCGACAATGGTTGCTCTGGCCGAGCGCTGGGCCAGAACAAAATCCATCATCCGCGCCAAAAGCTGCATGGCAACATCTTTAAAGGCAAGGGTTGGGCCGTGGAACAATTCCAGAATGAATTCATTGGGGCCTGTTTGTACCAAAGGTGCGACGGCCCGGTGACGGAATGAGCCATAGGCCTCGTCAATCATGGTGCGAAAGACATTATCGGGAATTTCACCGGCGACATAAGGCTTCATGACGGCGAAAGCGATTTCGGCATAGCTTTTGCCTGAGAGAGCTGCAATTTCCTCATCGCTCATGACCGGCCATTCTTTTGGAACATATAACCCGCCATCATTGGCAAGGCCTGCCAGAATTGCATCACAGAAGCCGAGTTCGGGTGCTTCTCCCCGCGTACTTATATATTTCACGCCTATCACTTGCCTCATTCCACCAGATGCAGGACCATGATAAAATCCGCTGCTGGCCAATCGTCTTGCATGGACCGCCTTGCTCCCAGCCACCGATGACAAAGATATTGCCTGAGGGCAAAAGCATATGGGCCCGATTTGATCTCGTCATATAGGAACAGAGCCATCCGCCCGGTTCACCTGATACCGGCGGCACCCTACCCCTTCCAACCCAGAGGGGCAAGGGTTGGCTGTTGGCAATCGGGCCTTTGCAAGCAAAAAAGGCGACATGGATTGCTCCATATCGCCTTTTTTGAGGATGCCTGTCCGATTTCAGTCAGACAAGCAATTAGCAAGGTTATTCAGCTGCTATGCGCGCACGAAGCTGGCACTTTGTCGCGGGGATCGCAACTGCCGATTTCGTCAATTCGCTTGCGGCCAATGCCTGCATGGCGTCTTGCACAGAATTGGTGACCTTGGCCGCCGCCTCGGTCGAGATTTTTTGTGCCTGATCGGCCATATTCAGTTTGGCATCGGTCTCTTTCAAACGAATGATGGATTTTTGTTCACGCAGACCTAGCTCATGCTCTTCGAGCATACGCAAGCCCGCTCTCATCACTTCCGATGAATTGTTAAACCGCCCGGAAGAAACCTGTTCTGCCACAAAGCGTTCGAAATAGTCTCCGATTGCAATTGTTCGACTTGAAGATGCCACGTCAGCCTCGCCTTTCCTCATTGGTCTTGCCATCCTTATATACAGGATTGCCGCTCATGTGCCGCATCAGCTGCTTTCCTGTCCCAACCATGGCCTTCTGTCCCGTGAACCATAGCGATGCAAGAGGTCGCAAATTTCATATGTCTGTCTTGCCTGTTGGCTGCACCCGCCCAGTTGGTGCGCTCAGTTTTACAGCCCGCGCCGATAAAGGGAATGGTTTTTTTAAGGATTTTTTTACACATTTTTTGGCAAAGCGATTTATCCAGACAGGGATGGTGCTGCAAAGGAGCTTTAAACCTTTGACGACTCTTGCAGGGCTTGCCTGTCAAGTTTTTCGCCGAGATTTTTTTTGGCAATTTTGATAATTTTTTGCTTGCCTTGGTTATCCCCAAACGTGCCCGATTTGTTCTGTTGCAAACAAAATATTCTGCTGATCCATTCAGACAGACCTGCCTCTGTTTATGGCTTGATCACGGCTTGACCTTGGACAAGGTTGCTTTGCCCTTTTTGTTTTTACTGTCGTCTGACGCCTGTTTTCCGGCTTTCATGAACGCCTTTTGGACATGCTTGATGTTTTGCCAACTGGCCCGGTCCATTCATCGACAAGACAGACAGAGTAAGAGAGATGCCAATGCCTACCCCCATGCCACAAGAGCCAGCCGCAGCACAATGCGATATGAGCAAGATGAACCGCTTTTGGCATGTCATGGCCCTCTATGGTGTGCCTTGTGCCTTGTTGCTTGCAGGGCTTGCCTTTCTCTCTCTTGGCATTCTTTTGGTTCAAGATGCCAAGGATGCGCGCAATTGGCCAAATGTTGACGCCAAAATTTTGTCGTCATCCATCGCGACGGTTAAACAGACCAAAGGGCGCAAAAAGACCTTTCATTATCCAAATGTGCTTTATCAATATGAGAAAGATGGCAAGCTGATCGAAGATGACCGCCTGTCCATGTCTGATATGGGATATGCAAAAATAGCCGATGCAAAGGCCATTTTAGAGGACTATCCCAAAGGCTCGATCCATCCGGTTTATCTGGATCCTGACAATCCTTCTGTCGCCATTCTGCGACCCGGTGAGGATAGCATTGCCACTTTCGCCTTGTGGTTTGGCGTTGGCTTTCTGGTTGTTGGGATCTTTGCCTGGTGGGGATTGCCAAAGGTCGCGGCCAAGGTGCGCTTTCATGCCCATCAGCAAAGGATAGAAGCAAGACGCCAGATCTGGGGCGTAGACTCATAAATCTGTGGCTAGGTCTCAGGCTGGAGTTGGGGCTGGGGCTGGGGCTGGGGTTGGGGCCGAGGTTGGATGCATTATCCCCCTTGCTTGATCTGGACTATGAAGATCTTCTCATAAGGATTGTCTTTAATTTTCCAATCGTTAGTCACTGGTCTCTCATTGCTTTGCTCAGATGTTCATGCACAATCTACAAATCTTAACGCTCTGTTAAGACATTTTCTCAAAAGCTGGTGCAAGCCTTTGATATTCATGTTAAATTCAACAAAGCTCACCCAAGGCGCATGTTTGACTAATTTCTGAGAAAAATGAGTCATCATTCTTGTTTAACCTTTTGTTGTTAAATGTTTTTTCTTGCTTAACTTACGACTTTACGGGCAAGATTTGGATATGCCAACAAGAAACGCGCGCCTTGTGCCAATCAGAATGCTTATGAGGCAGACATATGGATTTCTTGTCTGATCGCCGCCAATCTTCACGTCGCCGTGTGTTGAAAGGCGGCAAGGTCTTTTACAATAATTTTTCGATCAGTCTGGATTGCACCATTCGCAATGAAAGCGACAAGGGGATGCGCCTCAAAGTTGATCCACTTATCAGCCTGCCGCGCAGCTTCTCGTTGCTCAACCGCAAAGATGGCACCATGGCCGAGGTCTCGGTCATCTGGCATCATGAGGGCGAATTTGGCGTGGAATTTGTCGGCCTGATGGAAGACGTACATAAATTGGCCAAAAGCGATTTGCGCCGTATTTCAATCATTGCAACACGGGGCTGATGGCCGATTGACTGATTGCTTATTTGCTGGTTTGCGATCCTTATTGCTTGAACGGCTCCATGCCTCTGCGGGCCAATGCGTCAGCGTGCTCATTGCCTTCATGGCCTGCATGACCCTTGACCCAATGCCAGCTCACATTATGGCGTTTGAGCGCCTCATCCAGCGCTTGCCATAATTCGGAATTTTTAACCGGCTTTTTGTTGGCCGTTTTCCAGCCATTTTTTTTCCAGCCATGGATCCAGCCAGTGATGCCTCCTTTGACATATTGGCTGTCGGTATAAAGGTCGATCTCGCACGGGCGCGTCAGGGCTGTGAGGGCTTCAATGGCGGCTTGCAATTCCATCCGATTGTTGGTGGTGTTGGCCTCGCCACCGCACAGCTCTTTTTCATGTTCGCCATAAAGCAGTAAGGCACCCCAACCGCCCGGGCCGGGATTGCCGGAGCAGGCTCCGTCTGTATAGATGGTCACTTTTGCCACGCGCTCTTCTCTCTCTTGCCGCCCTTGTTCCCACCGGATGGATGATCCGGGAGCTAGACTCATAAATCTGCTTTTCGTTCTGTGCAAGTCAGAGCAATGGGCATTCACATATATCGCTCATTGCGCCCGGCTGGCTTTTCGTGGCTTTTGGCTGGACCTTTGTTGCCTATGGCTGTATTGGGCATGACATGACATCATCAAGAATAAGGGATGATCAAAAGATGAGCAGCATTGATCAAGAGGCACTGGCCAAAGCCTATAACAAGGCTTTGACATTGGAAAAATCCGGCAAGCTGGACGAAGCGGCTGAGGCCTATCGGGCTGTGTTGGTGCTTGATCCCGATGATCATGGGGGGGCGGCTGTGCGGCTGGCCTCTCTTGCGCAAGGCCCCACGCCAGAGAAAGCGCCTGTTGCCTATGTCGCAACATTGTTTGATCAACATGCCGAGGCCTTTGAAAAAATTCTGGTTGATGATCTTGGTTATGCGGTGCCGATGATGGTGCGCGAAATGGTGGTGCGCTACCAGCCGGATCGCATGTTTCAACGGCTACTGGATCTTGGGTGCGGTACCGGTTTGACCGGCATTTCCCTGTCTGACAAAGCCCGTGAGATGATTGGTGTGGATGTGTCGACCGGCATGTTGGACGAGGCCTATGAGAAAGGCGTTTATGACGATCTTTATGCCGGGGATGTGGTTGAGTTTCTAAGAGATATCGAGGATGATGGCAGTTCAGAGGGCGGCATACAGGGTTGGGATTTGATCGTCTCGACCGATGTTTTGCCTTATTTGGGGGCCTTGGAAGAGAAATTTCACCATGTTGCCCGATGTCTTGATCAAGGGGGGGTGTTTGCCTTTTCTTCCGAGACCATGCCGGATGAGGCCTTTGAAGGGGATGATTTCAAAGTTGGCCCCAAACATCGCTTTGCCCATCGTGAAGGCTATCTTCGTTCTTTGCTTGAGGTCAATGGCTTATCGATCAAACATTTTGAAATGATCGTGGTGCGCAGCGATGAAGGCAAGCCGATTTACGGGCATCTGGTTCTGGCGGCGAAACCCTGATCCATAGCCCGCCGGGCGCTTTTCTTTAGCTGCTCTGTAGCTGCTTTTTAGTCCGTTATGCCATAATCCGCGACAGAGCGGATGGAGCGATGGAAGCGCAGTTTTTTGATATATTCACCGGGATCTTTTGGCATAACCAAGGCACCAGCTGGCACATTAAGCCAGTCATAGAGGCGGGTGAGAAGGAAACGCAGTGCCGCGCCTCTTGCCAGAAGCGGCAGGGCTTGCAACTCTTTTGGTTGCAGCGGGCGGATGGACTGATAGCCTTTTAACAAGGCGCGAATTTTGGTGACATTGAACATATCATCGGCTTCAAAGCACCAGGCATTGATGCAGATGGCAATGTCATAGGCCAACAGATCATTGCAGGCAAAATAGAAGTCGATCAGGCCTGAAAATTCATTGCGCAGAAAAAAGACATTATCGGGAAAGAGGTCGGCATGAATGACGCCTTTGGGCAAATCATCCGGCCAATGGCTTTCCATGAAGGCCAATTCCTGTTCGATCTCCTCTTTCAGGCCGTTTTGCACGCTATCGGTGCGATCTCCGCACATGGCAAAGAGAGGTCGCCAGCCTGAGACCGAGAGTGCATTGGGGCGAGACAGCTCAAAATCTTTACCTGCTTCATGCATTTGCGCCAGTGCTACGCCCAATTGCTCACAATGGGAGACATTGGGGCGACGCACCCACATGCCTTCCAAAAAAGAGATGATGGCGGCGGGCCGCCCTGCCAAATGGCCAAGGGCCTTGCCATCGCGGTTTTTGATCGGCACGGGACAGTTCAATCCCTTGCCTGCCAAATGTTCCTTTAATCCCAAAAAGAAAGGCAGATCATTTGAGTCGACGCGCTTTTCATAAAGGGTGAGGATGAAATTGCCTTGCTCGGTATGGATCAGATAGTTGGAATTTTCGACGCCCTCGGCAATCCCTTTATAGGACAGCAAGGCGCCAATCTCATAGCCGTCAATAAATTCGCTCAGCTCTTCATCGGATACTTCGGTATAAACGGCCATTCATCTATCTCTTGATTGTCTTTTCTATCGCGTATCCGCGCTTCTTTTGCGCCTGATTTCATTGGCTGGGGATCGCTTTGACAAGGGGTGTCAGCACCCCTGCCTCAATTGCCGCCTCACGCAACTGACGCGGGATATTAAAGGTAATATCTTCTTTGGCGGTCACCACCAGCTCGACCTTGACCTGATAGCGCTGGGAGAAGGCCTCTATGACCTCTTCAACCAATATCTCCGGGGCCGATGCGCCTGCGGTGATGGCTACAGACTGGATGTCTCCCAGAGCGTCCCAGTTAATTTCGCTGGCTCTTTGCAAAAGCAGGGATTGGCGACATCCGGCGCGCTCGCCCACTTCGCGCAAGCGTTTGGAATTTGAGCTGTTGGGCGCGCCCACCACAATCATCACATCCGCTTTTGGTGCAACATATTTGACCGCTTCCTGTCGATTGGTGGTGGCATAACAGATATCATCCTTATTTGGCCCCTTGATCGCGGGAAAGCGCTCTTTTAGGGCCATAATGATATCGGCTGTATCGTCCAGCGATAAGGTGGTCTGGGTGATCCAAGCCAGATTATCCGGGTCTTTGGGCTGAAATGTTGCCACATCCTCAACCGTTTCAATGAGATTGACCACATTATCAGCCAATTGCCCCATGGTGCCGATGACTTCCGGGTGGCCTGCATGACCGATCAAAATGATTTCGTGGCCACGCTTGTCGTGAAGCATGGCTTCTTTATGCACTTTGGACACCAGAGGGCAGGTTGCATCAAGATAGAAGAAATTGCGTGCACTGGCATTAGCCGGTACGGATTTTGGTACGCCATGGGCTGAAAAAATAACCGGCTGCTGCGTATCGGGCACTTCATCCAGTTCTTCGACAAAAATCGCCCCCTTGGCTTTCAAACCTTCAACAACGAATTTGTTATGGACAATTTCATGGCGCACATAGACGGGCGCTCCATAGGTTGCCAGTGCCAATTCGACGATCTGGATTGCCCGATCAACACCAGCACAAAATCCACGCGGCGCACATAAAAAGATGTCCAAAAGCGGCAAATTGGCAGCTTTTGGCGCCTTTTCTGCGCTCATGTCGCGATTTTGTGTCATGCAATCAACTCCCATTCGTCAAGGATATGTCTGAAATTTCGTACAAGTTTGCCATCGTGTCACTGGTTTGTAACATGGCTTTTTCAGAAGCACTGTCAAGAGATTATCCTGCTTTTGATGGCGATATTGCAAGCGATGGCACGGCAAACGCGTGACAAAGCCTCGCCAAATGCCATAATTATGCTATAAGCGATGGTTAAAGAGATCGCAGCAAACAGAGCAATAGGGCTTTGGCCCATGGATAAAATCTCTGCAAAGCTGCAAAAAGCGGCGCGTAATTGAGTATAGGACAGACCAAGATGGCGATGAAGTATTCCCCATCCCCTTGCCATGGCAAGGCCCCTTCCCCTTCTTTCGGCTCATTTTCCAGTGAAAGCCTTTTGTTTGCTGGCAAGCCCCTTTCCATGCTGCGCTCTTTGCTGATTGCAGGAACCCTCACGGCAGGGCTTGCTGGATGTTCCGGCGGCGCAGGTGGTCTCTCCGTGCCTTCTCTTGGTGGTTTGGGAGCTGGGTCCAAGACGATACATCCTGTTGAGCCTGCCCCGACCAGCAGTGCATCCGATATTGCCAAAACCGGTGTCATTACCGACGAAGCCACGCGGCTGATGCTCTCCAATCCCAAAAAGCTGACGGGCTATTGCCCTTCGGTTTCGGTTTTGGGGGACACCACTTATTACCAGAGCTTTGAGCGCAATCACGATGGGGACCAGCGATATCTGATTTATCAAGGTGTCATCACCCAAACGGCTCGCGAATGCACCAATCTGGGCGCGGAAATGTATATCAAGGTTGGCATTGCTGGACGGGTTCTGGCTGGCCCCAAAGGCGAGACTGCAAAGGCGCTTCTGCCCATTCGCGTTGTGATTCGCGAAGTGGGTGGTGATGTGCTTTACAGCAAGCTGCATAAAGTATCGGCTCAGATCACTCCGCCGGATCGTTCGGCGCTGTTTGCGCAAATTGATGATGCCATTCCCATTCCGACCCCGGACAAGCGGAATTTAAAAATTCTGGTTGGCTTTGATAGCGGTGCCAAATAATCTTGGCTTTTGTTCAAAGACTTCCAGCTTTCCTGGCAATCTTTTGTTCCAAATCGATCAGCTTTTGCTTGCGCCAGAGGCCACCGCCATAACCGGTCAGGTTGCCATCGCTGGCAATAACTCTATGGCACGGCACCAAAATGGCCAGCGGATTGGCTCCATTGGCGCGGGCAACCGCTCTTGTGGCGGCTGGATTGTCCAGCTCTTTGGCCAATTGACTATAAGAACGGGTTTGCCCAACAGGAATGGAGCGCAATTGACGCCAAACCTGTTGGGTGAAAGCACTGCCATGCATGGTGATCGGGGTTTTGAAACTGGCAACGTCACCTTTGAAATAAGCGTCCAATTCCTTTTGCACCTGATCGGTAGGAGAGAAGCGACCGAAGCCCAAGCTGCCTTTGGCGCGTTTATGCAGGGCTTTTAATTCTCGAGGCAGGGCTTTTCGTTCCAGAAACTCCAGCAAATGCAAACTGGAAGCATCGCTCACAGCAATCATTGCCCCCAAGGGGGTGTCGATCCAGTCAGCGCGCAGGAGCGCATCTTGTTGAAAGTGCGAGGGGGCCATACCCAGCAATTTGCCAAACGCCGCGCGAAAGGCACTGGGCGAGGCAAAGCCCGCATCCAGCTGCGCCTCGATCACCTTGCCACCAATGGCAAGGGTTTCAAAACCCTCACGTATGCGCGTTTGGCGGGCCATTTCCAGAAAAGTAATGCCAAAATGCCGTTTGAAAGACCGGCGAATGGTGGAGGGATCAAAACCTGCGCTAACAATATCGGCCTCGCTCCAGCGGTGCTGGGGGCTCTGTTCCAAGGCGGCCAAGAGGCTTTGCACAGCCGGATCGGCCTCTGCTGCCGTTTGCATGGGGTGGCATCTCTTGCAGGGGCGAAAGCCAGCTTCCAAACAAGCGGCTATTGTTTCCTGAAAGCTGCAATTTTTGAATTTCGGTTTTCTGGCCGGACAGGTGAGACGACAAAAAATGCCCGTTGAGCTGACGCAGACATAGGCGCGCCCCTCAAATTCCGGGTCGCGCTCCAATAAAGCCTGATAGAGGATTTGATCATTTGGCAGATGTATAAGCATGGCCTTGTATACTCTTTTCTTTCTTTGTCTGTCCGTCTGATTTCGGGCATTTATTCGTCAAATCCTCTCCTGTTGACAAAGATGCCTTGACTTTGACAAGACTGGCAAGCAAGTTAAGGCCATCTTGGATGGATTGTTGTCGCGATCTGTTCTTTTGCAGTGACATAAACATGATCACGCACAGGTTAGCGGGAGAGATCGATATGAGCTGACAACAAGGTGGGATTTTCGCCTTCTTGTTATGCTTTCTCTTCGACGCCGAAGGAGCAACCGCCTCGGAAACTCTCAGGCATCACGGACCGCCTTGGCCAGCGACACTCTGGAAAGCAGCCAGCCTTTTGGCCCGGCTCACCGAAGGAAGTAACCGTTCTTTTGAATAGGAGCGGGAAATCTCTCAGGTTCTGCGACAGAGGAGGCACCTGGATCTGGCCGGATATTGGCTGGATCATGTGCAACCCTGTGTGAAGGCTTGTATGGCATCCATACCAATCTTCCGCGCAAGAAATAGGTGAGAGACATGGCTGATTTGTCCAATACAAAAAAGACCCCTCTTTATGATCTGCACAAAGAGCTTGGCGGCAGTCTGGTAGATTTTGCCGGTTATGCTTTGCCCGTTCGCTATGAAGCGGGGATTATGGCAGAACATGCGCAGTGCCGAGACAGTGCCGCTCTGTTTGATGTCTCGCATATGGGACAGGCCATTTTGCAAGGGCCTGATCATGAGACAACGGCCAAAGCGCTGGAAGCTTTGGCACCCTCTGCTTTTGTCGAGCTTGGCCATGGCAAAATGCGTTATTCGCTTTTATTGGCTGAAGATGGTGGCATTTTGGATGATTTTATCGTCACCCGCCCGGCGGATCCGGCTTTGGATGGAGAGCTGATGATTGTTGTCAATGGCGCCTGCAAGGATGCTGATTATGCGCATTTTGAGGCCAAATTGCCCAAGACAATCCAGCTGAGAAAGCTTGAAGATCGGGCTTTGATTGCCATTCAGGGGCCAAAGGCCGTGGATGCTCTTGTGCGTCATTGCCCTGAGGCCAATGACATGTCTTTCATGACATCCATTCGGGCTAAAGTCGGCGCTTATGATTGTTATCTATCGCGCTGCGGCTATACCGGTGAGGACGGATTTGAGCTTTCTGTTGTCAATGAAGAGGCCGAGGCTTTGGCGCGCTTGCTGCTTGAGGAGCCTGAAATTGCGCCATCTGGCCTTGGGGCGCGCGATAGTTTGCGGCTGGAAAGCGGCCTTTGCCTTTATGGTCATGATTTGAGCCTTGAAACTGATCCAGCTGAAGCTGATTTAGGATTTGCCATTCAGAAAAGACGCCGCGCGGATGGTGGCTTTCCCGGTTCTGAACGCATTCTCAGCGGGCTTTCGAATGGCACAAAAAGAAAACGCGTTGGCCTTCGGCTGGAGGGCAAGGCCCCTGCCCGTGAAGGGGCTATCATTGAGGATTTGGATGGCAATGAGATTGGCATCATTACCTCTGGCGGCTTTGCCCCAACCGTTCAGGCGCCCATCGCTATGGGTTATATCGATGCCGAACAGGCCAGCGAAGGCACCGCGGTCAAATTGCTGGTACGCAAACGGGCATTGGATGCAAGTGTTGCCACCATGCCCTTTGTTCCCCAGCGCTATGTGCGAAAGCCATAGCTTTTCTCTTTTACGATACACCCTTATTCAAACCCCAATCTAACGACAGGACCTGACTTATGAGCAAACTTTTCACCGAAGATCATGAGTGGATTTCCATGGATGGTGACGTTGCCACTGTTGGCATTACTGATTTTGCCCAAAGCCAACTTGGCGATGTTGTCTTTGTGGAACTTCCCGAAGTGGGCGCAGAGCTGGAAAAAGGCGGCGATGCAGCCGTTGTTGAAAGCGTGAAAGCGGCTTCCGAAGTTTATGCACCAATTGATGGGGAAGTGCTGGAAGTCAATGACGCTTTGGAAGATGATCCGTCCAAAGTGAATAGTGAAGCGGAAAGCGGTGCCTGGTTCATGAAGCTGAAAGTTAGCGATGCAAGCCAGCTTGATGAGATGATGGATGCGGACGCCTATAAAGCCTTTGTCGCTGATCAGGAGTAAGGCAAAAGCCTGATCTCTATATGCTTCCTCTGTATGCTTCGTTTAGCATTTTTAGCTGTCAAATGAAGCATACAGGCTTTTCTTTAGCTGCTAGCATTTGTCTTTTGCGCCTTATCTGTATCAGAATTTGTCACAGCTTTTTCCAGATTCTGCTGGGCGCGTTCTCTTTCCAGCATGGCAATCAATTGAAGCTTGTTCATGGGACGGCCAAACAAATATCCCTGACCGACATCACAATGCAGGCCGCGCAAAAATTCGACCTGATATTCGGTCTCTACGCCTTCAGCAACGACTTTCATGCCCATGCCGCGCGCCAGATTGATGATACCGCGCACCAATTTGCGATCTTCCTCGTTGCTTTCCAGATGGGTGACAAAAGAGCGGTCAATTTTTAGGCAATCCAGAGGCAGGCTCTTGAGGTAGCCAAGATTGGAATAGCCGGTTCCAAAATCATCCATGGCCAGTGAGACGCCTTGCTGGTTCAGGGTCTCAAGCATTTCAACGGCTGCCTTGGTGTTATGTACTGCGGCACTCTCGGTGATTTCCAGTGTCAGCTTATTGGCTGGCATACCAGTTTTCCGCAAGACCTGAAAAATCTCATCCGGCAAATAGCGATTGTTCAATTGATGCGGCGACAGATTGACCGAGAGATTGATATCAAAGCCTGCCTTATGCCACAAAACGGCATCTTCGCAAGCCTGACAGGTCACCCATGCGGACAAGTCATCAATAATGCCGGTGCTTTCTGCAATATCGATGAATTCCACTGTTGGAATGGTCCCATGTTCGGGATGGAACCAGCGCACCAAGGCCTCCACACCAATCACAGATAGGCTTTCATTCTTGTCATTGAACAGAACCTGTGGCTGATAATAAACTTCCAGCCCGCCTGCTTCATTGTTCAGAGCATTGCGCAGATCCATTTCCAAACCCATGCGGTGCTTGATCTCGACACTCATGGAATGTTTATAGAGAGCCCATGTGTTTCGGCCTGCATTTTTGGCGGCATAAAGCGCCAAATCGGCATCGCGCATCAAATCTTCTGCCGTATCCGACAAATCTGGATAGGTTGAGATGCCGATAGATGTGGAGATGTGGATCTCGTGGCCATTGATCACAAAGCTGGAAGACAAAGCAGAGATAACACGGCTCACCGCTTTTTCGATATTGGCCATATCCGCCTTGATGAGAATGGCAAATTCATCGCCCCCTAACCGCACGACAATATCTTCGGAGCGAAAAATGCCTGACAGGCGGCGAGCGGCATTTTTGAGCAATTGATCGCCAGTTGGATGCCCGAATGTGTCATTGACATCCTTGAATTTGTCCAAATCCAGCAGCAGAAGATGAAAGCATTCGTCGTTGGCTTTTGCCTCTTTCATGAATTCTTTCATCTTGATATTCAAATAAGCTCGATTGCCCAGACGGGTGAGGGAATCATGCTCGGCCAGAAAGCGCACTCTGGCTTCGCGGATTTTGATTTTTCTTTCTGCATGCCGTGCTCTAAAGGCTTCGATGCCCAACATGCTCAGAACCAGAATGCCGCCCCCAGTGGAGGAAATCAGCAAGGTATCGATGCCTTGTAGGGCCAGCTCCAGCTTTTCCTGAAGAGAAGCGGCTTCATCGACGCGGGTTTGGGCAATAGCAACAGCCAACTGCGTCACGCGAGCATCAAAGGCTTCCAGCGCTTTATGAATGGCGGCAAGACTTTCTTCGTCTCCACGCTTGAGGTTTTGGACCAGCGGGTCCACTTCCTTCAGCGCAATACGCATATCTGTAAAAAGCTGTCTTGCTTCTTGCTTATCCATACCATCGGGAATGGAAGATTCTGAGGCAATAGAATAGGCCCGACTCCAGAAAATATCGAACCATGTCAAGACATCAGCGTGGCTGATATCATCTTGCCCGCGAACATAGGAAATCACCTTATATTGAAAACGGCGATATTCCACTTCCAGCCTTAGCCCTTCATCACGACCAGAAATCAGCTCGTAGCTCTCACCTATCTGATGGCTGACATTACGCATCTTCTTGAAATGTATGACTTCAAGAAAAAGCAGACTGCCAACGGCCGCCAAGTATATCAGTGCAAGCCATTTTATCTGCTTTTTCATTTAATTTTCATGCCTTTAATCTGCCAGATATACCGACCTGCAATTTTTTTGTCATTCAATTCAGGTTTTTGTTCAATAGGATAAATAATACGAGCCGGTCCGCGATTGCGGATCGACAGGCGTTTGCCATCCAGTTTGAAAACAAGCCAAACGTCATAATCGTAATAATCAGAAATTGGAACCGTGATGCGGTAATCATCAAGGGCGGTCACTTCCAGCATATCACCCTTTGCGCCAACATAATCGAGCAAATCCCGCATCAGGACACCACTGAAATTATATTTGTTCTTAGAATAAAAGGTGCGGGTTTTCAGATCCTTGACATCCATCTTTTCCAGCGTGTCATAGCCGATCCTGGCTATACCATCGGGAATGTCAGACGAAATCTTTCCGGTGATTGTAATGATGGTGCGCTCTTTGGGCTCTTCATAGGGTTGCGCATGGGCGGTTATGACGCTCAAAAGCCATATCAGTGGAACCACAACCAGCTTCATCAAGACACCAGAGCCTAATCCAATATGATGCATAACACCGCCCTCATTGCTGCATTTGAAACAATATAGCGTATCTGCTCTTTATATTGGGTAAATTTTATTGCGTGAAATCTGACAATGAATTCAAAAGATTCGCGATTGCAATGAGTTAGAAATGCGCGCAATATTTTTGTTATTTGTTACTTACTAAAATGCTGGTTTTCTCTTACTTATGACGTTCAAATCAGGCAAAACTTTTGTTTTGCCTGATCGGCTCTTGTTTATAATCTTGCTATTATTGATCTTGCCAGATTTTCAGGGCTTCCAATGTTGCGGGCAGATCTTCGAAGCGGTGAATTACGGTTTCTGCGCCTGCATCCATCAAATGCTCGCCATGTCCGGGATAGGAATGGGCACCACCGATGAAGCCAATGACGCGCATACCGGCAGCGACAGCCGCTTGCACGCCATGGAAGCTATCCTCAATCACGTAGCAATCCTTGGCATCCATTTCCAGACTGGTTGCAGCATGGAGAAAGACATTTGGATCGGGCTTGGCGGCTTTGGAGCCGACTTCTGTTGCAGAATAGATATAGGGGCGGAATCGATCCCATAAGCCGGTTGAGCGCATATGGTCGCAGAGATAATCACTGTCTGAATTGGAGCATAAGCAGCGGGCATAATCGAGCTGGTCCAGCATTTCATGCACGCCTTGAATGGCTTTCACATTTTCCAGCTTTTTCTCGGCTTTGTCCTGAATGCGCTGCGCAATATCGTGGGAGAGGCCTTGCTCCAGCTCCTCTTCCAAATGGGCGATGATTTCCTGCGAATTCATGCCGGCATATTGAGCATTATAGGTTTCAACAGACATATCAATATCTTCTTCCTGCATCACTTCGGATGTGGCCTGTGCCCACATGATTTCAGAATCCACCAATGTGCCATCAAAGTCGAAAATAACGAGCATATCGCTGTCCTTGCCCTGCCTGTTTCCTCTGCCGGTTCTGATGCATTCAGCATCAACCGTGCGCACTGATCGCCTGTTTTGCCAGTTTGGTCAATAGAAAGCTTTGGTTATGCCTTCACATATCATGACAGTTTGCGACTGGGTCCACGCAGTGCCTTTATCAGCCAAGCCAGATAGACGCCGAATAAGACCACAGCCAAGGCATACCAGGTCAACATATATTGCAAATGATTGTTGGAGAAGGTGACAAGGGTTTCCCCACCTTGCGGCAAGCCTGCCTCTCCCTGCCCTTTGGTTAAATCAATCCAATAGGGCGCCGTGCTATGCGCAGAAAGATCAAGATATTGGCGCATTTCTGCAACTTGGCGCACGATCCAGACATTATTTTGTGTATCCGCTGGCGGAGAGAGCCATGTTTTTGGTTCGTCAAAGCGGATCAGGCCGGTCAGATACTGCTCGTCCTTTGTCAGGGTCATGGGGCGCGAAGAGGGCTGTTTCATCGCTTCGGGCACAAAGCCGCGATTGACGATCACGTCCCAGCCTTGCAGCGTCGTGAATTTGGTCAGGATCAGATAACCTGGACCATACAGCTTCCCTCCTTGCGGTTTATTGAGCGCAAACCAGACATGTATTTCCTTGCTATGGTCATAATGGCCACGCAACTCCACTTTTTTGTAAAGATGGCCCTGACGGCTGACATTGTCCCAAAGATCCGGCCCTGGAGCCGCTATAGCCGGTTTGTCCAGCCGCTCGCTGACTGTGGCAATGAGATTTTCCTTCCAGGCCAGTCGCTTCCATTGCCATGTTCCCAATGAAATCAGGCACAGAAAGGCAATCAGAGCAGCAAGGCTTAGAGGCCAAATGCGCGGCACCTTTGGCTGGTTTGTCATCACTGAGCTCTTTTCTGTCTGTCTCTCTCTATCCTCATTCGAGGATAGAGCTCTTATCTGATCATGAAAAAAAGGGCGGCCATTGGCCACCCTTCTTTTTCATGATGTGGATGATGTCTGTTGGCGCTTTTAATGCGCTGCCACAACACCGCCTGCATTGCCCCACAGATAGACCGCAGCAAACAGGAAGAGCCAGACCACATCGACAAAATGCCAATACCAAGCCGCTGATTCAAAGCCGAAATGCTGTTTTGGCGTGAAATGTCCCTTATTGGCGCGCAGGAGACAGACAATCAGGAAGATGGTTCCGACAAAAACATGGAAGCCATGGAAACCGGTTGCCATATAGAATGTCGCACCATAGATGCTTTCCTTAAAGCCAAAAGGCGCAACCACATATTCATAAACCTGCACACAGGTAAAGATAGCGCCCAGAATGACGGTCAGGATCAGTCCCCATTTCAGGCCTTCGCGATCATCTTCAAGCAAGGCATGATGCGCCCATGTGACAGTTGTACCAGAGATCAGCAGCAATAGCGTATTGAACAGGGGCAAATGCCAGGCATCAATCACTTCAATGCCCTTTGGTGGCCACATGCCGCCCGTATATTCCACACGGGCAAATTGCTGGGCTTCATCAAAGAACAGGCTGGCATCAAAAAACGCCCAGAACCATGCCACAAAGAACATGACCTCAGAGGCAATGAACATGATCATGCCATAGCGCAAGTGAAGCTGAACCACAGGCGTATGGTGGCCTTCATGGGCTTCCTTGATCACATCGCTCCACCAGGCAAGCATGGTATAGAGAATACCTGCCAGACCGATGAGCAACATCCAGATCGGACCATCATGGAAATAGGTGATCGCCCCGATTGCCATGACAAAGGCAGAAACCGAGCCAATAAAGGGCCAAGGACTTGGATCTATGATGTGATAATCGTGGTTTTTGCTACTAGCCTCTGCCATGTCAGCTTTCTCCTCCCAACGCTTGCTTGGGTTTGCTTGTCACCGCCTTGCCGTCCTCATCAGGGCAAATGGTGAGTGTCTTTACGACTCTGTCCCTTTGTCAGCCTTGCTTTCTTTTTCTGTCGTCAAGGCTGCTTCTTCCCGCTCTTTTGGAAAGAAAGTATAGGACAAGGTGATGGTATCGATGCTTTCCATATTGGGGTCTTTGTCGATATCGGGATCAACAAAGAACACAACGGGCATATTGACGCTTTGCCCTGCTTCGACCTCTTGATAGGTGAAGCAGAAACAATCCAATTTGTTAAAATAAATGCCTGCCGCCAATGGGGTGACATTAAAGGTTGCGGTGCCAGCGGTTGGGGCCTTGCCAAGATTGACCACCTGATAACTGGCTTCTGCGGTCTCGCCCAGTTTTAAGGTGATTGGCTTGGTGAGCGGTTTGAAATCCCAGTTCAGGCCATTGCCGATATTGGCGTCAAAGCGCACAGTCATGGTGCGCTCAATCACAGAATTGGGAGAGCTGCTTGCCTGTTGCGTGGTGCCACCATAGCCGGTCACACGGCAGAAAAGCTCATAAAGAGGCACAGCGGCATAAGCCACCCCCACCATACAGGAGACGAAAACAGCCAAACCAATTGCCATTGTGCGATTGGATCTGTTTCTTGTCTGTATTGATGATTGGTTTGCTTTGCTCATTGTTTCTCTCTGTGTCCTTTTTAAACCAACGATCCTTGGCTTTTCTTTTGATCCTAAAGAGGCCGGTTCAGGATGCCTGGCCCCATTTTGACCAGCGTGATGGCATAGAAAATCGCCACCAAGATGCCAAGAGCCAGCGCAATGGCGATTGAGCGTTTGCGTTGGCGTTTTTTCTGCTCTTCGCTGAGCTGCACCATTTCGCTTACTTGTGTCATTTCACGTCCTTTCAAAGCCCTGCCAGCGCCGCTCTATCCAAAGATAGAGGGCAGCATTTCAAGGCCCAGCAAATGCTCTGCCATCAGGATGGCATAAAGCGCGAACAAATAGAAAATAGAGAAAGCAAACATCTGACCTGCCGCCTTGCGGGCCGGGTCGCCTTCTCGCAGGGCATAAACCCGGAACGCTGCCAACAGAAAGACCACGCCCAAGATAGAAGAGGCAATAGCATAGCCAAGGCCTGCAAAACCCAACAAAGATGGGGCGACGCCCAAAGGCGCGACGATCAGGCTATAGAGCAGGATTTGACTGCGGGTGACCGCCTCGCCTGCCACAACGGGCAGCATGGGGACGCCTGCATTTTTGTAATCTTCATTTTTCAGCAAAGCCAGCGCCCAGAAATGAGGGGGCGTCCACATGAAGATGATCAAAAACAGGATAATGCTTTCAATGGTCACGGAGCCTGTTACCGCAGCCCAGCCAATCATTGGAGGGAAAGCGCCTGCGGCACCACCAATCACGATATTTTGCGGGGTGGAACGTTTCAGCCACATGGTATAAATCACCGCATAGAAAAAGATGGTGAAAGCAAGCAGACCTGCGGCCAGCCAATTGACCAAGACGCCCAGCACCAAAATAGAGGCCGCCGACAGGATCAGGCCAAAGGCCAGCGCCTGATCCGGGGCAATTTTGCCGGCCGGAATTGGACGGGTTGCGGTGCGCTTCATGATGCGGTCAATATCGGCGTCATACCACATATTCAACGCGCCAGACGCGCCACCACCAATGGCGATACACAAAATCGCAATGAAGCCTTCAAAGGGATGAATGGTGCCCGGTTGCATGGTCATTGCAACAACAAGGCCAACAAAAGCAGTGAACACCACCAAAGACATCACTCTTGGTTTTAGCAAGGCAATATAATCCCTGACATCTGCGGTGCCAAATTCGGCGTCGCTCAAAGCGCGTACCGGACTGGTCTGCTCCACTATGCTCATTTGGTCCTCTCTCCCTTCCTTGCGCTGATCAGCCTGCTCTTTGTTGGCCTTTGTTCAAAGCTCTTTCAAGCGGCTGATCTGCTTCTTTTCGCGATCGTGGATCAAGAGTTTGAGATCTGATATCTCTCTCACCCACAATCGTGAAAAGAAGCCTGTTTGGGCTCTGTTTGGCTTCTGTTTGGTTCTGGTGATTTTGGCAAGCGCTCATGACAGAGCGCTTGCCTTTGTCTGTTTGCCCACCCTTATTTGATGCGTGGCAGCTCTTCCCACTGGTGGAAAGGCGGTGGTGAGGACAATTGCCATTCCAGCGTATCCGCCCCTTCACCCCAAGGATTGGCTTCTGCCTGACGTTTTTTGGCAAAAGCTTCAAACACGCCATAGAGGAAGATCAGCACGGCCACAGCGGTGATGTAATAGCCCCAAGATGAGACCGCATTCCAACCGGCAAAGGCATCGGGATAATCGACATAGCGCCGTGGCATACCCTGAAGGCCGAGGAAATGCTGTGGCATGAAGACAAGGTTCACACCAATGAACATGATCCAGAAATGCAGGTTGCCCAGCTTTTCGCTATACATCACACCGAACATTTTCGGGAACCAGTAATACCAGCCTGCGAAAATGGCAAAGACGGCACCAAGCGAAAGCACGTAATGGAAGTGGGCCACCACATAATAGGTGTCATGCAAGGCACGATCGAGGCCTGCATTGGCCAGCTGCACGCCTGTCACACCGCCAATGGTGAACAGGAAGATGAAGCCAACTGCCCAGAGCATTGGTGTGCGGAAAGACAGCGAGCCGCCCCACATGGTAGCAATCCAGGAGAAGATTTTAACCCCGGTTGGCACCGCAATCACCATGGTTGCAAAGAGGAAATAAGCTTGCGTATCAACATCCAGACCCACGGTATACATGTGGTGCGCCCAAACGATGAAGCCAACCACACCAATTGCCACCATGGCGTAAGCCATACCCAAATAGCCAAAGACAGGCTTGCGGGAGAAAGTGGAAATGATGTGCGAAACGATACCAAAGCCCGGCAAGATCAGGATATAAACTTCTGGATGGCCAAAGAACCAAAAGAGATGCTGATAGAGGATCGGATCACCGCCACCTGCTGGCACAAAGAAAGAGGTGCCAAAGTTACGGTCTGTCAGCAACATGGTGATGGCACCGGCAAAAACAGGCAAAGACAGCAGCAACAAGAAAGCGGTGACCAACACCGACCAAGCAAAGAGCGGCATTTTATGTAGAGTCATGCCCGGTGCGCGCATGTTGAAAATGGTGGTGATGAAGTTGATCGCCCCAAGAATAGAAGCCGCACCAGAGACATGCAAGGACAGGATGGCAAAGTCCATTGCAGGGCCCGGATGACCTTCTGGCCCGGTGCCTGAGAGAGGCGGATAAGCCGTCCAGCCACCACCAAAGCCATTGGAGCCTGATGGTCCCTCAACAAAGAGCGAAATGATCAGCAACAGGAAGGATGGGGGCAACAACCAGAAAGAAATATTGTTCATCCGCGGGAAAGCCATATCCGGCGCGCCAATCATGATGGGCACAAACCAGTTGCCAAACCCACCGATCAAAGCTGGCATCACCATGAAGAAGATCATGATCAGGCCATGGCCGGTTGTGAACACATTGAACATGTGCGGATTGGAGAAATATTGCATACCCGGCTCATGCAATTCCAGGCGAATGCCACCGGACAAAATGCCCCCGATAATGCCTGCAATGATGGCAAAGATCAGATACATGGTTCCGATGTCTTTATGGTTGGTCGAATAAACCCAGCGCTTCCAGCCAGTTGGCGTATGGTGCGCATCATGGGCAGCGGCAGATGACATGTTTCAGCTCCCTTTGTTGGCGCGCCTATTGCGCTGCAAGTTTCAGATTGGTGTCGGCATTGGAAGTGGTCGCAGCAATCAAGGCCTTGTTGGCTTCTTCCACATCATCTGCGGCAGCGGCCAGCCAAGTCTTATATTGCTCTTCGCTCACCACACGCACAGCCAGAGGCATGAAAGCATGGTCCTTGCCACACAGCTCAGAACATTGGCCATAATAGATGCCTTCACGGTCTGCCTTGAACCAAGTCTCGTTCAGGCGGCCCGGCACTGCATCCATTTTCACTCCGAAGGCTGGCATGGCATAGGCATGGATCACATCAGCAGAGGTGATTTGCAGGCGCACAATTTTGTTCACCGGCACGACCATCTCATTGTCAACGGCCAAGAGACGCGGCTCATTGGTGCCTTTTTCTGCAATTTCCTGCTCATTGAGCATGATGGAATCGAAGGATACATCCGGGTTATCAGGATATTCATAGCCCCAATACCATTGATAGCCGACGACCTTGATGGTCACATCAGCGTTTGGAATTTCCACTTGCTTATAAAGCAGGCGGAAACTTGGCACAGCAAGGATAAGCAAGATCAAGATCGGCACAACGGTCCAAACCACTTCGATCATGGTGTTGTGCGATGTCTTGGATGGCACCGGATTGGCCTTGGCATTGAATTTGAAAATCACCATGGCCAAGAGAATGGCAACAAAAACCACGATCACACCAATGATCCAGAAAGTGAAATTCCCGAACCAATGAATATCGTCCATCACGGTGCTGGCGCTTTCCTGCAGGCCAATGCCCCATGGCGTGGGCTGTGCGGCCTGAGCTGCACCTGACATCAAGCCTGCCTGGGCAACGCTGAACAGCAAGGCCACCAGCAGGGCCGGTGCTTGCTTGAAACTTTCTACTAGACGTTTGCCGATAGACACGTCCTCGCTCCTCCTACTTTCTTCGCCCCTCATGCGAAGACATCCATATGGTGCATTTCGCTCCAAGACTTTCTTTCACAGACAGCCTCTTGGCATCCAACTCTCTTTGCAAAGAGTTTTGCATCATACAGACCTGTTCAGATCCTGCCGTTCCTGTGCTTTCTTTTGTCCTTGCCTGTGTGGGCATTAACAAAAGAGGCCGCTTGTCTGATTGTGCCGTTGGCCAGTCAGGGAGTGTCCTGTTCATGGTCCTTGCCCAATGGGTCCAGCCGGGCACAGTCAATTGACATAGATCAATCTATCCTTATTCAGCCACATGCGACAGCCTGTCGCAACTCTTTCCTTCTATACTTTTGTGCGACACTTTGACACTATTTACAGAAAAAGACGCTGTTTTCCGCTTTTTCCATATTAGGGATAATTCGTATTTTCTATTCAATATGATATTTTTCCCCAATCTTTTCTTGCCACATTTGTTAACTATGCTCGCCAAACCATGCTTTTCAGCGACAAGGTGCTCGCGAATCAGGCAAATAGGTTTTGTTTATTTTTGCAAGAAAGATCACGGTGACTGGCCAGATGCAGACCCCTTCAAACCCAGCTGGCAGACGCTCTGCCCTTCGCATCGTCCGTTCCTGTTTTGGAAAAGACATGTGTGCAGGAAAAGACATGGATCAAGGATTTATGGATCAAGGATTTATCAACCGGGGAATAAAGCGCTTTTTGCTGCTCATTGCCATGCTCTTTGCGGGGGGCCTGATACAAATAGATCACGCACAGGCACAAGGGGCTGTTCGCTCTGTTCATGGGGAATGGGAGATTCGCTGCGACACGCCTCCTGGCGCGCGCTCTGAACAATGTGCGCTTATGCAATATGTGACAGCTGCGGATCGCGATAATGTGGGCCTGACGGTGATTGTGCTGAAAACAGCCGATAAGTCAGCCCGTATCTTGCGTGTGCTCTCGCCTCTTGGGGTTTTGCTTCCCCATGGCCTTGGCTTGCGCGTTGATGATACTGATGTGGGCCGGGCCGGTTTCATTCGCTGTCTGCCACAAGGTTGCATAGCCGAAATTATCATGGATGAAAAATTGATCAAGCTGCTCAGTGATGGCCAATTTGCCACTTTCATCGTCTTTCAGACACCGGAAGAAGGCATTGGCATTCCCATTCCGCTGGATGGCTTCACAGCAGGCTTTGGTCAGTTGAAATAATCTTGCAACCAAAAGCCCGACTGACGCGGGCTTTTGTTTGACGCATTTTGGTGATCCTCATCAGTGACAGCCACAGCTTTTCTGCCTGTCTGCTTGGACCTGACTGTCTGCTTGGCCCTGATTTTGTGCCGCGATGGAATATTTCAGCGCATCCAGCTCTGCCTTTGTCCAATGGCGGGCTATTTCTGATGGCCCCTCTGGCATATGCCCCATCAAGGCCATGACTTTTTGTGCTTCTTCTTCGCTCGGAAATGAACCAAAGGCTGGCAGGCTATCGCCATTTTCCAGAACCGGCACCAATGTCAATATATTCTCTTGAGTTGCCCAAGAGGGACGTTTCATGTCGAAAAAGGCGATATCAGTGAACGACGTTTCAATGACAGTCGGCTTCAGGGTCCAGCCACGCACAGTCTGCTTGAGCCTTTGTGTGGCCAGATCGACCCTGCTTTCTCTTGCCTCGCCCAGTACAGCCGACAAACAAAAGGAAAAGCCAGCCAACCCTGCCCCGGTTCCCATCACGCCATAGGGGATCAGCATCCACGAGAAATGGTTCCAGCCGGGGGCAATCAGCAAATAATAGGGGATCGAGAGCAACACCAATCCGAAGATCCCCACCATGGCACGCACTGGCAGAGGATAGTGATTGCGAAAAGCCAGCGGATCATCTTTGACTTTTGTGCCATTTCCACAACAGGACATATTCTTTCCTCTCACGGCTATCCCTCGTTAGCACTCGGGCCTGCGAGGGCGCGCAGACAAGCTGCGATCACCTAGCGGTTCACGCATACGAAAAATCGTATGCGATTCTTTTATACTGCACATATTGCAATCTATCACGGCTACCCTCGTTAGCACTCGGGCCTGCGAGGGCGCGCAAACAATGTGGTTGCTTAGCATTTAAGATTGCAAATTGTTTCGCTTTAGCTGGGGTCTGATTGGTGTTTTTGCAAGCATTCCAGCATTTGGCGTTTGCACATCAAGGCGTCATCTTCATCATCGAACAACCCGATTGTCATCATGACACGATCCTGATTGTCTTTCAATTGCAGGGAGATACCGCCCTGTTCGGAAAATTCCGGTTTTACCGGCTCCATTGCATCAATTTTTAAAAACGCAATTGTGAAGGGGCGCGAGCGCCCGAAAAGCGAGGCGGTATAATGGCGTACATCCTGTTTGTCGAAATCAATTTCCGTTTCTTTTGACCAGCCCATAATGGCCTGGCTTAATCCGGTATAGGCAAGGCCCAATGAAATGAAGGCGATGAACATGGACAGGATGAGCAAAAGTGTGCTGTCCCCTTCCCATTTCGGACCCAAAAGCAAGCCAAGCGCGATTGCTAACATGAGGATGCCGATCAAGGCTTTGCGCAGTCTTATCGCGGATGTCAATTGATTGCGCAGGGTGCGGATGGTTGCAGATTTGGCCTTACCCATTCTTTTCTCAGTTCCCGATCAGGTTCAAACGAGCGCCTTGTAATACCAACGGCACGAAAGATTACCCCATATGACCGGATTTTATTGGCTTTCTGGTAAGACGCTTTTGCTGCCATGGTCTGGTTGACCATAAAGCAAGAGCGACGCAGTCCAGGAAGCCATTTCAAAGCATCCTATGGGTCAATCTTTTATGCCGTTGGTATAAAAGACCCATGCACTATAAAGCGTCATCATGGCGAGGCCACAAAAAACTGCAAAAGAGCCCAAATCCTTGGCCTGTCTCGCAAATTCGGCAAAATCCATGGTCAGATGATCAACCAACACTTCAATGGCGGTATTGAGCGCTTCCAGTCCCAAGATCAGCAGGAAAAAGAAGGTCAGGAGTGCAAAGTCCAGCAGGGTTGCCCCGACCCATCCATATCCGATCAGCAAAGCGCCATAGAGAATAACTTCCGCTTGCGCAGCTGTTTCCTGCATCAGTCTTTTGAAACCACCAAAGGAATAGAGGGTGGCTTTCAAACTGTGGCGAATATGTTCCATAGCCTTTGGCCTTTTTTTCTGCAATCACGCTATGGTTTGAGCAGCTTTGTATGACGCTGGCATGTCGTAAAATCCTGAGCCTAAGCTCTACCAAATAAACGTTCAATATCGCTTAGTTTCAACTCGACATAAGTGGGGCGGCCATGGTTGCATTGGCCCGAATGGGGCGTGGCTTCCATTTCGCGCAGTAGTGCGTCCATTTCTTCGGCCCGCATGCGACGGCCTGAGCGCACAGAGCCGTGACAGGCCATGGTGGCGGCGACATGGTGGATTTTTTCTTCCACTCTTGTGGCTTTATCCCATTCTGCCAAATCATCGGCAATGTCGCGCACCAACCGGTCCAGATTGGGTTTGCCCAAAATGGCCGGTGTTTCGCGCACAGCCACGGCACCGGGGCCAAAGGCCTCAAGGCTCAGACCCAGAGCTTGCAGCTCTTCTTTTGCCTCGTCCAGTCTGGCAACATCCTCTTCTTCCATTTCCACGATATGGGGGATGAGCAGACCTTGCCGTGCGATGCCCTTTTGCGCAATGGCTTTTTTGAGCCGCTCATAGACCAGTCGTTCATGGGCGGCATGTTGATCGACAATGACCAAGCCATCTTCGGTTTGGGCGATGATGTAATTTTCATGAATTTGGGCCCGCGCCGCTCCCAAAGGCCGGGAGAGCCTGGCTTCTTGCAAAGGAATATCCCCTGCTCTTGCATCGGCGCTGGGGATCGAGACATCTGCCATGCGGCCTTGCTGCTCTGGCCGCTGTATGGATGCCTGTATTGCCCCCTCTTCTGGCAGAGCTGAGGCTGGTGCCGATTGAGCATCTGTTAAATTGTTATAAGGACCGGCCTGTTCCTGTGCGCCTTTCTCTGTTTGGACTGCCTCACTTTGCGGTGCATAGGGGGAGTGTCGCCATTCCCAGTCTTGAGGATGGGCCGGAGCTGCGCTTTGGGGTGCGAAGGGGGCTTTTTGCTGTCTGGTAGCGGCCTGCGTGTTGCGCATACCATCGGGCCGTAAAGCGGCCAGCGTTGCTTCGCCGCCTGTTGTGGTAGCGCGGTGCCCTGCTTCCATCAGTGCATGGCGAATGGCCCCGACCACCAGTCCGCGCACATGCTGGGGATCGCGAAAGCGCACATCGGCTTTGGTTGGGTGGACATTGACATCCACCTGATGGGGATCGAGATCCAGAAACAGCACCACGCATGGATAGCGATTGCCAGCCAGAAAATCGACATAAGCGCCACGAATGGCCCCCAATATGGTTTTGTCCTTTACCGGACGACCATTGACAAAGATGAATTGCTGCAAGCTGTTGGCGCGGTTCAAGGTTGGCAGGCCTGCAAAGCCGGTCAGGCGGACCTCATCACGGATGGCGTCAATTTCCACCGCATTGTCGCGAAAGGCTTTGCCCATGACTTGCCCCATGCGCACCAAATGGGCGTCTTCGCCTTTACAGGCGGCATAATCAAGGCGAGAGCGGTCAGCGCCGGTCAAGGTGAAGCGAATATGGGGATGCGCCAATGCAATGCGCTTGATGATCTCGGAAATGGCGGTATTTTCTGCCCGATCTGTTTTGAGAAATTTCAGCCGCGCTGGCGTGGAAAAGAACAGATCTTCAACCTCAATGCGGGTGCCTTTGCTCAGAGCAGCGGGTTTGATCTCACCTTTTCTGCCCCCTTTTATCTCAATCTCCCAAGCGTGCGGCTCGCTTTGGTGGCGGGTGGTGATGCCGAGCTTGGCAATTGACCCGATTGAGGGAAGCGCCTCTCCGCGAAATCCAAGATGGCGAATATCCATCAAATCATCAGGATCCAGTTTCGAAGTGCAGTGGCGCTGAATGGCCAGAGCCAAATCGCGCTGTGTCATGCCTATGCCATCATCTGTGATACGGATCAGATTTTTGCCACCGCCTGCGGTGATGATTTCGATACGGCTGGCGCCTGCATCAATGGCATTTTCCACCAGCTCCTTGACCACAGAGGCCGGGCGTTCGACCACTTCACCAGCGGCGATTTTATTGATGGTGGCATCGTCCAGTTGGCGAATGATTGTTGGCGTCTCTGTCATATCGGCCTTTAATGTGACACTTGCATTGAACCGGTCTGTTGCGATCAGTGACTATCACTTTGATCGCAACAAGAAGGGCTAGAGTGCCACATGGCACGCTTTGCAAGCAACAAGCCGGCGACTTTTTCAACTATTGAGCAGCACAATCATCACTATACAGGAAAGTAGCAGGGAAATGCGGCTGGAAATATCAAGGCCCAGTAAAAAGACGCGATGGTTTTTCATAATCGATTCTCCTGTCTGTCTATTGATAAAATGTGCATGCTGCCCCCGGCGCCTGATCTCGTCTGTAGCGGTTGCAGGTCTTTTCGAGATCAGGCGCCAGCGACGTCCCCACTAGATTATAGGCACTAGAATTTATAAGAGATCCCGACCATTAGCTGGTGCGATCCAGCGGTATTTTTGAAAGTGGTTCCACTGAAATTGTAAGATTTGTTATGCAACCCTTTAGCTGTGTAATCTGCGCGGATATTGACCCTGTCATTGAGGGCATATTCCACGCCGCCCCCAAGGGTCAGACTGGCCATATTGGATTTCTTTTTCTGTCCCTTGGCGATCAGATGGTAATCTCCAACCTCCAGACCCAAACTGACATAAGGCATGAAACGATCAACGGGCAGGCCGATGCGCCCCTTTAGGCCTGTGCTCCAGTTTGTCTTGCTGGTCACCGTACCAAGAGAGCCGATGGTGGCGCTTTTTTTGAACCTGTTGGATTTGATATCCGCTTCAAGACCAAAGATGACGCCTGCCATTTGCCAATTGTAACCGGCATACAGCCCCCCATTCAGACCCCCAGCTGTCACTGTCTTCTTGGTTTTGCCTGATTTTGTTTGGCTGACTAACAATCCTGCTCCCAATTGGGCCCCCACATAAGGGCCATACCAACTGAATTTGGGTTTGGGGCCTTTAACAGAATAGAGACCATCCAGCTTTGGAAGGTCTGAAGCAAGGGCAGGATTTACTGCGAGAAGGCCTGTCAGCGCGAGCAGAGGCAGTAAGCTTTTCTTGATCATTAGAAATATGGGTTTCATCAGTCTGTCCTATTGGCATGGTTGAGCGGCAAGGTCATAGTTCAAGAAGCTTTTCGATAATAAATTAATTCAAATAATATATTTATTATCGTTTTACATTAATTTTTAAATCCTATATATTTGTTGAAAAGTCAAGGGCCGTCATAATATTTTTTCAAAAAGCCCCCTTGCTTCGCCTATCGGGCTTGGGGCATGAAAGAGAAAGCCAGACAGACACTTTTTGTCGTCAGCAAACAGGTCAGAGAAAATGATCGATAAAATTCAATCAGATGTCCCTATTCGCCATCGCAAGATCATGCGTGTCAGTCAAATTATGAAATGGTTTCTGAGCTTATGTCTCATTCTGCTCGTCTTGATTGCCTCTCTGATAACGGTTGAGCTTTTTGGTCTGGATCCGTTCGATGTTGGCGCCAATATGGTTGACTATGGCGAGATTGAGCGGAGCTATAATGACTTGCCAAAACTCCAGCAAATCGGCCTTGTGATCAGTGAATTGGTGATATTGGGTGCCATTATTTTTATCGTCTGGGACATGCGCAAATTGTTTTGTGCCTTTCAAAGGCTGGATTTTTTCTCTCCCAAAACGCTTTCAAATATCCTGAATACGGGCATTCACTTTCTCATTTTCGCCATTCTGGATCTGACCGAAGAGCCCATTCATTCTGTGTTGTCGACACTGGATCTGGGTGAAGGCAATATAGTTCTCAATATCGAAATTGAGGGGGGTGAAATCTTCTTTTTGATTTTTGGCGCTCTTTTTGTCACGCTTGCCTGGGTGCTTCGCGAAGCGGCCCTGATTCAAAAAGAAAATGACCAGTTCGTTTAGGAGGGCGTGATCATGGCCATCATGATTGAACTGGATGTGATGCTTGCGCGGCGTAAAATGAAGTCCAAAGCCCTGTCCGAATTGATTGGCATTTCCGAACAGAATGTCTCTTTACTGAAATCAGGCAAAGTCAAGGGTGTGCGGTTTGAAACCCTGAACAAGATTTGCGAAGTTCTGGACTGTCAGCCGGGCGATATTCTGATCTATCAGCCGGATGAGGAAGACGGTTAAACCAACGGCATGAAAGATTGACCCATAGGATGCTTTGAAATGGTTTACTGAGAAGGTATCTTTCGACGGACAATGCCGGGGTATTTTCTTTTTTGATGCGAACCTTTTGCATTAAATTGTCAAGACAATTCAATGAGGCGCGCCCTAGAAAGATAACGCTCTCAGTAAACCATTTCAAAGCACCGAAGGCCGGTTTTATTGGCTTTCTGGACTGCGTCGCTCTTGCTTTGTGGTCAACCAGACCATGGCAGCAAAAGCTTCTTACCAGAAAGCCAATAAAATCCGGTCAT